>NZ_JAGDEZ010000052.1:0-36048 GCF_017498305.1 Pseudomonas sp. OA65
GGGGGGCGGGGTGTTTGTGGGGGGGGGGGGTCTCGCCCGCGTTATGGGGGGGCGGGCCCGGCGGGGGGGGGGCGGGGTGGGGCAGTGGAGAGGCGGGGCAGCCTGCTCCCACACAAGCTTTGCTCCCACAGCCCAAGCGGGAGCAAGCTCCCTCGCCACAAAAGCCCGTACGTCGCAGGAAGGGTTGCATCAGGGCTCTCGGCGGCGCGTTTCAGCGACCATGAGCGCCTGTTTCGGTGAAGTGTTCAGATACGGATTGGCACAACCGATCTTCAACGTCCGTGGCGGTGCCCAGTGGGAGTTGTTGCCCACGCGGTCGAGGATGCAATAAGTCACTTCCAGGCGCAGGTCTTCTCCCGCTTCCAGAATGATCTGCGGCGGGACCCAGATATTGATCGGCTGGCCGACCTCGCTGGCGGTGAGCGCAGGCAGGTCCATGCGCACGTCGCCCCAGCGCAGGGTCACGGCGTCGCCGGCGGCCATGTTCAGGTAGGGCTCGATGGTCAGCGGTACGCCACGTTTGATCTGGTTCGGGTTCACTCCTTGGCGTCGGATGGTGGCGGGAATGCGCACCGGCGCCAGGCCTTGGTTTTCATCGCCGCTCAAGGCCGAGGGCTGGCCGCCGGGACAGTCGAGCTTGACCTGCACCCGTTGCTTGGTTGACAGCGCCGGCCCGCGACCAACCTGCATCACCCGATAATGGATGCGCGAGGTCCCGTTGACGATGAAACTCTCCGGGATGCGCATCGTGATGCCGTCCAGCACGTCGGCCTGTGAGAGCACGCGCGAGCCGACGTAGCAGTTGTCCCAGAACAATTCGATCAGGTCACCCGCGTCCATGCCGGGGTAAGGTGCGATGACAACTTCCAGGTGAGCGGCGCTGGCGATGTTGATGCCCGCAGGGTGGGCATTGGCCAGGGTCGGGGCGGCCAGTTCGGGACTCTTCGACTTACATGTCATGGTGTTCTCCTTGATGCGTGAAAACTAAGTCCGTTTCAGAAAGATCAAAGGCGACGGATAATGCGGCCTATTTTATTTAGGCAGTTATATGGGCTGTCTGCGCTAAATCATTGCGCAACTAAAGTCATGTACGTCGCCTGTCGGGCACTAGATAAGGGCTCTATAGTTTCAGTGTCAATAGAGTGGGCTGCGTAATAACTCATTGTGAAAGGCTTCAGAAACGTCCTACGCTTGTCTGTTAAGAATACTCGGCGCCACAGGTCGTTTTCCCAGGCTTCCCGGTATTTGAAACGCTATAAATAGTTGAGGAGGATGGTGAGGCAGAAGTTACAAGTTGTGTCGTTTGTATGAAGTGAGTAGCGATGATGTGTTAGTTGTGTAATGGCATGACTTCCATCCCTGGAAGTGATGCACGCTTACTTACTGATCGCCGTGTCCGGCAGAAAGGAACTTGCTGAGGAACTGTCGCGTGCGTTCTTCCTTGGGCGCTGCAAACAAGGCTTTGGCTTCGCCTTGTTCGACGATCACGCCTTTGTCGAAAAACACCACGCGGTTGGCCACGTCCCGGGCGAAGCCCATTTCGTGGGTCACAATGACCATGGTGCGTTTTTCTTCGGCCAGGCCGCGAATGGTTGCCAGGACTTCGCCCACCAGTTCCGGATCGAGGGCCGAGGTCGGCTCGTCGAACAGGATCACCGCCGGTTCCATCGCCAACGCCCGGGCAATCGCCACACGCTGTTGCTGGCCGCCGGAAAGGCGCCGTGGGTAGGCGTCCTCCTTGCCGGCCAGCCCGACCTTGGCCAAGAGCTTGCGCCCCAGGGCTTCGGCGTCGGCACGGGGGACTTTCTTCACCACCTGCGGGCCTTCGGTGACATTTTCCAAGGCGGTGCGATGGGGAAACAGGTTGAAGTTCTGGAACACGAAGCCTACCTGCTGGCGCAAACGGCGCACCAGGCCCTGTTGCTGGTTCAGCGGGCGGCTGCCATCGATTTCGATGTCGCCGACCTTGATCCGGCCGCTGGTAGGCTCTTCGAGGAAGTTCAGGCAGCGCAGGAACGTGGTCTTGCCCGAGCCGCTGGGGCCGATGATCGCAACCACTTCACCTTCTTGGATCTTCAGGTCGATGCCGTTGAGCACCACCTGACCCTTGAACTGCTTTGTCAGTTTTTCCACGACAATCATGGGTCAGGACTCCTGGTCGTGCCGATTGACCCGGGCTTCCAATACGTTCTGCAGGTGCGAGAGCACCGTGGCAAGAACCCAGTAGATCAGCGCGGCGGCAAGGTACATGGTGAAGATTTCGAAGGTTCGCGCGGTGATCAACTGCGCCTGGCGGAACAGCTCCGGTACCTGAATGGTCGCCGCCAGTGCGGTGTCCTTGACCAGGGAAATGAAGCTGTTGCCCAGCGGTGGCAGGGCCGTGCGTGCGGCTTGCGGCAGGATGGCCCGGCGCAGGGTCTGCGCGCGGGTCATGCCGATACTCGCCGCGGCTTCCCACTGGCCGCGCTCGATGGAACTGATGGCGGCCCGCAGGATTTCACACGCATAGGCAGCCATGTTCAGCGAGAAACCGATAAGGGCCGCCGGCAGTGGGTCAAGTTCGAGGCCCAATTGCGGCAGTCCGTAGTAGATCAGGAATAATTGCACCAGCAATGGCGTGCCGCGAAAGAACGACACGTACATGCGGGCGATCCAGTTGATCACCTTGAGACGCGACAGGCGCATCAGCGCCAGGCCGAACCCCAGCAGCAAGCCGAAGAACATGCCGCCGAGGCTGAGGATGACCGTGTAGTACGCGCCCTTGAGCAAGAAGGGCGCGGAGTCCAGTGCGAGTTGAAGTGCTGCTTCCATTATTGGGTGACGTCAGCGTCGAAATATTTTTCCGAGAGTTTTTTCAGCGTACCGTCGGCGCGAAGTTTTTCGATGGCTTTGTTCACGGCGGCCAGCAGCTCAGGCTCGCCTTTGCGCAGGGCAATACCGGATTCCTGGCGAGAGAAGGCTTCGCCAGCGGCCGTCGTGTCCTTGGCTTTCTTGGCGTATTCCAGCGCGGCCAGGCGATCGATCAGGATGGCGTCAATGCGGCCTACGCGCAGATCCTGGAACTTGGTCGGGTCATCTTCGTAGGTGCGCACATCGGCGGTGGGTACGTTGGCTTTGACCCACTGTTCGTAATTGGTGCCCAAGCCAACGCCGACCTTTTTACCGCCTAGGTCAGCAGCCGATTTGATGTTCAGATCGGCTGCTTTCTTGGTCAGGACCAGCGCTTGAATCCCGGAAACGGTGTACGGCTCGGAGAAATCGTATTTTTTCTTACGTTCCTCGGAGATGGTAACTTGGTTGACCACAGCGTCCAGACGCTTGGATTCCAGGGCCGCGAGAATGCCCGCCCATGGGGTGGTCTGCAGCTTGACCTTCACACCCAGCTCCTTGGCCAGGGCTTCGGAAAACTCCACTTCGAAACCGGTCAGCTTTCCTTGCTCATCCACGAAACTGAACGGTGGATAAGTGCCTTCCAGGCCGATCTTGATTTCACCGGCATCCTTGATTTTCTGCAGTTGCTCACCGGCAACCGCCTGCCCCAATAGGCCGGCGCTCAATGCCAGGCCCAGCGAACCCACCAACAGGTTGCGACGTAATGCGGAAAAATTCATGACAAGCCCCTGTGTTTTCTTATGAAGAGGTTATTTTGGCTGAGATAAGGCGTAGCCGCGATCCGAAAAGATTGCCACATCCTGCCTTAAAGCAGCTTGGGCGTCTCGCGGCAAATGCGCCTGCGGCGAGACTATAGGGTGGCTTCTATAGATTGGAAAATAATATTAAATCAGCCAAATATTCCAATATGTAATGGAAGTCTCCTGTGGGAGCGAGCCTGCTCGCGATGGTCTGTCAGCTAAATTAATCTTGGCTGATCCACCGCTATCGCGAGCAGGCTCGCTCCCACATGGAGGTTTCCCCAACACCTCAGAACGCCGCGCTGTAGGCAAACAGCGCCGGTGCGCCGCCGGTGTGCAGGAAAATGATCGGGCCTTCGTCGAAACGGTTGCGACCCATGCCGTCGAGCAGGCCGGCCATGGCCTTGCCGGTGTAGACCGGATCGAGCAACAGCCCTTCCTGGCTGGCCAGCAGCTTGATCGCCGCCAGTGTCCCGGCGTTCGGTTCGCCGTAGCGGGGGGCGAAATATTCGTCCCACAGGTTCACTTTGAACGCCTCTGGCAGGGCGACTCCGAGCAACGCGGCCGTGCGCTCGGCCAGGCCCTGGACCTTTGGAAACTGGTCTTCCTCGCTGCGTGAAACCGTGACGCCAATGACCGGAAGCGCCGGCAGGCTTTCACTCAAGGCCAACGCCAGGCCACTGTGGGTCCCGGCACTGCCCGAAGCCAGTACCACGGCGGCGAATTCGACTCCGGTGTCCTTGATCTGCTCGGCCAGTTCCAGGCCGGCGCGTACATAACCCAGCGCACCCAAGGCGTTCGAACCACCAATCGGCACCAGGTAGGGTTTTTTTCCATTGCTGCGCAGGCGACTGGCGAGTGCCTGCAATTGCTCATCGGCGTTGTCCAGGTTCGCCACCAATTCGACCTTGGCGTCGAACAGCTCCAGCAGCAGCCGGTTGCCGTTGCCCAAGTAATTGCTGTCTTCGGTGCCGATGGGGTTTTCCAGCAAGGCCACGCAACCCAGGCCGAGCTTCGCGGCCAGGGCGGCGGTCTGGCGTACGTGGTTGGATTGGATTGCGCCGGCGGTGATGAGGGTGTCGGCGCCCTGGGCGATGGCATCGGCGGCCAGGTATTCGAGCTTGCGTAGTTTGTTGCCGCCCAAGGCCAGGGGCGTCAGGTCGTCGCGCTTGATATAGAGGTCGCGGCCGAGCCAGGTGGAGAGGCGGTCGAGTTTTTCCAGCGGTGTCGGATGACCGAGCAGGTCGAGACGATTAAAGCGAGACAGCTGTTGTTTGATCATGGGTCCGTACTGGTTGTAGGCGATGCCTGGACTATAGGCATGCGGATATTCAGGGGCAACCGGCATGTTTGTGTCCGAGCGTGGGTCTGGCGACACCGCCGCCGGTTTGTCTTGTTGCCGGACCTGTGGGGGCGGGCTGGTTTAGAGAACGGTACACGTCCCGTGGCGAGGGAGCTTGCTCCCGCTGGGGCGCGTAGCGGCCCCAAAAAGCGATGAGTGCTTTGCACTCAAGCGGGAGCAAGCTCCCTCGCCACAAAAGCCATCACGCCATGAATCAGCCGACAACAAACACTGTGGGAGCGAGCTTGCTCGCGATAGCGGCATATCAGTAAATAAATTTGCCGGCTGAACCACCGCTATCGCGAGCAAGCTCGCTCCCACAGGGTCTCTGTTTGGCTGGACATATGTCTTTGAACGCTGAACGAATGCTCCCCAGGCACCGTCATACCCACCCGTAGGCTAACGTAGGAAACATGCCGTTTAGCCCTGCGATTAGTCCTTAGCTGCCTATTCATGTTTAAATTGAACGTTCATTCAAGTTAAACCGTCGGTTTGCTGCCCGCTCACAACAGGAGGCTTGCCTTTGCCGAGTCCGTATTTCACTGTCGCCCTTTCGCTTCCCGAGGTGCTTGGTTCATGAGCGCTTCGTCCCTTCCACCCAGCGGCCTGGTCCGCATGAACCCGCCGGTCTTTTACTTCGCCGCGACTTTCATTCTGCTGTTCGGCCTGGTGGTCATTGCCATGCCCGCCCAGGCCGGCGCCTGGTTGCTGGCGGCGCAGAACTGGGCGGCCAATACGGTCGGCTGGTACTACATGCTGGCGATGACGCTGTATCTGGTCTTCGTGGTGGTCACCGCCTTGTCCGGCTACGGCAAGATCAAGCTCGGTGCCGACCACGACGAGCCCGAATTCAGTTATCTGTCCTGGGCCGGCATGCTGTTCGCCGCCGGCATCAGCATCACGCTGTTTTTCTTCTGCGTGTCCGAGCCGCTGACTCACATGGTGCAGCCCCCCCAGGGTGAAGCCGGTACCGCGGAGGCCGCGCGCCAGGCCATGCAGATCCTGTTTTTGCACTGGGGGCTGCACGGTTGGGGCGTTTTTGCGTTCGTCGGCATGGCCCTGGCGTACTTCGCCTACCGGCACAATTTGCCGCTGGCCCTGCGCTCGGCGCTTTACCCGCTGATCGGCAAGCGCATCAACGGTCCCATCGGTTACGCCGTGGACGGCTTCGGCATTATCGCCACGGTGTTTGGTCTCGGCGCGGACATGGGTTTTGGTGTGCTGCACCTCAACTCCGGGCTCGACTACCTGTTCGGCATCGCCCATACCCAGTGGATTCAAGTCGGCTTGATCGTGTTGATGATGGGCGCGGCGATCATCGTCGCGGTGGCCGGCGTCGACAAGGGCGTGCGGGTCATGTCCGACATCAACATGCTGCTGGCCTGCGCGTTGTTGCTGTTCGTGTTGTTCGCCGGGCCCACTCAGCATTTGCTCAACACCTTGATCCAGAACATCGGCGATTACCTCGGCGCCCTGCCGATGAAGAGTTTCGACCTGTACGCCTACAACGAACCCGGCGACTGGCTGGGTGGCTGGACGGTGTTCTACTGGGCCTGGTGGATCGCGTGGTCGCCGTTCGTGGGGCTGTTCATCGCGCGGATTTCCCGTGGCCGCACCATCCGGGAATTTGTCTTTGGCGTGCTGCTGATCCCCCTGGGTTTCACCCTGGCGTGGATGTCGATCTTCGGTAACAGCGCCATCGACCAGGTGCTCAACCACGGCATGAGCGCCCTGGGCATGTCCGCCTTGGAAAATCCGTCGATGAGCCTTTACCTGCTGCTGGAAACCTACCCCTGGAGCAAGACTGTCATCGCGGTCACGGTGTTCATCAGCTTCGTGTTTTTCGTCACGTCCGCCGATTCGGGCACGGTGGTGCTTTCGACGCTGTCGGCCAAGGGCGGCAATCCCGATGAGGACGGGCCGAAATGGCTGCGGGTGTTCTGGGGCGCGATGACCGCCCTGGTGACCAGTGCGTTGTTGTTCTCCGGCAGCATCGATGCCTTGAAGTCGGCGGTGGTGCTGACGTCCCTGCCGTTCTCGCTGATTCTCTTGCTGATGATGTGGGGCCTGCACAAGGCGTTCTACCTGGAATCCCAGAAGCAGATCGCGCAATTGCATTCCTTGGCACCGGTCTCGGGTTCACGTCGGGGCACGGGCGGCTGGCGTCAACGCTTGAGCCAGGCGGTGCATTTTCCGTCCCGTGATGAGGTGTACCGTTTCCTCGACACCACGGTGCGCCCGGCCATTGAGGAGGTGACGGCGGTGTTCGTCGAAAAGGGCCTGACCGTGGTGACCCAGCCCGACCCGGCCAACGACAGCGTCAGCCTGGAGATTGGCCATGGCGAGCAGCATCCGTTCATCTATCAGGTGCAGATGCGCGGCTACTTCACGCCGTCCTTCGCCCGTGGCGGCATGGGGTCCAAGCAATTGAACAACCGCCGTTACTACCGCGCCGAGGTGCACTTGAGCGAAGGCAGTCAGGATTACGACCTGGTGGGCTACACCAAGGAGCAAGTCATCAACGACATCCTCGACCAGTACGAGCGGCACCTGCAGTTCCTGCATTTGGTGCGGTGACCCAAAGGGACCGCAGTGCCTAATGCCTGTCAGTTAAGTAGAGGCCACAGGCAAACATACAAACTGTGGCGAGGGAGCTTGCTCCCGCTGGGCTGCGTAGCAGCCCTAAAAACAGGGCCGCTTCGCGACCCAGCGGGAGCAAGCTCCCTCGCCACAGAACTAAGCCTCAAACCAGCCCACCGTTGGCCCGCAAGATCTGCCCATTCACCCACCCAGCGGCCGGGCTCACCAGGAACGCGATGATGCTGGCAATGTCCTGCGGCTGGCCGAGTCGCTCCAAGGGCGGCATCTTGGCGTAGTGCTGCACCTGTTCTTCGCTCTTGCCGTGCATGAACAACTCAGTGGCGACCGGCCCAGGGGCCACGGCATTGACCGTGATCTGGCGACCGCGCAGTTCCTTGGCAAATACCTGGGTCAAGGATTCCACCGCCGCCTTGCTGGCGATGTACACCGAGTAGCCGGGCAGGTTCAGGCCTACGGTGCTGCTGGAAAAATTCACGATCCGGCCACCGTCGTTCAGACGGGTCGCGGCTTCGCGCAGGGTGTTGAAGGTGCCCCGGGTGTTAATGGCGAATGTCTGGTCGAACAGCTCGTCGCTGTGCTGCGCCAGGGGCATCACTTGGAGGATGCCGGCGTTGTTGATCAACACATCGACCTTGCCCAGCTGCGCTTCGGTCTCATCGAACAGCCGCCGCACATCGGCGGCCGAGGATACGTCGGCCTTGACCGCTATGGCTTGGTGGCCGCTCTGGCGCAATTGCACCACCAACTTGGACGCTTCGCTGGCGCTGTTGGCGTAATTGACGACGACGGCAAAACCGTCGTGGGCCAGTTGCTTGGCGATTTCGGCACCGATGCCGCGGGAGGCGCCGGTCACGATGGCAACTTTTTTCGAGTTTTGAACAGTCATGTGCGGATCCTTTGATGTTGAGGCGTGAGCCGTTGAAGCCAGATTCACATGTTTACTCTTGGCGATAAATGCCGGAAAGTTGCCTTGACTGTTCAATATTTTCCAACAATCAGAGCGCAGGATTCAGATGGATCAGGTCAAGGCAATGAGGGTGTTTGTCCGCATCTACGAGCGCAGCAGTTTCACCCTGGCCGCTGAAGACTTGAACATGCCCCGGGCCACGCTGACCCATACGCTCAACCAGTTCGAAGCCTGGCTGGGGGTTCGTTTGCTGGAGCGCAGCACGCGCAAAGTGCGTCCGACGCTCGATGGCGAGGCCTATTACCCACGCTGCGTGCAATTGCTGGCGGAGCTGGAGGAAGCCGAACTGGCTTTTCGCGGTGTGGCGCCCAAGGGCAAGCTGAGGGTGGACCTGCACGGAACCCAGGCACGCTATTTCGTGATTCCGGCACTGCCACAATTCATGGCTCGCTACCCCGACATAGAACTGTTCATCAGTGAGGCGGACCGTTTCGTCGACCTGATCGCCGAAGGCGTCGATTGCGTGCTGCGCTCCGGTTCGCTGGCGGACTCCTCATTGGTCGGCCGGCGTGTCGCCAATCTTCGGCAGATCACCTGTGCCAGTCCCGGTTACCTGCGCCAGTACGGCGAACCGAAAAGCCTCGATGACTTGAAACATCACCGGGCAGTGAATTACGTCTCGCGGACCACCGCCAAGCTCTATCCGTTTGAATTCATGGTCGATGGCGAGCTCAGGGAGGTGCCGATCGGAGGCACGTTGTCGGTGTCCGGTGCCGAAATCTACGCCGCTTCGGCCATCGCCGGCCTGGGCCTGATCCAATGCCCGCACTACCGAATGGAAGAGCCGATCCGGCAGGGCCTGATGCAGGAAGTCCTCACCGCCACCCCACCACCGTCCATGCCGGTGTCGGTGCTCTATCCGCACAACCGACTCATGTCGCCGCGGGTTCGCGTATTCGTCGATTGGGTGGCGGAGGTGTTTGCACAGGCGCGATGACCGAGTGGTGGGGGGGCGGTGCATTGGTTGGGGAGTTGAGCTAATATTTTTCCGAGTGTGTATCGTGTGTACCGAAGCCGTATTTCGCAGCTAGAATTTTCCGGCAGAGCTGTCGAATAAGGCAAAGGTGATGCGAAGTCGGGAAATGATCAGGAAGATCGAAGAGGACGGTTGGTATCTGGTGGCAGTCAAGGGTAGCCACCATCAATACAAGCACTCCATCAAGGCTGGAAGGGTGACGATCAAGCACCCTGACGCCGATCTGCCCAGAGGCACGATCAATAGCATATTGAAACAGGCGGGCCTGAAATGAAGCCCATGACCGATTACGAAATCCCCACCGGGGATGCATTGTTATCAGACCGGTTGCTGCGGTTGCCGGATCTGGAGGAAGGATTCGTTCACATGAAATTTCCGGTCGTTCTGCACAAGGATGCCGATTCCGAATACGGAGTGACGGTCCCGGATGTACCGGGTTGTTTCTCTGCAGGCAGTACCGTGAGCCAGGCATTCGAAAATGTGAAGGAAGCGCTCTCGCTGCATTATGAAGGGCTGATAGCCGACGGTGAACCGCTGCCGCAGATCCGTGAAATTGACGATCATCTCGACGATCCGCAATACGCCGGCGGGATATGGGGGGTGGTTGAGTTCGATGTCACGCCCTATTTCGGAAAATCAGTGCGGTTCAACGCAACGCTGCCCGAGCAATTGCTTGAGCGTATCGATCAAACCGTGCGACGGGACCAGCGTTATAGCTCGCGTTCGGGTTTCCTGGCAGCGGCGGCCTTGCGCGAACTTTCCGCCTGACCGAGGCGTCTGTGAAATGTTAGCTTCTGCCTCCAGCCGTCCGAACAGAGAGCCTTTTCGATGACCTACACCGCTGCGCAAAACCGCTACGAGTCCATTCCTTACCGCCGCGTCGGGCGCAGCGGGCTGGTGCTGCCGGCGTTGTCGTTGGGGTTGTGGCACAACTTTGGCGACAGTACCCCCATCGACACCCAACGCGCCTTGCTGCGCACGGCGTTCGACCTGGGCATCAACCACTTCGACCTGGCCAACAACTACGGCCCGCCCTACGGCAGCGCCGAGATCAATTTCGGTCGCTTGCTGCGCGAAGATTTCAAGCAGTACCGCGATGAGTTGATCATCTCCAGCAAGGCCGGTTGGGACATGTGGCCGGGGCCTTACGGCCAGGGCGGGGGCTCGCGCAAATACGTGCTGGCCAGCCTCGACCAGAGCCTGCAGCGCCTGGGGCTGGACTATGTGGATATCTTTTATTCCCACCGTTTCGACCCCGATACGCCCCTGGAAGAAACCGCCAGTGCCCTGGCCACAGCGGTGCAGCAGGGCAAGGCTTTGTATATCGGCATATCTTCGTATTCCGGGGTGAAGACCCGGGAAATGGCAGCGTTGCTCAAGGAGTGGAAAGTCCCGTTGCTGATTCACCAGCCGGCCTACAACCTGCTCAACCGCTGGGTGGAAAAAGACCTGCTGGATGCCACCGAGGAGTTGGGTACGGGTGTGATCGCCTTCACGCCACTGGCCCAAGGCCTGTTGACCGACAAATACCTCAAGGGTGTTCCGACCGATGCGCGGGTCAACCGTCCGGGGGGCGGTTCGCTGCAGGCTTCGCACTTGTCGGAGGAAAATCTCGCCCATGTGCGGGCGCTCAATGAGATCGCCCAGCGACGCGGCCAGAGCCTGGCCCAGATGGCCCTGGCCTGGACTTTGCGCGACCCACGGATCACCTCCGCCCTGATCGGCGCCAGTCGGCCGGAGCAGATCATCGAGAACGTCGCGGCGTTGCAGAACCTGAACTTCAGCGCTGACGAACTGGCCGAGATCGACCGGTTTGCCCAGGAAGGCGGGATCAATCTTTGGGAGAAGCCTTCGTCGGCTGAGTAACGCAAGTAGGGTGCACACAAATCCCTGTGGCGAGGGAGCTTGCTCCCGCTGGGCCTGTAGGAGCTGTCGAGCGAAGCGAGGCTGCGATCTTTCCCCGGGCACTTGAGTCTCAAGGGAAAGATCAAAAGATCGTCCGAACGCGGCCCGAACCTTCGGCAGCTCCTACAGCGCAGTCCAGCGGGAGCAAGCTCCCTCGCCACAAAAGCGTTCTCGCCCTCAGGGATTCAGTTACTGATCGCCAGGATGCTCGCCTGATACGAACCTACGAACACGTCGAAATCACCCACCTCGTTCTGCTCCAGCTCGGCCTGCTGGACCATTGATTGCCGGGCGGTTTCCTCGAACGCCGCCTGCTCCTGGGCAGGCAACGGCTCGGCGCGGAAGAATTCGGCGTGGGCCTTGCTTTGGCGCAGGGAGAACTGGGCGAAGCTTTCCTGGTGTTCGGCCATGGCGGCCAGCACTTGGGCGGAAGGGGTCAAGGATGGATCGCGGACTTTCGCCAGTTGCGCGTCCAGGGCTTGGTGGTGGGCATCGCCACCTTGGCTCTGGTCTAGCAACGAGGCCAGCGGGGCGATTTTTTCCAGCAATTCGACGGCCCAGGCCTGCATGTCCACCGCTTGGCCCTGACGCTGCAATTGCAGGCCAGGCTTGCGGCCTTCCTTGACCACGGTCAGGAAGTTGCTGGTGGCGTTGCTGCATTCGTTATTTTCCAGCTGCGGGCTGTCATTGAGGCCGCAATACAGCAGGAACGCATCGAGGAAGCGCGACTCGGTGAGGTCGATGCCCATCGGCAGGAACGGGTTGATGTCCAGGCAACGCACTTCGACGTACTGGATACCCCGGGCCATCAAGGCCTGGATCGGCCGCTCGCCGGTGTAGGTCACGCGTTTAGGCCGGATGTTGGAGTAGTACTCGTTTTCGATCTGCAGGATGTTGGTGTTGAGCTGCACCCACTCGCCGTCCTGGTGCGTGCCGACTTCGACGTACGGCGCGTAGGGCGTCGCCACCGCTTTGCGCAGGCTGTCGGTGTAGCTCGCCAGGTCGTTGTAGCACGGCGTGAGGCCAGCCTGGGCGTTGCTCTGGTAACCCAGGTCGCTCATGCGCAGGCTGGTGGCGTAGGGCAGGTACAAGGTGTCCGGATCCAACTGCTCCAACTGGTGCGGACGACCCCGCAGGAAACCGACGTCCAGGGCCGGCGAGGCGCCGAACAGATACATCAGCAACCAGCTGTAGCGGCGGAAATTACGGATCAGCGCGATGTAGGCGGACGACTGGAAGTCCCGGTCGCTCATGTCGGCGGCTTCGTCCTGCCGGAGCAGCGGCCAGAGTTTTTCCGGCAGGGAAAAATTGTAGTGGATCCCGGCAATGCACTGCATGGTCTTGCCGTAGCGCAGGGCGAGGCCCTGGCGATAGACGTACTTGAGCCGGCCGATGTTCGAGGTGCCGTAATACGCGATCGGAATGTCTTCTTCCGCCGGCAGCGGGCACGGCATCGACGGGCTCCACAAGTATTCGTCGCCGAGTTTGCTGTAGGCGAACCGGTGGATCTTGTCGAGGCTGCGCAGGGTATCGGCCGGGTTGGCCAGGGCCGGCGTGATGAACTCCAGCAGCGACTCGGAATAGTCGGTGGTGATCTGTTCGTTGGTCAGCGCCGATCCTAGGGCCTTGGGATGCGGGGTCTGCGCCAAGTGCCCATCGCCAGTGACGCGCAGGCATTCACGCTCGATGCCGTGCAGGCACTGTTCGAGCAGGGAGAGGTTGGCGCGCTCGCCGAGCAGGGCCAGGCGGCGGTTTAAAAGGTCGCTCAAGTTGAATTCCTTCACGCGTCAGTCGCCCCAATATGGGGGTGGGCAAGACGGTCTACAAGGGTGAAGTTAAAACTGGCGTTTTCGCCTGGTTTTTGTGCGGCCAAAGACAATCATCACACCCCCTGTGGGAGCGAGCCTGCTCGCGATAGCGGTCTGTCAGTCAACATTGCAGTCGCCTGACACACCGCCTTCGCGAGCAAGACCGCTCCCACAGAGAAATTTCGGTACGGCATTCATGGCGTCGAAATTACCGCAAATCGATGACAGGGAGCTATAGGACAGCGAACGTGCCTTGCGCTTTTGCGACCAGTTTGTCGCCTTGCATCACTTCGGCCTCGACCACCAGTGTGCGCCGGCCGGGATGAATGACCCGGGCGGTGCACAACACGTCGCCGTCGGACACGGCGCGAATGTAATTGATCTTGCATTCGATGGTCGCGCTCTGCTGGTCAAAGCCATGGACACTGGAGCAGGCCAGTCCCATGGCAATGTCCACCAGGCTGAACAGCGCGCCGCCGTGCAGCTTGCCGCCGCGGTTGCGCAGCGGCGGCTCGAGGCTCAGGGCGACTTGCGCCACCCCGTCCCCAAGGCTGTGCAGACGGCAGCCGAGCAGCTTGAAGAACGCGCTCTCCACCAACCCGGCCGGTGTGTCCATCAGCGTTTCTTCAACTGCTTGGCGTTGGCGAACAACGAAGCCATGGCGTTGTTGGCCGGAGCTGCGGTGGCGGTTTCCTTGCGTGGCGCGGTGTTTTGCGACTGGCGTGGCGTCGAACCGGGACGCGCACCACGGGCACCGTCGACTTTCTCTCCCGGCGTGTCGCTCATGCGCATCGACAGGCCGACGCGTTTGCGCGGGATGTCGACTTCCATGACTTTCACTTTCACCACATCACCGGCCTTCACCGCTTCGCGCGGGTCCTTGATGAACTTCTCGGACAAGGCCGAGATGTGTACCAAGCCGTCCTGGTGCACACCGATGTCGACAAAGGCACCGAAGTTGGTGACGTTGGTCACCACGCCCTCGAGGATCATGCCCGGTTGCAGGTCCTTGAGGTCTTCGACGCCGTCCTGGAACTCGGCGGTCTTGAACTCGGGGCGCGGGTCGCGGCCCGGTTTTTCCAGTTCCTGAAGGATGTCGGTGACGGTGGGCAGGCCAAAGGTTTCGTCGGTGAATTTTTTCGGATCCAGGCGCTTGAGAAACCCGGTGTCACCGATCAGCGAGCGGATGTCGCGGTCGGTCTGGGCGGCGATACGCTGCACCAGAGGGTAGGCCTCAGGGTGAACGGCCGACGAATCCAGCGGATTGTCGCCATTCATGACGCGCAGGAAACCGGCGGCCTGTTCGAAGGTTTTCTCGCCCAGGCGTGGGACCTTCTTCAGCGCGGCGCGGGTCTTGAACGCACCGTGTTCGTCACGGTGGGTGACGATGTTCTGCGCCAGCGTGGCGTTCAGGCCGGAAATACGCGCCAGCAGCGCCACCGAAGCGGTGTTCACGTCCACGCCCACGGCGTTCACGCAATCCTCCACCACGGCGTCCAGGCCACGGGCCAGCTTCAACTGGGAAACGTCATGCTGATACTGGCCGACGCCGATGGATTTAGGGTCGATCTTCACCAATTCCGCCAGCGGGTCCTGCAGGCGACGGGCGATGGACACCGCGCCACGGATCGATACGTCCAGGTCGGGGAATTCCTTGGAGGCCAGTTCCGATGCCGAGTAAACCGACGCGCCGGCCTCGGAGACCATGACCTTGGTCATCTTCATGGCCGGGTATTTCTTGATCAGCTCGGCGGCCAGTTTGTCGGTCTCCCGGCTGGCGGTGCCGTTGCCGATGGCGATCAGGTCCACCGAATGCTTGGCGCACAGGGCGGCGAGTACGGCGAGGGTCTGGTCCCACTTGTTGTGCGGCACGTGCGGGTAGACCGTGGCGTGGTCCAGCAGTTTGCCGGTGGAATCCACTACGGCCACCTTGCAACCGGTGCGCAGGCCCGGGTCAAGGCCCAGGGTGGCGCGCGGCCCGGCCGGTGCCGCCAGCAGCAGGTCATGCAGGTTGTGGGCGAAGACGTTGATCGCCTCGGTCTCGGCGTTGTCGCGCAACTCGCCCAGCAGGTCGGTTTCCAGGTGGGTGTAGAGCTTGACCTTCCAGGTCCAGCGCACCACCTCGGCCAGCCATTTGTCGGCGGCGCGATTCTGGTTCTGGATGCCGAACTGCTGGCCGATCATGCCTTCGCACGGGTGCATGGTGCCCGGCAGTTCTTCGCCGACCTTCAGCGCAGAACTGAGGATGCCTTCGTTACGACCACGGAAAATCGCCAGGGCGCGGTGGGACGGCATGCTTTTAAGCGGTTCGTCGTGTTCGAAGTAGTCGCGGAACTTGGCGCCTTCCTCTTCCTTGCCGGCAATCACCCGGGCACTGAGGATGGCTTCCTGTTTGAGGAAGTTGCGCAGCTTTTCCAGCAGGTTGGCGTCTTCGGCGAAACGCTCCATGAGAATGTACTTGGCGCCTTCCAGCGCGGCCTTCACGTCCGCCACGCCTTTTTCGGCATCGACGAAGCGCGCGGCTTCGGTTTCCGGGGCGAGGGTCGGGTCGTTGAACAGACCGTCGGCCAGCTCGCCAAGGCCAGCTTCCAGAGCGATCTGGCCCTTGGTGCGGCGCTTTTGCTTGTAGGGCAGGTACAAGTCTTCGAGACGGGTCTTGGTGTCGGCCAGCTTGATGTCGCGCTCGAGTTGCGGGGTCATCTTGCCCTGTTCCTGGATGCTGGCCAGGATGCTGATACGCCGTTCGTCGAGTTCTCGCAGGTAGCGCAGGCGCTCTTCCAGATGCCGCAATTGGGTGTCATCGAGGCTGCCGGTCACTTCTTTCCGGTAACGGGCGATGAAAGGCACTGTGGAGCCTTCATCGAGTAGCGCGACGGCCGCTTCGACCTGTTGTGGGCGTACGCCGAGTTCCTCGGCGATGCGGCTGTTGATGCTGTCCATAAAACCACCTGACAAATTATGAAATCAGGCTCGCCACCGTAGAAGTCGGGCTTGGCGAGACTGGTTGAGCGGCCTGGCATGCGCCGCTGCCTGGGTCAAAAGGCTGCCTGTTGACCCGCGAAATTCAAAAAGTGCTGCCTGGCCAAGAGAATAAAGCGCGGCGCCGATCCGACGATCCGGTCTGCCCTGGCACAAATGGCCGCGCATTATAACCAGCGTTCCGCTGTTCGGGGGCGTTGTGGAATGTGGCTTTGATGGGAGGTTTGCTGGAGATAGAGGAAAAATCTGCTAACAATGCACACGGTGCGTATAACGGCAGCTAGGCCATAATGCGCGCCGAGATCAAAGGAGCTTCCTATGAGCAGCACTGCACAAACTGCTGAAGGCGAAAAAATTCTGATTGTTGACGACGATCCAGGGCTGAGCAGCCTGCTGGAGCGTTTTTTCGTCAGCAAGGGCTACCGCGCCCGCACCGTCCCGAACACCGAGCAAATGGACCGGTTGCTGGCCCGTGAAGTGTTCAACCTGGTCGTACTCGACCTGATGCTACCCGGCGAAGACGGCCTGACCGCCTGCCGTCGCCTGCGTGGCGCCAACAACCAGATCCCGATCATCATGCTCACCGCCAAGGGTGACGAGCTGAGCCGTATCAAGGGCCTTGAACTGGGCGCCGACGATTACCTGGCCAAGCCGTTCAACCCCGACGAGCTGATGGCCCGCGTCAAGGCGGTGCTGCGTCGCCAGTCGGCGCCGGTGCCGGGTGCGCCGGGCAGCGAAGACGAAAGCGTGACCTTCGGCGACTATGAATTGTCCCTGGCCACCCGCGAACTCAAGCGCGGCGATGAAATCCACATGCTCACCACCGGTGAGTTCGCCGTGCTCAAGGCCCTGGTGATGAACGCCCGCCAGCCGCTGACCCGCGACAAACTGATGAACCTGGCCCGTGGCCGTGAATGGGATGCGCTGGAGCGCTCCATCGACGTGCAGATTTCCCGCCTGCGCCGGATGATCGAGCCCGATCCTTCCAAACCGCGGTACATCCAGACCGTCTGGGGTGTCGGTTACGTGTTCGTACCGGATGGCGCCGCCAGCAAGTGACCGGCGATTTGTAGGAGCGGGTGGCCTGACCGGTTGAAATGTCTTCTTCCAGGCGACTCGCGGTCTGTCATTGTGCGAGCATCGCTCGCTCCTGCAAGTGTGTAGCGGTTATTCATGAAAACCCCCGTTTGGTTCCCCCAAAGTTTTTTCTCCCGCACCCTCTGGCTGGTGCTGATTGTCGTGCTCTTCTCCAAGGCACTGACCTTGGTGTACCTGCTGATGAACGAAGACGTGCTCGTGGATCGGCAGTACAGCCATGGCGTTGCTCTGACCCTGCGGGCTTATTGGGCGGCGGACGAAACCAACCGGGCGAAAATCGCCGAGGCGGCGACGCTGATCCGCGTCGTCGGTGCCGGCGTGCCGGTGGGCGAGCAACACTGGCCCTACAGCGAGATCTATCAACGCCAGATGCAGGCCGAACTGGGCGCCGATACCGAGGTGCGATTGCGCATGCATTCGCCGCCGGCGCTTTGGGTGCGAGCCCCGAGCCTGGGGGATGGCTGGCTGAAGGTGCCGCTGTACCCGCATCCGCTGCGCGGTCAGAAAATCTGGAACGTGCTTGGCTGGTTCCTGGCCATCGGCCTGTTGTCGACAGCGTCGGCGTGGATCTTCGTCAGCCAGCTCAACCAACCGTTGAAGCGCCTGGTCTACGCCGCTCGGCAATTGGGCCAGGGGCGCAGCGTGCGGCTGCCCATCAGCGATACGCCCAGCGAGATGACTGAGGTCTACCGTGCCTTCAACCAGATGGCCGAGGATGTGGAACAGGCCGGGCGCGAGCGTGAGTTGATGCTCGCCGGCGTCTCCCATGACCTGCGCACACCGCTGACCCGGCTACGTTTGTCGCTGGAGTTGATGGGCGAGCACACCGACCTGACCGACGAGATGGTTCGCGACATCGAGGACATGGACGCGATTCTCGACCAGTTCCTGGCGTTCATTCGCGACGGACGTGATGAGTCCGTGGAAGAGGTGGACCTCAGTGAGTTGGTGCGGGAAGTGGTCGCGCCCTATAACCAGAACGACGAGAAAGTTCAGTTGCGCCTGGAGCCGATCCAGCCGTTCCCATTACGCCGGGTGTCGATGAAGCGTCTGCTGAACAACCTGATCGGCAATGCCCTGAACCACGCCGGTGCTGGCGTCGAAGTCGCGGCCTATGTCTCCGGCGACACCAGCGCGCCCTACGTGGTGCTGAGCGTCATGGACCGTGGCGCCGGCATCGATCCCTCGGAGCTGGAAGCCATCTTCAACCCCTTCACCCGAGGCGATCGCGCCCGGGGAGGGAAGGGCACAGGGCTGGGTTTGGCGATCGTCAAGCGCATCGCCTCGATGCACGGCGGCAACGTCGAGCTGCGCAACCGCGCCGGTGGAGGGCTGGAAGCTCGGGTGCGCTTGCCGTTGGGCTTGATGCTGCCTCGGGATGCGGTTTAGAGGCAGCTACGAGTTATAAGCTGCAAGCTGCAAGTTTAAGCGGTTCGGCTTAACGCTTGCAGCTTGCGGCTCGCAGCTGCTTTTAGCCTTTGCCTTTGGTCCTGGTCATGTTCGGCCCGCCATTCTTTTCCAAATGCTCAATGATGATCCCCGCCACGTTCTTGCTTGTGGTGGTCTCGATGCCTTCCAGGCCTGGCGAGGAGTTGACCTCCATCACCAGCGGCCCATGATTGGAGCGCAGGATATCCACGCCGGCCACGGCCAATCCCATGACTTTTGCGGCTCGCAGGGCGGTCATGCGTTCTTCCGGGGTGATCTTGATCAGGCTGGCGCTGCCGCCGCGATGCAGGTTGGAGCGGAACTCCCCGGGCTTGGCCTGGCGTTTCATCGACGCAATCACTTTGTCGCCAACCACGAAGCAGCGAATGTCTGCGCCACCGGCTTCCTTGATGTACTCCTGGACCATGATGTTCTGCTTCAGGCCCATGAACGCTTCGATCACCGACTCCGCCGCCGTCGCGGTCTCACACAGGACCACGCCGATGCCCTGGGTGCCTTCCAGTACCTTGATGACCAGTGGTGCGCCGTTGACCATCGCAATCAGGTCGGGAATATCGTCGGGGGAGTGGGCAAAACCGGTGACCGGCAGGCCGATTCCACGCCGTGACAACAGCTGCAACGAGCGCAATTTGTCCCGGGAGCGGGCGATGGCCACCGACTCGTTAAGGGGAAACACCCCCATCATTTCGAACTGGCGCAACACCGCGCAGCCATAGAACGTCACGGATGCGCCGATCCGCGGGATCACCGCGTCGAACCCTTCCAGCGGTTTGCCACGGTAGTGGATCTGCGGCTTGTGGCTGGCGATGTTCATGTAGGCGCGCAGGGTATCGATCACCACCATTTCATGGCCACGTTCGGTCCCGGCTTCGACCAGGCGACGGGTGGAATACAGACGCGGATTACGCGACAGCACAGCGATCTTCATGCAACACCTGTGGCAGAGGTAGTGGACACCGGGAATGCCGGCTTTTCTTGAACATATTTGGTACCCGGATTGACCACCAATTGGCCATCGATCAAGGCTTTGGAACCCAGTAACAGGCGATAGCGCATGGATTTGCGGCAGGCCAGGGTGAACTCGACCCGCCAGACCCGGTCACCCAGTGCCAGCGTCGTGCTGATCACGTAGCGGACCTGAGCGTGGCCGTTGGAGCTCTTGATGGTCTTGCGCGCCACCAGGGGAGCTTCGCAACGCCGATGGCGCAACTGCACCACGGTGCCGAGGTGCGCCGTGAAGCGCACCCACTTTTCGCCATCGCGCTCGAACGGCTCGATGTCAGTGGCATGCAAGCTGGAGGTGCTGGCCCCGGTGTCGATTTTTGCCCGCAGGCCCGCGACTCCCAGATCCGGGAGCGCCACCCACTCGCGCAGACCGACAACGGTCAGATGGTCAAAAGTCTTCAATAAAAAAACCTGAAATTGGCACATCGGATCGCGGACACCGCGAATCGCGGTATTCACGCAGAATAATCACAAAATGGCGACAGTTATCTACTCACCTGTGCGTGCTTGTAACCGATTCCGACCCAAGCGATGTGTGTAGGGTCGGTTTGGTGGGCATTCTATCCGTCGGGCCGGATTCGTGCGCCCGACAAAAACGGTAGTACAGTTCCGGCTATTGGTAGAAAAGAGGAATGGCAGTGGCACAAAAAAAGGAAGAGGACGACAAGGTCCGTCTCGACAAATGGTTGTGGGCAGCGCGATTCTACAAGACGCGGGCCCTGGCCAAGACCGCCATCGAAAGCGGCAAGGTGCATCACCGGGGAGAGCGCTGCAAGCCGGGCAAGGAGCCACGTATCGGCGATGAATTTGTCATCCGCACCGGGTTCGATGAAAAGGCCGTGGTGGTCGAGGCCCTATCGATCGTGCGGCGCGGCGCTCCCGAAGCGCAGGCGCTGTACCGTGAAACCGAAGCCAGCATCGCCAAGCGCGAAGCCGCCGCCGCGCAACGCAAGGCCGGCGCCCTGGGGGTCAGCACCGACGGCAAACCGAGCAAGAAGCAGCGCCGGGACCTGTTCAAGTTTCATGGCAGCAACAACGAATAAAACACCGGTCATTCGAGGCTATCCGTGGCGAGGGAGCTTGCTCCCGCTGGGCTGCGTAGCAGCCCCAAAATCTTACGGTCGCTGCGCAACCGAGCGGGAGCAAGCTCCCTCGCCACAATGTGTCAGCCTACACATTCAGATGAGGCGTCAGTCCCTTCCCGTCAGGCAAACCCAAGCCTTGCTTGGAACCCACCCTGAATGCCCCTAAAATGCCCGCCATCATTTGTCATCACCTCAGATACCAGATCCTATGACTGATTTACCGGATACCGACTACACCCAACGTTTCATCTTCGATGACAGCGACGCCCGTGGCGAGCTGGTGGCGTTGGAGCGTAGCTACGCCGAAGTCCTCGCCAAGCACCCGTATCCGGAGCCGGTCGCACAAATGCTCGGCGAGCTGATGGCGGCCGCAGCGTTGCTGGTGGGCACCTTGAAGTTCGATGGCTTGCTGATTCTCCAGGCACGCTCCGAAGGTCCGGTGCCGTTGCTGATGATTGAGTGTTCCAGCGAGCGCGAAATCCGTGGCCTGGCCCGGTATGACGCCGAACAGATCGCGCCCGACGCGACCCTGGCCGACATGATGCCCAACGGTGTATTGGCCCTGACGGTCGACCCCACCCAGGGCAAGCGCTACCAAGGCATCGTCGATCTTGATGGCGCGACCCTTGCCGAATGCTTCACCAACTACTTCGTCATGTCCCAGCAGACCAATACACGCTTCTGGCTCTACGCCGACGGGCGGCGCGCGCGCGGTTTGCTGCTGCAACAACTGCCTGCCGATCGCTTGCGCGACCCGGAAGAACGTGATGCCAGCTGGCAGCACATCACCGCTCTGGCCAACACCCTGAGCGCCGATGAGCTGTTGAGCCTGGACAACGAAACCGTGCTGCATCGCCTCTACCACGAGGAGCAGGTACGCTTGTTCGACGGCCAGCCGTTGCGCTTCCAATGCAGCTGCTCTCGTGAACGTTCCGGCAATGCGCTGGTCAGTCTGGGTCTGGAAGATGCGCAGCAACTGGTGATCGAGCATGGCGGCGCGATCGAAATCGATTGCCAGTTTTGCAACGAGCGCTACCTGTTCGACGCGGCGGACATCGCTCAATTGTTCGCCGGTGCGGGTGTCGACACACCGTCAGATACTCGACACTAAAACGGTTCAGCGCAGGTAAATCTCCTGGCAAACGCCGGATTTACGCCGTACTGACGGGAGGGCCCTACTCTTTTTGGGGTTTTCTGGCATAATCCGGCCCACTTTTTTCGGGTAGTAGTGCGCGACTTCCTACTACAAAACGTTTGGAGCACTCGGCCACGGGCCGACGGGGAATCTCATGACGCAAGCCAATAACGCCGTGTACACCGATCTGAGTGTCGATGATCTGGTCAAAGAAGCCCTGAATCGCGGTGAAGGCGAGCTTGCCGATACTGGCGCGCTGGTTGTCCGTACCGGTCATCGTACCGGTCGCTCGCCAGTCGACCGTTTCATTGTGGAAGAGCCAACCACCCAGGACGCCATCGCCTGGGGCCCGATCAACCGCAAGTTCCCGGCCGACAAGTTCGATGCCCTGTGGAGCCGCGTTGAAGCCTACCTGGGCGAGCGCGAGCGTTTCGTATCCCACGTGCATGTAGGCTCCGATCCTGCGCACTACCTGCCAGTCAAGATGACCACCGAGACCGCGTGGCACAACCTGTTTGGCCGTTGCCTGTTCATCAACCCCGAGCAATACAACGCCGGCGGCAAGGATGAATGGCAGATCCTCAACGCGCCGAATTTCGTCTGCGAGCCTGAGCGCGACGGCACCAACTCCGACGGCACCGTGATCATCAATTTCGCGGCCAAGAAAGTGCTGATCGCCGGCATGCGCTACGCCGGTGAGATGAAAAAAGCCCTGTTCTCCGTGCAGAACTTCCTGCTGCCGGCTGTTGACGTGCTGCCGATGCACTGCGCCGCGAACATGGGCGAAGAGGGCGATGTGACCCTGTTCTTCGGCTTGTCGGGCACCGGCAAGACCACCCTGTCCGCCGATGAAAGCCGTTACCTGATCGGTGACGACGAGCACGGCTGGGGCGTGGGCGTGGTCTTCAACATCGAGGGCGGTTGCTATGCCAAGTGCATCGACCTGTCCGAGAAGAACGAGCCGGTCATCTGGAAAGCCATCCAGCACGGTGCCGTACTGGAAAACGTCGTCCTGGACCCAGTCACCAAGAAAGCCGACTACGCCGACGACAGCCTGACCCAGAACAGCCGCGCCGCCTACCCGCGTGAGCTGATCGAAAAACGCGCACCGAAAAACCTCGGTGGCGAGCCCAACGCTGTAATCTTCCTGACCTGCGACCTGACCGGCGTTCTGCCGCCGGTGTCGATCCTCAGCGAAGAACAAGCCGCCTACCACTTCCTGTCTGGCTACACCGCACTGGTGGGCTCGACCGAAATGGGTTCGGGCAGCGGCATCAAGTCGACCTTCTCCACCTGCTTCGGCGCACCGTTCTTCCCGCGTCCAGCCGGTGAATATGCTGAGCTGCTGATCAAGCGCATCCGCGGTTTCGGCTCCAAGGTCTACCTGGTCAACACCGGTTGGACCGGTGGTGGCTACGGCGTCGGCAAGCGCTTCAACATCCCGACCACCCGTGCGGTGATCGCAGCGATCCAGAGCGGCGCGCTGATCGGTGCTGAAACCGAACACCTGGACATCATCAACCTGGACGTGCCGCTGGCAGTTCCAGGCGTCGAGACTGGCCTGTTGAACCCACGCAACACCTGGGCCGACAAAGCCGCCTACGACGAAGCGGCCAAGGCATTGGCCGGCCTGTTCATCGAGAACTTCAAGAAGTTCGAAGTGAGCGACGCGATCAAGGCTGCAGGCCCACAGCTGTAAGGCTTGGTTGGTGAATAAAAAACCGCCCTTCATGGGCGGTTTTTTTATGGACGGTTATTTGAGGCGCCCCGATCAGCTAGGCCTCTTCCACTTCCCGCGTATCCCATCGCTGCGCCTTGATCGCCTTGTAAAGCATGCCGATGGTCAGTGGCAGCTTGTTCCCCCGGCCCTTGGCCCTGCGTTTTTGAAACACATCGAACCCTTCTGGCTGGAAATAGCGGTACGCGTCGTAGTCGATGAGCTCGATGGCGAACCGCTCCTCCACGGCTTCCATCAGATGCCGAGCGTCCGCGGCGTCACAACCCCAGTCGAGATTGATCGCGGTGTCCAGGCGAATCGTCTTGCGTTCAGGCAGGCCGATTTCTTCGTGGAGCAGCTCCATGAGCTGGCGCATGGTGTGATCGTCGGGGAAGTCTGGGGCGAGGTGCATGGCGAGGTTTCCGGGGGGTCGGCGTGTGTTCGTCTGGAGGGAAAGTTTAGGGGGAATCGCTGGCCATTGGAAAAAGAAGAAAGATCTCACAGTGGTCTCGGAACCGTCTGCTGAGTATTTCCCTGGCCGCTCGGTAAGGTTCGCCACGCCCTTTTAATGGGGTTAACGGCGACCAAGCAGGGATGAGCATGACGAAAGGGAAGGCCGGTGTTCCGCAGGTCTGGGAGCATTACGGTGGCGATCGGGGCTACAGGATCCTGCGGGACATGACCCCCAGCGAACTGGCAAAAAGAGAGGCCGATCAACAGGCCTATGAGGCCATGCTCGCCAGGCAGACGGCGTACATGAGCGAGCGCCTGACCCAGCTCCGCGAAGCATCACCTTCCGACGTGAAGGGCTGTGTATTTGCAAAGTCCTGCAAGCTGCCTGACTCGGTTATCGACTATCACAACCCGAGCGGCTACATCCCGACTGAAGCCCTGAGGGAGTACGGCCAATTTACCTTGTTGGGCGGGCGTCAAGCTGACGAGTCAGGGCGCATTCAGCTTAAGAGTATCAGCGGGTCGTTGCCGGCAAGCTTCGGCACGTTTGCTCTGGGTCGGACTATGCCGGTTTCCCTTGGCGTGGCGGCGGGGGCTGCTGGCGCGGTCACTGCACCCGTGGCGGCGGGTGTTCTGATCGGCCTGGTGGGGCTGCTGATGCCCGCGAGCCTGGGTGACGGTTCGTTGTACACCGAAGAGCAACTGCGCTCCATGGAGCAGGCACGTACGCGGGTGCGGTTGCACGTCGAGACCCAGGCCGATGGCACGCTCAAGGGATACGGCTACAACACCCAGGCGCGACGCGACTGGGAAATGATCCCGGTGGTGACGTTCCAGACTCGCGGTGAGCAGCAAGTAGCGGACTTTGGCGATGGGGTCGAGTTGATCTGGACGCCTGCGGTCGATCCCTCCGCGACGCTGGGCATCCCGGCGCTGGAGGCCGCGCCCCAGGCTCCGCACATCTGGATTTTTCCGCCGACGCCTGCGGCGGACAGCATCATCGTTAACCCGATTTATCCGCCGGAGTACAAGGATTTCATTCTTGTGTTTCCGGCGGATTCTGGGGTTTCGCCGTTGTATATAGTTTTAAATGTTCGTCGTAAAGGTTTGCCCGACGTGGGGCATGATTATCATCTGGCGCCAAAAACAGATGAAATTACAGGTTTCTCCGGTTTGAAAGTCGCTAAAAAGAAAACTCCTCGTCAAGGAGGCGGTGGCTTTCGAGAACGATGGACCGACTCAAAGGGTAGGACAATTTATGAATGGGATTTCATGCACGGTGAGCTCGAAGCGTACCGTGCGAGCGATGGCAGCCACTTGGGTTCGTTTGATCATGTAACGGGCAAGCAAATAGATGGGCCTAAACCGAATCGTAATATTAAAAAATATTTGTGAGGAATCTATGGGGTTGAAATTAAAGCTGGATTGGTATGACAAAGAAACCGAGCTAGGTGAAGGTCGGGAATATTCAAAGGATTTTGGTGACGATCCTTGGGTGCTTGATGCGCTTGGCGTTCCTGTAGAGAATAATATTAATATTGGTGGCTTTGATGTTGGTGATGAGTGGGCGCGTATATTGCAGCCACATTTCGAACACACCATGGACCTGGCAATGTATGACTATCAGGTGTCTTTTGACTATCGCGATGTTTGGTGATCATCGATTTAATTTGCTGCAGAGCTTTAGATGGCGCAAAGCGAGTTTTGGGTAATAGGCTTCCATTCAGATAAAAACATACTGATTTTCGAGAAACGTATCAGTTTGTCGGTGGAGGATTTGAAGCCTGTAATGCAATGGGTACACGACAGTGATTGTATCGGTTTGGATTTCAGGCTTTCTGTGGAACAGATGCTCGAAATTGAGCAGTTGACATCATCGGTGTTTCCGCAAGACTTGGATCTTTACTTAACGTCTTACGGCAACTCTGACAGTCCGGTGATTTGACCAGCTCTATCGACTGAAGATAATTGGATCGTGATATGGGATTAAAAGTCAGGTTGAGATGGTTCGATAAAAAAACGGAGGTTTTGGTTGAAAAAGAGTATTCGAAGGATTTTGGAGGCGACTCTACGGTTCTCGACGATCTGGATCTCCCTTTGGAGAACAATATCAATAATGGAAATTTTGACGTGAATACTGAATGGGCTGAGATCCTACAACCACATTTCGAGCATGTTTTGGATTTATCAATGTACGACTATAAGGTGTCTTTTGATTATAGGGATGTTTGGTAATCAGCATGCTTGAGTCCAACCGCCAACGCCGCGAGGCGGTAGATTCCTTCGCATTTCCCATGGTCTATTTCCTGAACCATGTCTCAGGCACCAGGCTGTATCATCCCGTATCGATTCAACCCCGACCTTTTCTCGACTCGCTGCGTTGTCCCGCTAGGCTTTGGGCATCGCAGCAGTCAAAGGAGCGACCGCGCATGCACAGCACCCTGGAACAGGTTTTCGGTTATCCACAGTTTCGTCCCGGGCAGGAGGCGGCCATCGGGGCTGTGCTGGCCGGTCGGTCGGCGGCGGCCATCTTTCCTACCGGCTCGGGCAAGTCCCTGTGTTATCAATTGTCGGCCCTGCTCTTGCCGCACCTGACCCTGGTGGTCTCACCGTTGCTGGCGTTGATGCAGGACCAGTTGGCGTTCCTCCAGCGCCACGGCATCGCGGCGGCCAGCATCGATTCGGCCCAGAGCCGTGACGAAGCCAACGACGCCATGGCGAGGGCCCGTTCGGGTGAGTTGAAGATCCTGATGATTTCCGTGGAGCGCCTGAAGAACGAGCGCTTTCGCAATTTCCTGCAGCAGGTGCCGATCTCGTTGCTGGTGGTGGACGAGGCCCACTGCATTTCGGAATGGGGGCATAACTTCCGACCTGATTACCTCAAGCTTCCCGATTACCAGCACCAGTTCAATATTCCCCAGGTATTGCTGCTGACGGCCACCGCGACACCCAAGGTCATCGCCGACATGCAGGCGAAATTCGCCATCGCCGCCGCCGATGTGGTGACGACCGGTTTCTACCGACCGAACCTCAATCTGCTGGTCGAGCCCGTGCGTGGTGCCGACAAGCGCGGGCGACTGGTGCAGTGGTTGGCCGAGCGTGCCGGGCAGCCGAGCATCGTCTACGTCACCTTGCAGCGAACCGCCGAGCAGATCGCTGAACACTTGGGGCGGCACGGTATCCAGGCCGAGGCCTATCACGCCGGTTTGCCCCATGAACAGCGCGAAACCATCCAGCGGCGATTCATGGGCGGCCAATCCAATTGCATCGTCGCGACCATCGCCTTCGGCATGGGCATCGACAAGAGCGACATCCGTAACGTCGTGCATTTCGACTTGCCCAAGTCCATCGAAAACTACAGCCAGGAGATCGGCCGCGCCGGACGGGACGGGCAGCCGTCCGATTGCCTGGTGCTGGCCAACCGCGACAGCCTCAACGTGCTGGAGAACTTCGTGTATGGCGATACGCCGGAGTTTACCGGCATTCGTTGCGTGCTCGATGAATTGAAGGCCGCGGCAGCCGATGGGCAGTGGGAGTTCTTGTTGGGACCGCTGGCGGACCAGAGCAACATCCGGCAACTGCCGCTCAAGACGCTGCTGGTCCAGTTGGAATTGCGCCGGCTGATCGCGCCGCGTTATGCCTATTTCGCGGAGTACCGCTTCAAGTTCCTGACCGAGCCGCACGAGCTGCTGGAGCGCTTCGAAGGTGAGCGACGGGACTTCGTCGCGGCCATCATCCAAACCTCCAGTCGCGCCCGGAGTTGGGCCACGGTGGATTTTGACGAGATGTACCAGCGGTATCGCGCCGAGCGTAATCGGGTGGTGAAGGCGCTGGATTATTTCCAGGAAAAGGGCTGGATCGAGCTGGAAAGCAAACAGATGACCGAGGTGTACAGCGTGCTGGAAGCGGATCTGGATGCGCAGCTCTTGAGTGCCGAGCTACATGCCTATTTCACCCGGCACGAACACGGTGAGATCGAGCGGATCCACGCCATGCTCGAATTGTTCGCCACTGACCGTTGCCTGGGTCATCGCTTGGCGGAGTATTTCGGCGACGGCAATGCGCCACGCCAGTGCGGCCATTGTTCGGTATGCCATGGGCATGTTGCCCGCCTGCCGGAGCCGCCCATGTTGCCGGCGCTTGTGGATAAAAATTTCGAGGCGCTGTGTGGCGATTTTATCCACAAGCACGAGCAGCACAGCGGCAGCGTGCCGTCTGCCGAGCGCCTCACCCGGTTCCTGTGCGGAATCAGCGTGCCGCTGTTCACCCGTTTGAAGGCACGGAAAATCCATGGGTATGCCGCATTGGAAGAGTACCCATACGCTGAAGTTCGCCAGTGGGCTCAAGCGCACCTGTGAGCTGCATCCATTCGCTGAATGCCCCTCATCACACGAATAAATTTCAAAAACTTTCGTGGGCTGACTAAGGTGAAGGCTGTCTTCGGATCGCCAAAACAAGAGAGCAGACATGAGCCAGACACCCTTCGATATTCAGCGTGCCGCAGTGGTCGGTGCAGGCACCATGGGACGGGGCATCGTAATGTGCCTGGCCAATGCCGGCGTGGCGGTGCAATGGGTCGACAACAATCCGCAAATGCTCGATCAGGCGTTGGCCGCCGTAGCCGAGACCTATGCCCATGGCGTGCGCCAGGGCCGTATCGACCAGGCTGAGGCGGATGCGCGGGTTGCTCGGGTGACGCGGGCGGAGGATTACGCGGCGATCCGCGAGGTGGACCTGGTGATCGAGGCGGTCTACGAAAACCTGGAGCTCAAGCAGACTATCTTTCGCGAGCTGGATGGCCTGCTGAAGCCCGAGGCGATCCTGGCGAGCAATACGTCGGCACTGGACATCGATGCCATCGCCGCTGTCACTCGCAGGCCAGCCCAAGTCCTGGGCCTGCATTTCTTCAGCCCGGCGCACATCATGAAGCTGCTGGAAATCGTCCGCGGTGCGCAAACCTCCAAGGCAGTGCTGGACGCGGCCTTGGTGCTGGGCAAGCGCATGGGCAAGGTCAGCGTTATATCGGGCAACTGCCATGGTTTCATCGGCAACCGGATGCTCCACCCGTATGTGCTGGAAGCGCGCAAGATGCTGCTGGAGGGGGCATTCCCCCACCAGGTGGATGCGGCGTTACAGGGCTTCGGCTTCGCCATGGGGCCGTTTCGCATGTACGACGTCGTCGGCATCGACCTGGAATGGCGCGCCCGTGAGCTGGCGGGTAAGGGCCAGGACGCGCCCGAGGTGCAGGTGGACAACCGTTTGTGCGAACTGGGGCGGTTCGGCCAGAAAAGCGGCAACGGGTACTATCACTACGAGCCGGGCAGTCGACAGGCCGAGCATGACGTTGAGGTCGATGCGCTGGTGCTGCAGGTCAGCGAAGGGCTGGGGTTCCAGCGTCGCGAGATCGGTCCGGAGGAAATCCTTGAGCGCTGCTTGCTGGCGCTGGTCAACGAGGGGGCGAAGATCTTGCAGGAAGGCATTGCCGAGTCGGCCCACGACATCGACCTGGTCTACCTTAACGGCTACGGCTTCCCCGCGGACAAGGGTGGGCCGATGGCCTGGGCCGACGGGCAGGGGCTGGACGCTATCCACGAGCGCCTGCTGGAGCTCGAAACGAAGCAGGGTGACCAGTGGCAGCCCGCGCGCCTGATCGGCGAACTGGCGGCGCAGGGCAAGGGATTCTCGAACCGATAGGCCGTCATCCTGAAATCATTGAACAACCATGAAGAACTTTTGATGCCCCAACGTAGCGAATACCCACACTTGCAGCCCATCACCACGCGTTGGCACGACAACGATGTGTACGGTCACGTCAACAACGTCACTTACTACAGCTTCTTCGATACCGCCGTGAACACCTATCTGATCGAAACCGGCGGTCTTGATATCCATGAAGGAGAGGTGGTGGGGTTCGTGGTGAGTTCGGCCTGCGACTACTTTGCCTCGATCGCCTTTCCAGACCGGATTGAAATCGGCCTGCGGGTCGGCAAGTTGGGCAGCAGTTCGGTGCAATACGAGCTGGCGGTGTTCAAGGCGGGCGAGGATGAGGCCTGCGCGGCGGGCCGTTTTGTCCATGTATTCGTGGATCGGGCGTCGAATCGGCCGGTGGCGATTCCGGACCGGCTGCGTGGGGCGTTGGAGCGTTTGGTGGTCTGAAACGAAAATCGCAGCCTCCGGTCAGGCTCTGTGAAGAGTTGCCGAAGGCTGCGATCTTTTACCGGCGGGTATCAAAGCCAGCGATCAATCGTCGTAATAGCGATGTTTATGCTTGTGCTTGCGATGCCCGTAGGCATGGCCGCGACCTGGGTGGCCGTCACGGTAGTAGCGGCGATCACCACGGCGACCGTCATAACGGCGGTCATCGTCATCGTCCTTGCCCATGTAGTTACCCAGGGCACCACCGGCGCCACCGCCCGCTGCCGCACCGATCAGGCTGCCGGTGCTGCCGCCGACGCTACGGCCGACCACGTTACCGCCGGCCGCGCCCAGTGCGCCGCCGATTGCCGCTTCGCCGCGGCTATGTCTGTCTGCACCGACCGCACTACCGCCTGCACCGCCCAGCGCCGCGCCGATAGTGGAACCGGTGTTGCCGCCCAGGGACTGGCCGACGACCGAACCCAAAACCCCGCCCAATGCGCCGCCCACACCTGCTTCGGCAGTACCACCGGCGGAAGCGATGCCACTGGCCAGGCTAAGGGACAACAAGAGAATGGAGGAGAACTTCATAGAGGAGCCTCAAAGGGATGACGGCGCGATCCTGAGGCTGGCTTCGCTTGCTTACAATCGAAATCCGACGAGTAGCACGACTTGTGCACAATTCTCTAAGTTATTGTTTTTCGGTGGGAACTTAAGGCGAATTGGCCGGTCTTTAGCTACTTGAGACAGGCCGTTTTCCATGGAAAACGGCCTTTTTTGTGCCCGTTCGAAAAGTAGGATTGTGAGAGCAAAGCTATGTGGGAGCAAAGCTTGCTCGCGACACAGGCGACTCTACTTCTGAAAGACCGCACCGCTTTCATCGCGGGCAAGCCTTGCTCCCACACAACCCAATCTCCTCGCCATAGAGCTGTGTATCAGGCCGACTTGGCCAGGATCAGTCCGTTCTCACTCGCCGCTTCCAGGCGGATCGCGACGAATTTCGACGTCGGCGTATGGCTGCCATCACCGGTGCTTTCCAGCGGCACCAGCGGGTTCACTTCCGGGTAGTAAGCCGCAGCCTGCCCGGCGGGAATGTCGAACGCCAGCAGGGTAAAACCCTTGACCCGACGCTCGCGACCATCTTCCCAGAGCGAGACAATGTCGGCTTTCTGCCCCGGCTTGAAGCCCAGGCGAATGATGTCCGCTTCGTTGACGAACAGCACGTCGCGCTGGCCCTTCACCCCGCGATAGCGGTCGTCGAGGCCGTAAATGGTGGTGTTGTACTGATCGTGGGATCGCATGGACTGCATGATCAGGTCGGGCAGCTGGCCGGTGGCACGGGTGCGCTCATGCACGAGGTCGGTCGGCAACAGGTTCGGCTTGAAGTTGGCGCGGCCCGACGGGGTGTTCCAGCGTCGCGAGCCGGCGCTGTTACCCAGGTAGAATCCGCCGGGGTTCTTCAGCTTTTCGTTGAAGTCCTTGAAGCCGGGGACGGTGTCGGCGATCAGATCGCGAATGCGACTGTAGTCGGCCACCAGCCAGTTCCAATCCACCGGGCGGCTGCCCAGCGTGGCGGCGGCGATGCCCGCGATGATCCACGGTTCGGAGCGCATCTGGTTCGATAGCGGCTGCAACTGACCCATGGAGGCATGCACCATGCTGAAGGAGTCCTCCACGGTCACCGCTTGCGCGCCTTCGGTCTGCAGATCGATGTCGGTGCGGCCCAGGCACGGCAGGATCAGCGCGTCCTTGCCGTGGGCCAGGTGGCTGCGGTTGAGCTTGGTGCTGATCTGCACCGTCAGATCGCAATTGGCAAGGGCCTGGAACGTGCGGTGGCTGTCCGGCGTGGCTTGGGCGAAGTTGCCGCCCAGGGCGATGAACACTTTCGCCTGGCCGTCGGCCATGGCGTGGATCGCCTCGACCACGTTGTGGCCGTTCTCACGCGGAACCTTGAACTGGAAGCGCCGCTCCAGCGTGTCGAGGAACGCCACTGGCGGACGTTCATTGATGCCCATGGTCCGATCGCCCTGCACGTTGCTGTGGCCGCGGACGGGGCACAGGCCTGCGCCTGGCCGGCCAATGTTGCCGCGCAGCATCATCACGTTGGCGATTTCCTGGATGGTCGCCACCGAGTGACGGTGCTGGGTGATGCCCATCGCCCAGCACATGATCACGTTCTTGCTTCTGGCGTACATGCGCGCCGCCTGCTCGATTTCGACCAGGGTCAGGCTCGATTGCTCGACGATCTGCTCCCACGGCGTATCGTCGACCGTCGCCAGGTAATCCAGCACGTTGGTGCAGTGTTCATTGAGGAACGCGTGGTCGAACACTGCCGCCGCACCGTTGTCCTGTGCCTCCCGCTCCCATTGCAGCAGGAACTTCGCCATGCCGCGCAAGATCGCCATGTCACCCCCCAGGGCCGGGCGGAAGTACGCGGTGTTGGTCGGCTTATTGCCGTTGGTGAGCATTTCGATCGGGCTCTGTGGATGCTGGAAGCGCTCCAGTCCACGCTCCTTGAGCGGGTTGATGCAGATCACTTGGGCGCCGCGCTTCACCGCCTCGCGCAGGGGTTCAAGCATTCGCGGATGATTGGTGCCAGGGTTCTGGCCCCAGACGAAAATCGCGTCGGCGTGCTCGAAGTCGTCGAATGTCACCGTGCCCTTGCCAACGCCCACGCTCTGGGCCAGCGCTACACCGCTGGCCTCGTGGCACATGTTCGAGCAGTCAGGGAAATTGTTGGTGCCATAGGCGCGTACGAACAGTTGATACAGATAGGCCGCTTCGTTGCTGGCCCGGCCCGAGGTGTAGAACTCGGCCTGGTTGGGACTGGACAGCCCTTGCAGGTGCTTGCCAACCAGGGCGAACGCCGCTTCCCAACTGATGGGCTTGTAGCGGTCGGTTTCAGCGTCGTAGCGCATGGGTTCGGTCAGGCGACCCTGGTATTCGAGCCAGTAATCGCTCTGCTCCAGCAGCGAGGTCACGCTGTGCTTGGCGAAAAAGGCAGCGTCGACGCGGCGCTTGGTGGCTTCCCAGTTCACGGCCTTGGCGCCGTTCTCGCAGAACTTGACCATGCCGCTTTCCGGCGAGTCGCCCCAGGCACAGCCCGGGCAGTCGAAACCACCGTTCTGGTTGGTCTTGAGCATCATGCGGATGTTCTTCAGCGCGTTGTCGCTGGTCAACCAGGCCTGAGCGACACTGATCAGCGCACCCCAACCGCCAGCCGGGCCCTTGTAGGGCTTGTAGCGCGGAACGGGTTTCTGGTCGGCTTGTTGATGATTGCTCACGCTTGTTTCTCCATCGCAGGGCTGTAGACCCGCGGCGCACTTTTTTGCGGCAGGTGGATGAGATTGAGGTTGTGTTGACGGGCCCATTGCACGGCGAGGCCCGTGGGCGACGACAGGCTGACCAGGGTCTGGATGCCGGCGCGCAGTACTTTCTGGATCAGTTCGAGGCTGCAACGGCTGGTAACGATCGCCACGCCACCGGTCACCGGGATTTGTTGCCGGATCAGCGCGCCAATCAGCTTGTCGAGGGCGTTGTGCCGACCGATATCTTCGCGGCCCAGGAGCAATTGGCCCTGGGCATTCATGAACAAGGCCGCATGCACCGCGCCGCAATGTTGGCCCAGCGGCTGGAACTGGCTGATGCGGTCGCGCAGGCCATCGAGCCACTGTGCCGGTGGCAATGCTGCACCGGGCAGCACCTTGAGATCGGGCAAGGCCTGTTCCACCGCTTCCACGCCGCACAACCCGCAGCCACTGGTGCCCGCCAGCTGTCGGCGTTGCTGCTTGAGGTTCCAGAAGGCGCGGTTGGCGATGGTTACCTGGGCGTAGTGCGCGGCACCGGTGCCGCTCAGTTGCAGGTCGTAGACGTCCGATGAGTCTTCAATGATGCCGCTGCCGAGGCTGAAGCCGACGATGAAATCTTCAAGGTCGGTGGGCGTGACCAGCATGACCGCCTGGCTGATGCCGTTATAGGCAATCGCCAGCGCCACTTCCTCGGCCAGCGCGGTGCTGTCCGATTGGGCGCGGTCCAGATTGCAGTAGCGATAGCTCTGGCTGGCGACCGGCGCGGATGTTTCCATCGCAGGCGCTGGACTGACCGGAGGCTTGTCGTTCATAGGCATCACTGAAAGTAGGAATAGTGCTAAGACTAAATGCGGCAATCTGCCACGTCTAATCGCTATTACTGATCTTCCAATAGATGACGTCGATCAAGAAGTCGTCGCTGATTTCTGATAAAGGGCGAAACAAGCCTCGGCCAGCGCTGAGCGAGGAGCACCGCGTCGCATGATCAGGCCCAGGGAAACCAGTGTCTGCGCGCTTTCAACGGGCTGGATGCGCAAGTCTTCGGTCAAAACGTCCAGGCCGCTGTCCAGCGGCATCACCGCGCAACACAGCCCGCCATGCACAGCTTGTAACAATTGATGCACCGCGTCGGTTTGCAACAGCGGTTGGGGCGTCAGACCCCGACTGTGGAAATTGTGGTCGATGGACTGGCGAAAATGCATGCCGCTGGTGAGCATGCCCAACGGCAGTTCGATCAGCGCTTCCCAGCTCAGCGGTTGTTCACCGAAAAAGAAATAACGCTGGTCGTAAAGCAAGCCCATGCGTGTGGGGCTGAAGGGCAGGGCCTCGAAGCGTTCATTGTCCAGGCGCTCCAAGTAGGAAATGCCCAAGTCGATGCGGTTGTTCGCCAATTGTTCGAGGATGCGTTCGGAACTCAGGGACGACAATTCGAAACGCAGGCTGGGGTGTTCGGTGTGCAAGCGCTGCATCATCGCCAGCGGGTCGAAGTCCGACAACGGCACCACGCCCAGGCGCAGCGTACCCACCAGGTTGCCGCGACAGGCCGCCGCTTCGGCCTGCAGCCCGTCATAGGCCGCCAGCACTGTGCGCGCCCAGGCCAGTACGCGCTCTCCCGGCGCGGTGAAACCTTCAAAGCGCTGGCCGCGGTTGACCAATGGCAGGTCGAGTTCTTCTTCAAGGCTGCGCAGGCGCATCGACAACGTCGGCTGGGTGATATGGCAACGTGCGGCGGCTTGGCCGAAGTGACGGGTTTCGTCCAGCGCGATGAGAAATTTCAGCTGCTTGATGTCCATCTTCGCTCCAGGGCGCGGGAAGATTCGGATTCTAGCGCTTGCGCGTGGCGGGGTCATTGGTCGGCTGGGAACCGGGTTCGCTTCGCCTGGTCTAGTCTTTGCGTCTGGACACTTAAATCAAGGAGCGTGTGCCATGAGTATTTTTAGCTTTGTGAAGGAAGCCGGTGAAAAGCTGATCGACCTGCTGACCCCCGGCAATGCCAATGCCAGCGAACAACTGAAAGAACACATTGCAAAGGTCGGCCTGGGTAATCCGAATGTACAGGCGACGGTCGAGGGCGACAAAGTCATCGTCACGGGCGAAGTAGCGAGCCAGGAAGAGAAAGAAAAGATCCTGTTGGCGGTGGGCAATATCGCCGGTGTCGGCAGTGTCGACGACCAGATTACAGTGACTGGTCCGGTGGCACAGGCGGCGCGTTTCGTGACGGTGAAGAAGGGCGACACGCTCAGTGCCATCTCCAAGGCCGAGTACGGCGACGCGAACAAGTACAACAAGATATTCGAGGCCAACAAACCGATGCTGTCGCACCCGGACAAGATCTATCCGGGGCAGGTGTTGCGTATCCCCGAGTAATCCGATCCCTGTGGCGAGGGAGCTTGCTCCCGCTGGGCTGCGAAGCGGCCCCAATGCATCTGCTGCGCAGCCGAGCGGGAGCAAGC
>NZ_JAGDEZ010000053.1:0-34733 GCF_017498305.1 Pseudomonas sp. OA65
GGAGTGCGCAGCACTCCCAAAATCATGGGGGCGCTTCGCACCCCAGCGGGAGCAAGCTCCCTCGCCACAGGGTCTTGTGTTTGGCCTAGCGATTCAGCCGTTTGTCGATCAACCCTTCCACCACGCTTGGATCGGCCAGGGTCGAAGTATCACCGAGGCTGTCGAGTTCGTTGCAGGCGATCTTGCGCAGGATGCGCCGCATGATCTTGCCCGAACGGGTCTTGGGCAACGCCGGCGCCCATTGGATCAGTTCCGGCTTGGCGAAGCTGCCGATTTCCTTGCTGACGTGGGCGAGCAATTCCTTCTTCAACTCTTCGTTGGCCTCCACACCGTTCATCGGCGTGACAAAGGCATAGATGCCCTGGCCCTTGAGGTCATGGGGGTAACCGACCACGGCGGCTTCGGCGATGCTGTCGTGCAGCACCAAGGCGCTTTCCACCTCGGCGGTGCCAATGCGATGCCCGGAGACGTTGATCACGTCATCGATGCGCCCGGTGATCCAGTAATCGCCGTCTTCGTCACGGCGCGCGCCGTCGCCAGTGAAGTAATAACCCGGGTAAGGCTTGAAGTAGGTGTCGACCATGCGTTGATGATCGCCGTAGACGCTGCGAATCTGCCCTGGCCAACTGGACTTGATGGCCAGCACGCCGCTGCCGGCGCCGTTGATTTCCTTGCCCACTTCATCCAGCAAGACCGGTTGCACGCCGAACATCGGCCGGGTGGCGCAGCCTGGCTTGAGCCGTGGGGTACTGACCAAGGGGCTGAGCATGATGCCGCCAGTTTCGGTCTGCCACCAGGTATCGACAATCGGGCAGCGCTGTTCGCCTACCACGTTGAAATACCATTCCCACGCCTCCGGGTTGATTGGCTCGCCGACGCTGCCGAGCAATCGCAGGCTTTTGCGGGACGTTTCCTGCAACGGTCCGGCCCCTTCGCGCATCAACGCGCGCAGGGCGGTCGGTGCGGTGTAGAAAATGTTGACCTGATGCTTGTCGATCACCTGCCAGAAGCGCGAGCTGCTCGGGTGGCTCGGCACGCCCTCGAAGATCAGCGTGGTGGCGCCGTTGGCCAGCGGGCCGTAGACGATGTAGCTATGACCGGTGACCCAGCCGACATCGGCGGTGCACCAGAACACTTCGTTGTCGCGGTAGTCGAGCACGTACTTGAACGTCATCGCCGCTTGCAGCAGATAGCCGCCGGTGGTGTGCAGCACACCCTTGGGTTTGCCGGTACTGCCGGAGGTGTAGAGGATGAACAACGGATCTTCGGCGTCCATCGGTTCGGGCGGGCAATCATCGCTGATGTCGTGCATGGCCTGGTGGTACCAGAGGTCACGACCTTCTACCCAGGCCACTTCGCCCTGGGTGCGCTCGACCACCAGCACGGTGCTGACGTTTGGGCAGCTTTCCAGCGCCTTGTCGACGTTGCGCTTGAGCGGTATGAAGCGCCCGCCGCGTACACCTTCGTCAGCGGTGATCACGGTGCGGCAATCGGCGTCGAGAATCCGGTCGCGCAGGGAGTCCGGCGAGAAGCCGCCGAACACCACCGAATGCACAGCGCCGATGCGGCTGCAGGCGAGCATGGCGTAGGCGGCCTCGGGGATCATCGGCATGTAGATGCAGACCCGATCGCCTTTCTTCACGCCACGGCTTTTCAGCACGTTGGCCAGGCGGCACACATGGTTGTGAAGTTTTTTGTAGGTGATTTCTGCCGATTCGGCAGGGTCGTCGCCTTCCCAGATGATCGCGATCTGGTCGCCCCGTGTGGCCAGGTGGCGGTCGATGCAATTGGCGCTGACGTTCAGCTGGCCGCCGGCGAACCAGGACGCGTCGCCGTTCTTGAGGTCATAGCGCTGGACGGTTTGCCAGGGCGTCATCCAGTCGAGAAAGCGCGTCGCTTGCTCGCCCCAGAAGGCACTGGGATGTTCAATGGATTCCTTGTAGAGCCGCTTGTACTCGTCCTGACTCAGTTGCGCAGCCCGGCGGACGGCATCGGCTTGGGGGTACTGGCTGATATCGAACATGACGGTTCCTTATTCTTGTTTTGCGACAAGATATAAAGATGCGCCCAGTGAATATTCAGTTCAAGTTGTTCATGGAGCCCGTGTGGGAGCGGGCTTGCTCGCGAAAGCGGTGTGTCAGACACATTAATGGCAACTGACACACCGTCTTCGCGAGCAAGCCCGCTCCCACAGGAGGAATGCAAACCCAGGGATCAGCCGCGATGACGCCCGCGGAAGTAGTTGATCAAGCCTTGGGTCGAGGCATCTTCGGCAGGGTTTTCTTCGCTGCCTACCAGGCGGTTGTAGACGCCCTTGCCCAGTTCCTTGCCCAGTTCCACGCCCCATTGGTCGAAGGCGTTGATGCCCCAGACCACGCTCTGCACGAACACTTTGTGTTCATACAGCGCCACCAGTGCGCCGAGGCGCCGTGGGCTGATGCGTTCGACGACCAGGGTGTTGCTTGGACGGTTGCCCGGAATCACCTTGTGGGAGGCCAGTTTCTGCACCTCTTCTTCGCTGGCGCCCTTGTCCCGCAACTCGGCTTCGGCTTCGGCGCGGGTCTTGCCCAGCATCAGCGCCTGGCTCTGGGACAGGCAGTTGGCGTACAGCCACTGGTGATGGTCGGCAACCGGGTTGAAGCTGACGATCGGCACGATGAAGTCGGCCGGGATCAACTGGGTGCCCTGGTGCAGCAACTGGTGGTAGGCGTGCTGACCGTTGCAGCCAACGCCGCCCCAGATGACCGGGCCTGTGTCGGTCGACACCGGGGTACCGTCCTGGCGCACGCTCTTGCCGTTGGATTCCATGTCCAACTGCTGCAAATGCTTGGTGATGTTACGCAGGTAGTGGTCGTACGGCAGGATCGCATGGCTCTGCGCGCCCCAGAAGTTGCCGTACCACACGCCCAGCAGCGCCAGCAGCACCGGCATGTTCTGCTCGAATGGGGCGCTCTGGAAATGCTGGTCCATGGAATAGGCGCCGGAGAGCAATTCCTTGAAGTTCGACATGCCGATGGCCAGGGCGATAGGCAGGCCGATGGCCGACCACAGCGAGTAGCGACCGCCGACCCAGTCCCACATCGGGAAGATGTTTTCTTCACGGATGCCGAAGGCGACGGCGGCGGCATTGTTGCTCGACACGGCGATGAAGTGGCGATACAGCTCCGCTTCGGAACCACCCTGGGCCAGGTACCAGGCGCGGGCGGCTTGAGCGTTCTTCAGGGTTTCGAGGGTGTTGAAGGATTTCGACGAAACGATGAACAGCGTGGTTTCGGCGCGCAGCTTCATGGTCAGTTCATGGAACTCACTGCCGTCGATGTTCGCCAGGTAGTGGCAGCGAACGCCTTTTTGCGCGTAGGACAGCAGCGCTTCGGACACCAGTTCCGGGCCGAGGAAGGAACCACCAATGCCGATGTTGACCACGTCGGTGATCGGCTTCTCGGTGTAGCCACGCCACAGACCGTCGTGAATGCGGCCCACCAGGTCGGTGATCTGGTTCAGCACTTTGTGCACGTCCGGCATCACGTTGACGCCGTTGACGAGCAACTTGTCGCCCACCGGCCGGCGCAGGGCGGTGTGCAGGGCGGGGCGTTTTTCCGAGGCGTTGACGATTTCGCCTTCGAACAGCGCCTTGATGGCGCCCTTCAGGTCGACCTCGTTGGCCAGGCCCACCAGCAGGTCGCGGGTCTGGGCGTTGATCAGGTTTTTCGAGTAGTCGAGAAACAGACCGCAGCTCGACAGGGTGAATTGTGTAAAACGCTGCGGATCGGCATTGAACGCTTCGCGCATGCTGAAATCCTGCATGGCTTTGCGGTGGTCATTCAGCGCTTGCCAGGCTGGCAGAGCGGTCACGTCATGAGGGGTTCGGTAATACGCCATCGCTGCGGGTTTCCTTTTTACTTGAACGACCTTTTGTACACGAAAAATTCCGGCGCGGCTCGAGGTGGGCGTCCGGACACTGCATCGACACGATCGCCGGACACAGGGCGACTACAGTAAACCTCGCGTTGCGATCTGTCTTGACTTTGTCTGACTGGTTCCCGGTACTTTTTTATACATCGAGGAGGGGAAGGGGCCGACAGACGGAAACGCGATGAGATCTTGCGGGCAAACTGAATGGCTGTGGGGGCGAACATTGTGGGAGCAAAGCTTGCTCGCGATGACGAGGTCACATTCAATACCTATGTTGACTGTCAGACCGCTATCGCGAGCAAGCTTTGCTCCCACGGGCCTCCTCCCGCGGGGTGTGCGTAGGTTTAGGCGGGGGTGTCGAGATCCAGGTGCAGATTGTCGATCAGGCGCGTGGTACCCAGGAAGGCTGCGACCAGGATCACCAGGTCGCGGTCCTCGCTCGACGCCGGGCGCAAGGTCTTGGCGTGACGGATTTCCAGGTAGTCGGGACGCAGGCCGGCGGCTTCGAGCTGCTTGAGCTGTTCACCGATCAGCGCCGGGAAGTCCCGCTGACCCTGCTTGATTGCCTCGGCGATCTGGTTCAGGGCGCGATAGACCACGGGCGCGACAGCGCGTTGCTCCGGGCTGAGGAAGCCATTGCGTGACGACAGTGCCAGGCCGTCTTCGGCGCGAACGGTCGGCTCGCCGATGATCTGGATCGGCATGTTCAGGTCATGGACCAGGGCGCGGATCACCGCCAGTTGCTGGAAATCTTTCTGGCCAAACACCGCCAGGTCAGGCTGGACCATGTTGAACAGTTTGCTGACCACCGTCGCCACTCCCTCGAAATGCCCGGGACGGCTGGCGCCGCACAAGCCTTCGGACAACTGTGGAACGCTGACTCGGGTTTGTCCGGTCATGCCGTCGGGGTACATTTCTTCGACGCTGGGGGCGAACAGCAAGTGGCAGCCGGCCTGGAGTAGTTTCTCCTGATCGGCCGCCAGGGTACGGGGGTATTTGTCCAAGTCTTCGCCGGCGCCGAATTGCAGGGGGTTGACGAAAATGCTCGCCACCACGAAGTCGGCCCGTTGCGCAGCCTTGGTGACCAGCGCCACGTGACCGCTGTGCAGGTTGCCCATGGTCGGCACGAAGGCGATGCGCTTGCCTTCGCCGCGGGCACGGGCCACGGCGGCCCGCAGTTCGCGTACGGTTTTAACGGTGTTCATGCGGAAAATCCGTGTTCGGCGCCCGGGAAGGTCGCGGCCTTGACTTCAGCGACGTAGGCACTCAAGGCGCCGTGGATAGAAGTTTGCCCCGCCATGAAGTTCTTCACGAACTTGGGCACACGACCGGTGATCGACAGCCCGAGCATGTCGTGCAGCACCAATACCTGGCCATCGGTGGCGCTGCCGGCGCCGATTCCTATTACCGGAATCTTCACCGCCTGGGTGATTTCTTCAGCCAGCTCGCTGGGCACGCATTCGAGCAGCAACATCGCCGCGCCCGCCTGCTCCAACGCAATCGCATCGGCGCGCATTTGCCGCGCCTGGTTCTCGTTGCGGCCTTGGACCTTGTAGCCGCCGAGGATATTTACCGCTTGCGGGGTCAGGCCCAGGTGCGCGCACACCGGGATGCCCCGCTCGGCCAGCAGCCGAATCGAATCGGCCAGCCACAACGCGCCTTCGATCTTGACCATGTGGGCACCAGCCTGCATCAGCATGGCGCTGTTGGTCATGGTTTGCTCGAGGGTGGCGTAGGCCATGAACGGCAGGTCGGCGAGGATCAGTGCATCGGTGTTACCGCGTTTGACGGCGGCCACATGGTAGGCCATCTCGGCGGTGGTCACCGGCAGCGTGCTGTCGTGACCTTGCAGCACCATGCCGAGGGAATCGCCCACCAGCAGCACTTCGACACCGGCCTCATTGCAGGCGTGGGCGAAGGTTGCGTCATAGCAGGTCAGCATGGTGATTTTTTCACCTTTTTGCTTGAGACCTTGCAGCGTGGTCAGGGTAATAGCTGGCATGAAAAAGTCCTCATTAGGCGCTCGAATACAGGCGCACCTTCTATGCGTGGTGCTTGTAAGGCCTGGATTACGCCCATTAGCGCCGCGTTGGCGGCGACGGGACGCCTATAGTCGTGAGGAGCACTCGGGAAGTCAATTGGATGTGTTACCGCCGGGTGTTACCGGGGTGACTGATGCGTTTCAGCTTGGGATGGGGTGTCAGTTGCTGATGATGTTGGACCTGCGGGCCTCTTCGCGAGCAAGCCCGCTCCCACATTGGATCTTCAGCGGACACAAACTTTGTGTACCACACAGATCTACTGTGGGAGCGGGCTTGCTCGCGAAGGCGATCTAACAGTCGACATCTTCAGGCCAGGGGCTCCCTTAGGCTGCATCAGTTCGGTGGCAGGCGTTCCAGGCCGACGAATGGGCACGCCGCGAGGAGATCCTTGAGCAGGCGCCCATCGGCCAGGCGCAGGTCGGCGGGCGCCAGTTCGGCCAACGGATACAGCACAAAGGCCCGGGCCTGCATATGGTAGTGAGGAACCTTGAGGCGAGGCTCGTCGATCAGGTGATCGCCGAACAGCAGGATGTCCAGGTCCAAGGTCCGCGGCCCCCAACGTTCGAGGCGTTCGCGGCCCTGTCCGGTTTCGATCGCTTGCAGCGCATCGAGCAGATCCAGCGGTGCCAGGCGGCTGTCCAGCGCTGTCACCGCGTTGGTGTAGCGCGGCTGGCCGGGTAGCAGGGAATCGCTTTGATAGAACGCTGAAACACCCGCGAGTTGGGTGTCAGGCAGTTGCGCCAGCGCCTGGACGGCACTGCGCAATTGTTCGGCGGGTTCGGCGAGGTTGCTGCCCATGCCAATGTAGATGCGTTCCATCGATTATTCGCCCGAAGCGCTCGGTTCACTGGCCCGTTTACGCTTGGCACCGCTGCTGCGACGACGCTTGCGTGGGCCGCTGGCGCCATCATCCTTGCCGCTGAGCTCGCGAATCATGTCGCGGCGCTCGCTGTCGTTGGCGTCCTGGTAATCGGTCCACCATTCGCCCAGGCCATCGGTCTGCTCGCCCGCGCTTTCACGCAGCAGCAGGAAGTCGTAGCCGGCACGGAAGCGCGGGTTGTCCAGCAGCAGGTCGGCACGTTTGCCGCTGCGCCGTGGCAGGCGCTCCTGCATGTCCCAGATCTCGCGGATCGGCATGGTGAAGCGTTTTGGAATGGCGATGCGCTGGCACTGTTCGGCGATCAGCTCGTGGGCGGCTTCCTGCATCGCCGGGATCGGCGGCATGCCACGGTCTTGCAGGCGCAGCACCCGGGCCGGCAGGGCAGGCCAGAGCAGGGCGGCGAACAGGAACGCCGGCGTCACCGGCTTGTTCTGCTTGATGCGCAGGTCGGTGTTGATCAGTGCTTCGCTGATCAAAGTGTGGGTATAGGTCGGATTGTGTTCCAGGGCTTCGGCGCTGGCGGGGAACAGCGGATCGAACAGTTGCAGGTCCACCAGCATCTCGAAAGTGTCTGCCGCGTTGCCCGACAGGAACAGCTTGAGCACTTCCTCGAACAGACGGGCCGAGGGGATTTCCCGCAGCATCGGTGCGAGTTCGCGAATTGGCAGGGCGCTGTGTTTTTCGATGCCGAAATCCAGTTTGGCGGCGAAACGCACGGCCCGCAGCATCCGCACCGGGTCTTCCTGGTAGCGTTGCTTGGGATCGCCGATCAGGCGGATCAGGCGATTGCGGATGTCGTGTACGCCGTTGGCGTAATCAAGGATGCGTTCGCTGACCGGATCGTAATACAGGGCATTGATGGTGAAGTCGCGGCGTTGCGCGTCTTCTTCCAGCGTGCCGTAGACGTTATCGCGCAGGATGCGCCCGCTCTCGTTGCGGGAAGACTGGTTGCTGTCTTCCTCTTCATCGCTTTGCGGGTGATTGGCGCGGAAGGTCGCCACTTCGATGATTTCACGGCCGAAGTGGATATGGACCAGCTTGAAGCGCCGGCCAATGATCCGGGCGTTACGAAACTCGGCCCGTATCTGTTCCGGCGTGGCGCTGGTGGCGACGTCGAAATCCTTGGGGGTGATGTTGAGCAGCATGTCGCGCACACAGCCACCGACCAGGTAAGCCTGGTAGCCGGCGTTCTGCAAACGTTCGACGATGTTCACCGCATAACGGCTGAACTGGGCCTTTTGCAGTGAATGCTGGCCGCTGTTGAGCACTTCAGGCGTGCTGCGAATGTGTTGCGTACGACGCAAGGGAGAACGGAATGACTGGAACAGCTTCTTCAGCATGGGATGCACTGTTTGAAGGAATGTTCGGCCAAAAACGAAGAATGACCGCATGATGGGCCGGGATTCTAGCATTTAGTCGAGGGATGGTGTAGGACGGAGGAGTTTTGAGCTGCAAGCTACAGGCGACAAGCGTGTAGGCAGCGGGGAAGGCGGAACGACAGAAACCACAAGGGGAGCCGAAGCTCCCCCAGAATTAGTTGCGTGCTCTGTTTTTATTATTGGTTTCGGGCTTCTTGTTTTTGTTGAGTGCCCGCGCCACGAGGTTTTCCCTTCGTGACCCTCCCAATCGGGAGCCAAGAGCAAACGGATTGCTTTGGTCGCTGTGTTGCAGTGATCAATCGATCCAACCAGTTCAGGCACCTGTCTTGAGACAGTTTTTATTGTTCTCGGCCTGGTTGTGGGGCAAGCCCCAAATACAACGCCTCTCCAAAAGAATCAGTTAGCTGCGCCTCTCGCCGTCTTGTTTTTATTGTGCGTGAGTCGATTCGTCTTATTTTTATTGTCTTTTGCATTGCTTGTTATTGTTCTTGTACCAAAGCTATAGCAGGGTGCGTGCCAACTTTTGCGAGACCCAGCGAAACCGGGGGTTCTAGGGATATAGCCATTTTTCCGAGGCGAAAAAAAGCCGGGGTTTCGTTACCGTAAACCCCGGCTTCTGTTACGTGAAAAAGACTGGGGTAACAGTTTTTTCACATTCAGCGGTGTTACCCCCACACCTCAGCTTTCGCTGGTCGCTCCGGTCTTGCGCCGTGGAATCCCCAGGCGCTGGCGACGTTCCCACAGGCACTTGCGGCTGACGCCCAGCTTGCGTGCCAGTTCGGTCTCGGTCATGTGGTCCTGGTGCTCCAGTACGAAGTGCTGGAAGTAGTCTTCCAGGGACAGGTCTTCGGTGGGTTCGTGGCTGGTGTTGTTGGCAGCACCGCCCTGTTGCGGGGCCAGACCGATGAATTCTTCGTCGTCCAGGTCACTAAGCTCGATGTCGATGCCCAGCAGGTCGGCGGAGATTTCCGGGCTCTCGCAGAGGATTACCGCCCGCTCGACCGCGTTTTCCAGCTCGCGAACGTTACCCGGCCAGGCGTAATGACGAATCGCCTGTTCGGCGTCCGGGGCGAACTTGAGGTCGGTGCGGTTGACCCGCGCGCTCTGGCGGGCCAAAAACGCCTGGGCAATTTCATTGACGTCCGCGCCACGCTCGCGCAGGGCCGGGAGCTTCAAGGCGATGACGTGCAAGCGGTAGTACAAGTCTTCACGGAACTGGCCGATTTTCGCCAGGCTCTTGAGGTCACGGTGGGTGGCCGCGATCAGGCGGACATCGACCTTTTGCGACTGCACCGAGCCGACCCGGCGGATTTCGCCTTCCTGGAGCACCCGCAGCAACCGCGCCTGGGCTTCGAGTGGCAGCTCGCCGATTTCATCGAGGAACAACGTGCCGCCGTCAGCCGCTTCCACCAGCCCGGCACGCCCGGCGCTGGCGCCGGTGAACGCGCCTTTCTCATGACCGAACAGTTCGGACTCGATCAGGCTTTCCGGAATCGCTGCGCAGTTCACCGATATCATCGGTGCCTTGGCCCGTCGCGACAGGTTGTGCAGGGCACGGGCCACCAGCTCCTTGCCGGTGCCGGACTCGCCCTGGATCAGGACATTGGAGTCGGTCGGCGCGACTTTGCGGATCTTGCCGTACAGGTCTTGCATGGGCGGGCAGGAGCCAATGATGCCGATTTCGCCATTACTGTTGCTGGCGCCGGCTTTCGCCGAGGCGCTGGCCTTGCCGACGGGTTCCGCAGGATTGCTGCTCGCCGTTTGCCGGTCCCGCAGGATGCGGGCCACGGCCTGGAGCATCTCGTCGTGGTCGAATGGTTTGGCGATGTAGTCCACCGCGCCCATTTTCATGGAGTCGACCGCCGAGCGCAGGCTGGCGTAGCTGGTCATGATCAGCACCGGCGTGCCCTGGCCGAGCTTGATCAGCTCGGTGCCCGGGGCGCCAGGCAGGCGCAGGTCGCTGACGATCAGGTCGAACGTGGGGATGCTGAAACGTTCTTGTGCTTCCTGCACTGAACCGGCTTCGCTGACCTGGTACTGGTTGCGTTCCAGCAGGCGGCGCAAGGCGGAGCGGATAATTGTTTCGTCTTCGACGATCAAAATGTGCGGCATTGATTCGATTCTCTCGACGGTCTCAGTTCACAGCGGACGTCGCTTCGACATGACGCGGCAAGGTTACCCGGATACGGGTGCCGCGTTGGCTCTGAACATCGGCCGGGCTGTCGATGGTGATTTGTCCATAATGCTCTTCAACGATGGAATAGACCAGTGCGAGGCCCAGACCGGTGCCTTCGCCAGGATCCTTGGTGGTGAAGAAAGGTTCGAACAATCGGTCCATGATGTTCTGTGGGATACCGCTGCCTTCGTCTTCGACGATCAGGTCGATCGTGTGTTCGAAAGCTTCGCTCTTGACCCGCACTGCGCTGCCGGCCGGTGAGGCGTCCCGCGCGTTGGATAGCAGGTTGATCAACACCTGGGCGAGTCGCTGGGGGTCGCCATCGACCCAGTGCTCCGGATCGCACAGGTTGAAGAATTGCACTTCGAAATTGCGCCGGTTGAGGGCCAGCAGACCAATGGCATCCTGGGCCACTTCGGCCAGGCAGACGGGCTCGTCATTGTGCTGGTGGCCGCCAGCATGGGCGAAGCTCATCAGCGACTGGACGATGCGCGACACGCGCTTGGTCTGTTCGAGGATCTGCCCGCTGATTTCCGTCAGTTCGCCGTCGTCCTCGCGCTCTTCGCGCAGGTTCTGCGCCAGGCAGGCGATACCGGTGATCGGGTTGCCGATTTCGTGGGCCACCCCGGCGGCCAGGCGGCCGATGCTTGCCAGCCGTTCGGAGTGGACCAGCTTGTCTTCGAGCATTTGGGTGTCGGTCAGGTCTTCCACCAGCAGCACCAGGCCACTGTTACCCGGCGCCAACGGTTCGTCGATGGCCGCTTTGTGCAGGTTCAGCCAGCGGGTCTGGCCGTCGAGGGCCAGGTGCTGTTTGTGCAAGTGCTCATCCGGCAGGTCGATGAACCCTTGCAACAAGCCTTTCCACGGCTCGCCCAGTGTGCTCAGGCGCGAGCCGACCACGCGCTGGGCGGCGATTCCGGTGAGCTCTTCCATGGCCTTGTTCCACATCAGGATTTCCTGGTCCTTGGCCAGGGAGCACACGCCCATCGGCAGTTCCTGCAGGGTCTGGCGGTGGTAGCGGCGCAAGGCGTCCAGTTCGGCGGCCAGGCCGGTGAGGCGCGAGTGGTAATCCTCGAGGCGGCTTTCGATGAAGTGGATGTCTTCGGTGACATAGTTCTCGCCGCCAGCCTTGTAGGGCAGGAACGTCTCGACCATGTCCTGGGCCACGCTGGGGCCCATCAGGCCGGACAGGTTGGCCTCGATCCGGTCCCGCAGGCGACGCAAGGCGTATGGGCGGCGTTCATCGAAAGGCAAGTAGAGGTCGCGCAGGGCCTGTTCGACTTCCTTTTGCGCGGCCTTGGCACCCAAGGGCTTGGCCAGTTGCGTGGCGAACTCCTGGGGTGAGGCGGCGTGCAACTCGCGGCGCTGCGGGCGACGCACGTTGTCCACCGCACAGGCCTCGGCGGCGCTGGCTTCTTCGCTGCTGGCGTTGGTGAACAGCGAGATCAGGGTGAACATCAGCACGTTCGCCGCCAGGGAAGCGATGGCCGCCATGTGCCAACTGGTGTCGTCGAGCACGTAGATCATGTTCAACAGCGGAATATAGAAACCCTGCAGGTTGCCCATCAGCGGCAGCAGCATCGCCACCAGCCACACCAGGATTCCTGCCAGCAGGCCGGCGATGAAGCCGCGGCGGTTGGCGGTCGGCCAATACAGCACCGACAGCACGCCGGGCAGGAACTGCAAGGTGGCGACGAAGGCGACGATGCCCAGGTTGGCCAGGTCCTGCCCGTCACCGAGCATCAGGTAGAACCCGTAGCCGGCCATGATGATCGCGACGATCAGCGCCCGTCGGGTCCACTTCAACCAGCGATAGATGTTGCCTTCGGCTGGCGGCTGGTAGAGCGGCAGCACCAGGTGGTTGAGGGCCATGCCCGACAAAGCCAGCGTGGTGACGATGATCAGGCCGCTGGCCGCCGACAGGCCACCGACGTAGGCCAATAATGCCAGGGCCTTGCTGTTGGCGGCGATGCCGATGCCGAGGGTGAAGTATTCCGGGTTGGTGCTGGCGCCCAGCTTCAGGCCGGCCCAGAGGATCAGCGGCACCGCCAGGCTCATCAACAGCAGGAACAACGGCAGGCCCCAACTGGCGCTCACCAGCGAGCGCGGGTTGAGGTTTTCGGTAAAGGTCATGTGGTACATGTGCGGCATCACGATCGCCGAGGCGAAGAACACCAGCAACAGCGTGCGCCACGGGCCTTCCTGCAAAGGCGTGTGCAGGGCGGCGAGGGCGGTCTGGTTCTGCAGCAGCCAGAGCTCAAGCTGCTGCGGGCCATCGAACACGCCGTACAAGGCATAGAGGCCGACGCCGCCGATGGCGATCAGCTTGATCACCGACTCGAAGGCGATCGCGAACACCAGGCCTTCGTGTTTTTCCCGCGTGGCGATGTGCCGGGAACCGAAGAAAATCGTGAACAGAATGATCAGCGCACAGAAGCTCAACGCCACTCGGTGCTGTACTGGCTCGCGGGTCAGGATGCTGATGGAATCGGCCACGGCCTGGATTTGCAGGGCCAGCAGCGGCAACACGCCGACCAGCATGAAGATCGTGGTCAGCGCGCCGGCCCAAGTGCTGCGAAAGCGAAAGGCGAACAGGTCGGCCAGTGACGACAGTTGGTAGGTGCGGGTGATTTTCAGGATCGGGTAGAGCAACACTGGCGCCAGCAGGAACGCCCCTGACACCCCAAGGTAACTGGACAGGAAACCATAGCCGTATTGGTAGGCCAGCCCGACCGTGCCATAGAACGCCCACGCGCTGGCATAGACACCCAGCGACAGGGTGTAGGTCAGCGGGTGGCGGATGATCGCCCGGGGGATCATGCCTCGTTCGCTGATCCAGGCTACGCCGAACAGCACCGCCAGGTAGGCGGCGCTGATCAGGATCATCTGGGTCAGGCTAAAGCTCATCGGCATCTTTTTGGCTCTGCAGGATGAAGGTCACGACAATCAGGATCAGCCAGAGCAGATACGGCCGATACCAGGCACCCGTGGCATCGATCCACCAGTCCATGATGGCCGGGGAGAACAGGTAAATCCCCACTACCAGGAGCAGGACCAAGCGATAGATATACATCCCGGCCTCTCTAATTTATGCGCGTGCCCGAAAACGTGCGGCGATGGTAACGGATGGGCGCCAAGCTGCAAGGGCCGTCAACGTATTTGCGCTTCGGGCAGGCTCAGTGTGCGCGGGATCTTGCCCGCGTCCCAGTGGCGAATGCCCCAGGCCAGCAGCTCCCGTGGGCTGGCATCGACCAGTTCGAGGCCCGGTTGCTGGCCCAGCGCGCGCAATGCCCGCAACAGCAGCGGCGTGGCCTGGTCGGCCGCCAGCGGCGGTGAACGGTAGGATTTGCCGAGCTTGTGCCCGTCGGGCTGGGTGATCAACGGTACGTGGAGGTACCGCGGTTGTGGCAACCCGAGCAGTTCTTGCAGGTAGAGCTGGCGCGGCGTGGAGTCCAGCAGGTCGGCGCCGCGCACGATATCGGTGACCCCTTGCCAGGCGTCGTCCAGGACCACGGCCAGTTGATAAGCGTAGAGCCCGTCGCGACGGCGGATCACGAAGTCACCGACCTCACGGCCCAGGTGCTGGCGGAACTCGCCCTGGACCCGGTCGGTGAAGTGGTATTCCAGCTCGGGGACGCGCAGGCGGATGGCGGCGTCCTCGGTGCCGTGCCCGGCATTGCGGCACAGTCCCGGATAAATACCCTGGTAGGCCTCCAGTTGTTTGCGCGAACAGGTGCAGGCATAGGCCAACCCCTGGCTGAACAGCCGGTGGATGACTTGATCGTAGGCGTCATGGCGTTCGCTCTGGCGAGCCATCTCGCCGTCCCATTCGAACCCGTAGCTTTCCAATGCCTTGAGAATCGCCGCTTGCGCGCCTGGCTCTTCCCGGGGTGGGTCGAGATCTTCCATGCGCAGCAACCAGCGACCGCCCACGGCCCGGGCGTCCAGGTACGAAGCCAATGCGGCGACCAGCGAACCGAAATGCAGATGGCCGCTGGGGGTGGGGGCGAAGCGTCCGATGTAGGCAGTCATAGGGCGAATGTTACTGGGTCCGGGCAGGAGGAAAGCAATCTCGACAACAAAGCATATCCCCTGTGGGAGCGAGCCTGCTCGCGATAGCGGTGCATCTGTCACATCAAGGCTGGCTGACCCACCGCTATCGCGAGCAGGCTCGCTCCCACAGGGGGTTTATCAGCCTTGGAGAGAACTTCGGAAACAAAAAACGGAGCGTATGAACGCTCCGTTTCGGTAACAGCCCCAGCAATTACTTGCCGACCTGTTTTTCCTTGATTTCCGCCAGGGTCTTGCAGTCGATGCATAGATCGGCGGTCGGTCGGGCTTCCAGACGGCGAAGGCCGATCTCGATGCCGCAGGACTCGCACCAACCGTATTCTTCGTCTTCGATCAGTTGCAGGGTCTTGTCAATTTTCTTGATGAGCTTGCGCTCACGGTCACGGGCGCGTAGCTCGAGGCTGAACTCTTCTTCCTGGCTGGCACGGTCGGCCGGATCGGGGAAGTTGGCCGCTTCGTCTTTCATGTGATCCACGGTGCGGTCGACTTCCTGCATCAAGTCCTGTTTCCACTTGTTCAGGATCTTGGTGAAGTGCGCGCGCATGGGAGCGCCCATGTACTCTTCGCCGGGTTGCGGGTGGTAAGGCTCAAACCCGCTGATGGTGTTTGGTTGTTGCTTTGCTTGGGTGGGCATGAATGGACCGCCTCTACTCTTGTAATCCACTACGCAGGATTGCTCCATCACCGACACCTGCCGGCCCTGCGGCTGCAAGCGGGCGAACTTACCAGATCAAATCGGGCCGCGCTACTCCCGGTTGTCGAGCCTGCGGCGGCCGGGGCCTGTAAAACGTGGCGGGGTTCGCTTCGGTGAGGATGTAAACCTGCTCAATGCTTGATTCTAGTCAAGCCTGGGCCAATCGCGGGAGTCATTTCCTGCAATCCGAGGGCTCTGACCGCTTTGGGTTCGTGCTCGTTCCCGCAGGGCTTCCCGAGTTGAGTAGAATCGGTTCTTTTCCCCCCCTGAAGGAAGGCCAATGGCTCAGCCCTACAGCGCGCGCAGCCGCGCCATCGAACCTTTCCATGTGATGGCGCTGTTGGCCCGCGCCAACGAACTGCAAGCCGCCGGGCATGACGTCATTCACTTGGAGATCGGCGAGCCGGACTTCACCACCGCCGAGCCGATCATCCAGGCCGGCCAGGCCGCGCTGGCGGCGGGCAAGACCCGTTACACCGCGGCCCGGGGCATCCCTGAGCTGCGCGAGGCCATCGCGGGTTTCTATGGGCAGCGCTACGGCGTCGACATCGACCCTCGACGCATCATGATCACGCCGGGCGGCTCCGGCGCGCTGCTGCTGGCCAGTGCCTTGTTGGTAGACCCGGGCAAGCATTGGCTGTTGGCCGACCCCGGCTATCCCTGTAACCGTCATTTCCTGCGCCTGGTGGAAGGCGCCGCGCAATTGGTGCCGGTGGGGCCGGATGTGCGTTACCAACTGACGCCGGACCTGGTGAACCGTCATTGGGACCAGGACAGCGTCGGTGCGTTGGTGGCCTCGCCGGCCAACCCGACCGGGACGATTCTGGCCCGGGACGAGCTGGCGGGGCTGTCCAAGGCCATCAAGGCCCACAACGGCCATCTGGTGGTGGATGAGATCTATCACGGTTTGACTTATGGCACCGATGCCGCCAGCGTGCTGGAAGTCGATGATGACGCCTTTGTCCTCAATAGTTTTTCCAAGTATTTCGGCATGACCGGTTGGCGGCTCGGCTGGTTGGTGGCCCCTTCGGCGGCCATCGGCGAGCTGGAAAAGCTTGCGCAGAACCTCTACATCAGTGCGCCGAGCATGGCCCAGTATGCCGCCCTGGCCTGTTTCGAGCCCGCCACGATCGAAATCTTCGAACAGCGGCGGGCCGAGTTCGCGTTGCGCCGCGACTTTCTGCTGCCGGCCTTGCGAGGAATGGGCTTCGGTATCGCGGTGGTGCCGCAAGGGGCGTTTTACCTCTATGCCGACATCAGCGCGTTCGGCGGCGATGCCTTTGCGTTCTGCCAGCACTTCCTGGAAACCGAACACGTGGCCTTCACGCCGGGTCTGGACTTCGGACGCCACCAGGCCGGCCACCATGTGCGTTTCGCCTATACACAGAGCCTGCCGCGGTTACAGGAAGCGGTGGAGCGAATCGGGCGCGGACTGCGGAGTTGGCAAGGCTGATGCGTTTTTCTCCTGCACTGGAAGAGGGGCGTCTGATTCGACGTTACAAGCGGTTTCTCGCTGATATCGAGACCGTTCACGGCGAACTTCTGACTATTCACTGCCCCAACACTGGCTCGATGCTCAATTGCATGGCCGAAGGCGCGCGCGTCTGGTTCAGTCGCTCCAGCGATCCCAAGCGCAAGTTGCCCGGCACTTGGGAAATCGGCGAAACCCCTCAGGGACGGCTCGCCTGCATCAATACCGCACGGGCCAATGCCTTGGTCGAAGAAGCCTTGCGCGCAGGCGTCATCAGCGAACTGAACGGGTTTACCGGGCTCAAGCGTGAAGTGGCCTATGGCGTGGAAAACAGCCGCATCGATTTTCGCCTGGACTATGAACAGGGCTCTGCCTGGGTCGAAGTCAAAAGTGTCACGCTGGGGTTCGATGGCACCCACGTGGCGGCGTTTCCCGATGCGGTGACCCTGCGTGGGGCCAAGCACTTGAGAGAACTGGCCTGCCTGGCCCGGCAAGGCGTGCGGGCGGTGCAGTTGTATTGCGTGAACTTGAGTGGCATCGAGGCCGTGCGTCCGGCCCATGAAATCGACCCGGTGTACGCCGCAGCCCTGCGTGAGGCGGTGGCGGCGGGTGTGGAGGTGTTGGCCTATGGGGTGACGCTGACGCCCCAGCAGATGTGGGTGGACCGTGCGTTGCCGGTGTTGCTAGAGCTTGACCCAGATGCCTTGCTCATCCTCCCGGCTGTCTAGCGCCGCCAGGAACTGACCGGCGCAGGGGCCGGCCACGCATTCACCACTTTCGATCAGGAACAGCGCGCCGTGAGTGGCGCACTGGATCAGGCTGGCGCTGGGGTCGAGGAACTGGTCGGGTTGCCATTCCAGCGGCACGCCACGGTGCGGGCAGCGATTGAGATAGGCATATACCCGGCCGGCGCGCCGCACGGCCAGGAGCTTGCGGCCGTCGAGGTCGAAACCGCGGCTGCCGTTGTCGGGCAATTGGGCGGCGGTACAAAGAAACTTCATGGGTATCTCTATCTTTGTGTTGAAAAGTCCCCTGTGGGAGCGAGCCTGCTCGCTCCCACAGAGGTTGATGCAAGATGTCTACGCTTGACGGTCAAATGAAAACAATTATCAAATGGCGCCTCCTTCGCAGGTGGCTGAGGATACTTGGCCCTACCCGGTCCTGTGAAAAACTTCTTCGAGGAAGCTGCCCGATGCGCCTGAACATCCGCGTTGTTGCGCTCTGTGTCGCACTGTTGGTCAACCAGGGGATCAGCGCCGCTGAGTCGCCGCAACGTTGGGTCAGCGCGGGCGGCGCCTTGTCGGAGTGGATCAGTGCGCTGGGCGGTGAATCGAAACTGGTGGGGGTGGACACCACCAGCCAGCATCCTGAGTCGTTGCGGGCCCTGCCCAGCATTGGCTATCAGCGACAATTGTCCGCCGAGGGCGTATTGAGCCTGCGTCCGCAGATCCTGGTAGGCACCGAGGAGATGGGGCCACCCCCGGTGTTGGCGCAGATCCGCAGCGCCGGCGTACAGGTCGAGTTGTTCTCGGCCACGCCGGACCTGCCCACCCTGCGGGGCAATCTACAACACCTGGGGCAATTGCTGGGCGCGGAGGCCGAGGCGGCGCAACTGTTCGATCGTTATCAGAAACAGCTCACCCAGCAACACACCCGTGTAGTCGAGGCCCAGCGCAAGCAAAAGGTACCCGGCGTATTGCTGTTGGTGGGCAGTTCCGGTGGCAAGCCACTGGTTGCTGGCAAGGGCACTTCCGCCGACTGGCTGTTGCAGCAGGCCGGTGGTCACAACCTCGCGACCCACAGCGGCTACAAGTCTTTTTCCGTGGAAAGCCTGGCCGGCCTGAATCCTGACGTGCTGGTCTTCGCCGATCGTGCATTGAGCGGTGAAGAGGCGCGAGCGGCGTTGTTCAGGGAAAACCCGATGCTGTCCTCGACCCAGGCCGCCAGGGACGGACGCGTCATGGAGCTCGACCCGACGCTGTTGGTGGGCGGGTTGGGGCCGCGTCTACCGCAAGGCCTGGTGAAACTGACGGCCGGTTTCTATCCGGCTGAGTCGGCCACGGCGCCATGACCGCATTGGTCAAGCCACGCACCTTATTTATCGGCCTGGGTGTGCTGTGTCTGCTGGCGACCTGGTTGTCCCTGGCCTTGGGGCCGGTGAGCCTGCCGCTGCTGGACACTTTGCGCGCGGCCTTGCGCCTGTTGGGTTTACCAGTGGCCGCCGATGGCCTGGAGCAGGCCGAATTGATTCTCGGCCAGATCCGTTTGCCACGCACACTGCTGGGCTTGGCGGTGGGCGGGGTGTTGGCGCTGTCTGGCGTGGCAATGCAGGGGCTGTTCCGTAACCCGCTGGCTGACCCGGGACTGGTGGGCGTGTCCAGCGGCGCGGCACTCGGGGCCGCGTTCGCCATTGTCGCTGGCTCGGCACTGGGTGGGTTGCCGGAAGCCTTCGGCCCCTACGTGTTGTCGTTGTGTGCGTTCCTCGGCGGGCTCGGCGTGACGGCGCTGGTCTATCGTCTCGGTCGACGCAATGGCCAGACCCATGTCGCGACCATGCTCCTGGCCGGCATTGCCTTGACCGCGCTGTCCGGTTCCGCCGTCGGCCTGTTCACTTACCTGGCGGACGACGCGACCCTGCGCACCCTGACGTTCTGGAACCTGGGCAGTCTCAACGGCGCCAGCTACGCGAGGCTGTGGCCGCTGTTGTTGGTCAGCGCCGGCGTCGCGCTCTGGTTGCCTCGCCGGGCCCGGGAACTCAATGCGCTGTTGCTGGGCGAGTCCGAGGCCGTCCACTTGGGAGTCAACGTCGAAGCCCTCAAGCGGGAACTGGTGTTTTGTACGGCGCTGGGGGTCGGCGCGGCGGTGGCGGCGGCGGGCATGATTGGCTTCGTCGGGCTGGTGGTGCCGCATTTGGTGCGCCTGGTGGCCGGTCCCGACCACCGGGTGTTGCTGCCCGCTTCAGTGCTGGCGGGCGCAAGCCTGTTGTTGCTCGCCGACCTGGTGGCGCGCTTGGCGCTGGCCCCGGCGGAATTGCCGATCGGCATCGTCACGGCCTTCATCGGTGCGCCGTTCTTTCTTTATCTATTGTTACGAGGGCGCGCCTGATGTTGCGAGCGCAGAGCCTGCACATTCAGCGAGGGCGCAAAACCGTGCTGACGGACATCGATCTGCTGCTCAGCCCCGGCGAAATGCTGGGTGTGCTCGGGCCCAATGGTGCGGGTAAAAGCACCTTGTTGGCGGGCCTGTGTGGCGAATTGCGCCCGAGCCAGGGGCAGGTCTGGCTCGATGACCGGCCGCTGGCCCACTGGCCGGGTGCCGAACGTGCCCGTCGGCTGGCGGTCTTGCCGCAGTCCTCGACGCTGGATTTTGCTTTCCGTGTCGAGGAAGTCGTCGGCATGGGGCGTTTGCCCCACCAGAGTGGCCGGCTGCGTGACGCGCAAATCGTCACCGCGGCGCTGCAAGCGGCGGACGCTGCGCATCTGCACGGTCGCAGCTACTTGGCGTTATCCGGTGGCGAACGCCAGCGGGTGCATCTGGCGCGGGTGTTGGCGCAGTTGTGGCCGGGTGAAGCGGGGCAAACCCTGTTGCTGGACGAGCCAACTTCGATGCTCGATCCGTTGCACCAGCACACCATCCTCCAGGCCGTGCGTGAGTTCGCCAGTCGCGGCGCTGCCGTGCTGGTAATCCTGCATGACCTGAACCTGGCGGCGCGTTACTGTGATCGCCTGTTGCTGCTCGCGTCCGGTCGACCGGTGGCCCTGGACACGCCCCGGCAGGTGCTGCGCCCGGAACCGCTCAAGGCGGTGTTCGGCCTGGACGTGCTGGTGCAAGACCATCCGGAGCGCGGGCATCCGTTGATCATTGCCCGCTGAGGGCGCCCTGGAGGATACGGACATGCGCCTGCTCCTGATTCTGGCATTGAGTGTGCTGACGGCGTGCCAGAGCATTGCACCGCCCCCGCTTGGCGGACGGATTCGTGACTTGCACAACGGTCAGGCCGTGACGCCCCAGGCGTTGGTCGAACGCCTGGCAAAGGCGCCCCGAGTAGTAGTGGGTGAGCGGCACGACAATCCTGATCACCACGCGCTGCAGCTGTGGCTACTCCAATCCTTGGCCGGGCAGCGGGCCCAGGGCAGCCTGTTGCTGGAAATGCTCACCCCCGCGCAACAGCCACGGGTTGATTCGGTCCGCCAGTTGCCCGCCTTGCCCAAGGATCTGCCCGGCGCGCTGGCCTGGTCCCCCGGCTGGGATTGGAATCTTTATGGGCCCATCGTCGAGTTTGCCCTGGCGCAACATTATCCATTGCTGGCCGCCAATCTGGACGCCGCTGAGATCCAGCGCTTCTATCGGCAAGCGCCCGGCTTGGTGGGCACTCGCTCCAATGCCGTCACGGTGAAGGACGCGTTGTTGGAACAGATTCGTGAATCCCACTGCGGTTTGCTGCCAGCGTCGCAAATGCCGCCAATGCTGGCCGTACAGCAACAACGTGACCGGCGCATGGCCGAACGCCTGCTGCAAGCGCCGACACCGGCATTGTTGTTCGCTGGCGCCTGGCATGGGCGAAAAGATGTCGGTATACCGCTGCATGCGCTGGATCTTGGCGCCAGCGAGGCACCGGTCGTCCTGATGCTGGCTGAGGAGGGCAGTGAAGTAACGTCGGCCATGGCCGATTACGTGTGGTACACCCCGGCCATGCCGCCACAGGATTATTGCGCGCAAATGCGTGAACACATCAGTCGATAAAATTGCAGGCAAAAAAAGACCCGGCAAGAGCCGGGTCAAATAACCGTGATTAGCCTGATGAGGAGATATCTGAGAGTCCGAACCAAGGGCTGTTCAAATATCGACCAGTCTCGCGACCGGATGTGGTAATCATAGCGATTCTCATTACCATGTCAAACATTGTTTTGCGATTCGTCGAAATAACTCGCGGCCAGGGTTCGCGCAGAGAACGAAGGGGCGTCAGGCTTTATGGCGCGTCGAAATAGCGTCCAGCTGTTTATTCAGGGCTTCCTTGCGTTCAGCGGGGATGTCATTCCAATGCACATCCATCAGCGCCCCCTCGATGGCGTACAGCAACACCTTGGACGCCCGGAAGCCGCGAGTGCGCACGGCGCGATAGGCGTCCACGGCCCCGAGCCGGCGTAGATCGGAAGCGCTGTGGATACCCACGGCGTGTAGCCACTGGGCCGATGTCTTGCCCAGATTCTTCAGGTGCTGCAGTTCATCATTCATCGAGCCTCCTTGCGACGGCCGAATGGTGCGGTGGGCAAGCTTCTGAGCAGTGTAGCGGTCAGTAGGAAAAACGTGATTCTTTGGTGGGATTCGACGCAAAAGCTTCTAATGCATTACGCACGATGAGGTGGGGAAGGGCTGCATTCTCCAGCGCAAGCGGGGGCGCTGGAGACTTGTCGAACGTGGCAGGTCCGCCCTTTGGCTAACCTCGTTCAGGCCATATCAGCGGGTGCGGTAGCGCAACCGGGTGCCGAAATTCATGGACATCAGGATTTCGTCCGCAGACAGCTCGGGCGGGAAGTAGGCCCCGGATATTTGTGCATGGGCCAGGCTCGCCCCTTCCAATGACGATTTGCGGAAGTCGATGCCGCGCAAATCGGCGGAGCGGAAGTAGGCATCGCTGAAATCAACGTCGTCCGCGTTCAGTTCCCGCAGATCAAGGCCTCGAAAATCGCCGCCACGCATGTCGACCGGACCTTGTGGGCGTTCGCTGTTGAATCCGGCGATATCGTCTTTGCGCAGCAAGGCATAAAGCGGGGTAGTGAGAAGCTTGGGAAGGCTCATTTCATATCACCTGTTGGTTTTATGACGCCAGTATAGTGCCACTATTTGTCGGCCGTGAAGCCGGGCATCGCTTCACGGCCGAAATAATGATTTACAGGCCTGGCAGGCGCTGGCGGATCTGTGCGACCACGATGTCGAGCGTGCCGCTTTCGTTGGTTTGGACCCGTTTGCTGCAGAGAATTTCCGCCGGCGTCAGGGCTTCGCGGCTGGACTGTTGGGCGGCAATGACCGCCAGGTTCGCATCGGAGGGGTCTTGGCGGTCGGCCTGGCGCTGCGTCAGTCGGCTCTCGATGACCGCTTGCGGCGCGTCGCAGTCGAGGATCAGGAACGGAGCGCCGGTGGCCTCGGCGACTTTTGCCGCGGCATCGCGCTGTTCGTGCTTGAGGTAGGTGGCATCGATCACCACCGGGAAACCGGCGCGCAGGATCGTTGCGGCGACATCATGCAGGTGGGTGTAAGTGGCACTGCTGGCATCGCTACTATAGATGCCGGCCTGTGGATCGTTGGGGACCTGTTGTTGGCCGAACAGGCGCTTGCGCTCCACGTCCGAACGCAGGCGAATGGCCCCGAGTGCTTCTACCAGGCGCATCGCGACATGGCTTTTGCCAACGGCTGAAACGCCGTGGGTGATGGCCAGGAAGGGTGAAGGAATGGTGCTATAGCTTTCGGCCAGGTTGGCGTAGTTGCGGTATTGGCGCAGGGTGGTGGCGCGCTGCACCGGATCGGCTTCAGCCGGCATGCTGAACAGTGCGACTTTGGCCCGGACGAGGGCGCGGTAGGCTTTATAGAAGTTCAGCAGTTCCAGGCCCTGATAGTCGCCGGTCAGTTCCAGGTATTGGCTGACGAAACGCCGCGCCAACGATTTGAGGCCGCGATCTTCCAGGTCCATCGCCAGGAAGCCGGTGTCGGCGTAGACGTCGGTGAAACGGAACGGTTCGTTGAATTCGATGCAGTCGAAAATCACTACCTTGCCGTCGATCACGGTGGCGTTGCCCAGGTGGATATCACCGTGGCACTCGCGAATGAACCCATCGGCCTTGCGCTGGGTAAGCAGCGGCTTGAGGCGTTCGAAACTGCTTTCGGCCCAGGCTTGCAGTGCTTCGAGTTGCAGCAAGTCGGCCTTGTCGTTGAGGAACGGGCGGATCTGTTCGAAATTCTGCAGCACCGGCGCCATCACGCTTTGCGGGGTGCCGGCGGCATTTTCGGCGGGCACCTTGGGCGTTGAGAGGTGGAACTGGGCGATCTGGGCGGCCATCTCGTCGATGTGCGCGGTGGTCAGCTCGCCGTTGGCTTGCAGTGTGCTGAGCAATTGGCTCTGTGGGAATTGACGCATTTTCAGGGCGTATTCGATGGCCGGGCCGTCGCCACCGAGCTGTGGCGCTTCGGCGCTACCGGTGACCGGCAGGACTTCCAGGTACAGGTCCTGGGTCAGGCGCTGGTTCAGGCGCAACTCTTCGTCGCAGAAATGCTGACGCGCTTCGAGGCTGGTGAAATCGAGGAAACCGAAGTTGACCGGTTTTTTGAATTTGTAGGCGTATGGCCCGGTGAGCAATACCCAGGAAATGTGGGTTTCGATAACCTGGAACTCTTCGACGGGATGCGGATAGAGGGCCGGGTTTTGCAGGGCGGCGATCAGGGATTGGCTCACGGGCGGTCCTTCATAGGCTGGAAAAATTCAAGGCCGTCATTATGGCCGCTAGCCGCGCTAACGCAAACCGCGTGGGGCTCATGTTGAACCGCAGCAAAGTGCGTATAATCCGCCGCCATGACTCGTACCCGATCCCCCCGTACCCCCAAGAAACCACCCGCCAGCCGCCTGCGGCCCTGGCTGGGCTGGGCCCTTAAACTCAGCCTGGTGGGCCTCGTCGTGCTCGCCGGTTTTGCGGTCTATCTCGATGCCGTGGTCCAGGAGAAATTCTCCGGCAAGCGCTGGACCATCCCGGCCAAGGTCTATGCCCGGCCGTTGGAGCTGTTCGTCGGACAAAAGTTGAGCAAGGCCGACTTCCTGACCGAACTCGATGCCTTGGGTTATCGCCGTGAAAGCGTGGCCAATGGTCCGGGCGCGGCCTCGGTCAATGGCAATACCATCGACCTCAACACCCGTGGTTTCCAGTTCTATGAAGGCATGGAACAGGCGCAACCGGTGCGGGTGCGTTTTTCCGGTGATTACGTGGCTGCGCTGACCGGTGCCAACAACGCGAGCCTGTCGGTTGTACGCCTTGAGCCGCTGCTTATTGGTGGCCTGTACCCCAAGAACCTCGAAGACCGAATCCTGATCAAGATCGACCAGGTGCCACCGTTCCTGCTCGATACGCTGATCGCCGTCGAAGACCGCGACTTCTATCATCACTTCGGCGTCTCGCCCAAATCGATCGCCCGGGCCATTTGGGTCAACACCTCCTCGGGTCATATGCGCCAGGGCGGCAGTACCCTGACCCAGCAGTTGGTCAAGAACTTCTACCTGACCAACGAGCGCAGCCTGACCCGCAAGCTCACCGAAGCCATGATGGCGTTGTTGCTGGAGCTGCACTACGACAAACAGGAGATTCTGGAGGCGTACCTCAACGAGGTGTTCGTCGGCCAGGACGGTCAACGGGCGGTGCACGGTTTCGGCCTTGCCAGCCAGTTCTTCTTCAGCCAGCCGCTGTCCGAGCTCAAGCTGCATCAGGTGGCGTTGCTGGTGGGCATGGTCAAGGGTCCGTCTTCCTACAACCCACGTCGTAATCCGGAACGTGCCCTCGAGCGGCGCAACCTGGTGCTCGACTTGCTGCAACAACAAGGTGTGGCGACGGCCGAGCAAGTCGAAGCGGCGAAAAAGATGCCGTTGGGCGTGACCAAGCGTGGCAGCCTGGCGGACAGTTCGTTCCCAGGCTTCATGGACCTGGTCAAGCGTCAACTGCGCGAAGACTACCGCGACGAAGACTTGACTGAAGAAGGCCTGCGCATCTTCACCAGCTTTGACCCGATCCTGCAGATGAAAGCCGAAGCCTCGGTCGAGGACACCTTCAAGCGATTGGCGGGGCGCAAGGGCTCCGACGAAGTCGAAGCGGCCATGGTCGTGACCAACCCGGAAACTGGTGAAGTCCAAGCGATGATTGGCAGTCGCCAAGCCAGTTTTGCGGGATTCAACCGGGCATTGGACGCGGTGCGCCCGATCGGCTCGTTGATCAAGCCAGCGGTTTACCTGACCGCCTTGGAAAAGCCCAGCCAGTACACGCTGACGAGCTGGCTGTCCGACGAGTCATTCTCGGTCAAGGGCGCGGACGGTCAGGTCTGGACGCCGCAAAACTATGATCGTCGCCCCCACGGTACGGTGTTCCTGTACCAGGGGCTGGCGCACTCCTACAACCTGTCGACGGCTCGCCTCGGGCTCGAAGTCGGCGTGCCGAACGTACTCAAGACCCTGGCGCGCCTGGGGGTAAGCCGCGAATTCCCGGCCTTCCCGTCGATGCTGCTGGGCGCCGGTGGCCTTACGCCAATTGAAGTGGCGGCCATGTACCAGACCCTGGCCAACGGCGGTTTCAACACACCAATGCGCGGGATTCGCAGCGTGCTGACCGCCGATGGCGAGCCGCTCAAGCGTTATCCGTTCCAGATCCAGCAACGTTTCGATCCGGCGTCCATTTACCTGATCCAGAGCGCGATGCAGCGGGTCATGCGTGAAGGTACCGGCAGTTCGGTCTATAACGTGCTGCCCCGGACCCTGACCCTGGCGGGTAAGACCGGCACCAGTAACGACTCGCGTGACAGCTGGTTCGCCGGTTTCAGCCAGGACCTGCTGGCGGTGGTCTGGCTCGGCCGTGATGACAATGGCAAGACCCCATTCACCGGTGCCACCGGCGCGCTGCAGGTCTGGACCAGTTTCATGCGCAAGGCCGACCCGTTGCCGCTGGACATGCCGCAACCGGACAACATCGTCCAGGCCTGGGTCGATTCGCGTACAGGGCAGGGCTCCGACGCCAATTGCCCAGGCGCCGTACAGATGCCGTATATTCGCGGCAGCGAACCGCCACCCGGTGCAGCCTGTGGCGGCACGAATCCCGCCGAGTCGGTGATGGATTGGGTCAAGGACTGGATGAATTAAGCAAAGAGGGTTTCAAGTGAACAAGTGGTTGATTCCAGCGGTAACGGCCGTGGCTTTGCTCAGTGGTTGCTCTACCGTACAACGCGGTTCGATTCCGGTCGTCGATTCCGGCACCGCTGTGTCCAACAGCGAGCGGGTCTCGGCCAACGGCGGTTTCCGTCAAACGACGGTGAAACGCCCAGTGCAGGGCCAGACCCAGGCGATCCCGCAAGGCGACACCGGTGTAGTCGTAATGGTGCCTGGTGGTGGCGCGACGACTTCGGCGCCGATCAGTAGCACGCCGATCACGCCGGGCCCGATCACGCCAGGCCCTATCGAAACCTCGCCGATCAATCAGGGTAGCTACAGCATGCCCTCGACGCCGAGCAGCATCCCGTCGGCCAGTGCCGGTGGCTTGTCCGCCGATGAGCAACTGGACGGCCCGGTGCTGGCCCTGCTCACCACGGCACAACAGCAGCAGGCCGGCGGCGACCTCAACGGAGCGTCGTCCAGCCTGGAGCGTGCCCAGCGTGTGGCGCCACGTGAGCCCCAAGTGCTGTATCGCCTGGCCCAGGTGCGCATGGCCCAGGGCGATGCGCCGCAAGCCGAGCAATTGGCCCGCCGTGGCCTGACCTTCGCCAGTGGTCGCCCGGCACTTCAGGCCAGCCTGTGGGAATTGATCGCCCAGGCCCGTGAGAAACAAGGCGATTCGGCTGGCGCGGCGTTGGCCCGTCAGAAGGCCAAGGTTTCGCTCTAATGGATACGCGTTTTCCCCAAATCGCCGATCAGTTGTTGCTGATCGAGCGGGAGCTGCGAGTCCAGGGCTGGTGGAGCGATGTTTCACCTTCGGCCCAGGCGCTGGCCAGCGTCGAGCCGTTCGCGGTAGACACGCTGGATTTCGAGCAGTGGCTGCAATGGATCTTCCTGCCCCGGATGAAAGCCATCCTGGAAAACGACCTGCCGCTGCCCAACGCCTCGGGCATCCTCGCCATGGCCGAGATGGTCTATGCCCAGCGGCCAGGGCAGGGCGCCCAGTTGCAGCGGCTGCTGGCGCAGTTCGATCAGTTGATCAGCGACGTCGGCTGATCGCCATTACTGGCAGTGTTCCTCGATCTGCTGGCGGGTCTCATCGATCCGCTGGCGTCGCTCTTCATCCGTGAGGCGGCGCATTTCTCCCTCCACGTCTTCGCGCACCCTGGGGTTGTTCTGCAATTGCGCCAGGTTGGTCCGGGCCTGTTCGCAGAACGCCTTGAGCTGGGCTTCCTGCTCGGCAACCTCTTTCTTGACCTGTTGGTCGATGGCCTTTTGATCGCCAACGACCCCGCCTGAAGCGGGGGATGGTGGTTTGGGCGCTGGCGTTGCGGACTTGCCCACGGTCGTCGCTTCTACGCCTTGGGGCGGCTGGGCGCCAAAGTGGGTCACGCCTTGGGCGTCCACCCATTTATAGATCTGGCCGGCCATGCTCATCGGGCTCAGACCCACCAGCAGGCTGGCCGTCAATAACATCATTCGCATGCTGTTTCCTTGTCTTGGATTGCGCAATTGAAGCTAACACAGTTGCCGTTTAAGGGTTTTTTCTTGCGTTCTCATGCGCTTACTTCGAATAAAGCACATAGACGACTTGACTTGAAGGAGGCGAAACAGAAGAATCCAAAGTCCGCTGTAGAGGGACTGCCAGAAGCAGACCCACTCGGCAGATCATGAGGCGCATATCCGCGCCGACCTGTTACACCCGCAACGCGTTACCTCGCGCTGGGTGGGAAAGGCCCGCAACACTTGGGACGATCCCAATACTTGCTCAGTCAGTGCTGACGTAGTCGGCGACCACCGTCGCTCATGCTCTGCCGAGAAGTAAACCTATTAAGACCCGTCCCCTTTTGTGGGTCGGTATTCTGGCGTTTTAGAGGTGAACAACGTGGAGCTTTTATCTGGCGGTGAGATGCTCGTCCGCTTTTTGCGTGACGAAGGCGTCAAATATATCTACGGGTACCCCGGTGGTGCTCTTCTTCATGTCTACGATGCCCTGTTCAAAGAACCGGAAGTGACCCATATCCTGGTTCGTCACGAGCAGGCGGCCACCCATATGGCTGACGGTTATGCCCGTGCTACCGGCAAGGCCGGCGTGGTCCTGGTGACTTCCGGTCCTGGCGCCACGAACGCCATCACCGGTATCGCCACCGCGTACATGGACTCCATCCCGATGGTGATCATCTCCGGCCAGGTGCCTAGCACCATGGTGGGCACCGATGCATTCCAGGAAACCGACATGATCGGTATCTCCCGGCCAATCGTGAAGCACAGCTTCATGATCAAGCACGCGTCGGAAATCCCGGAAGTCATGAAGAAGGCCTTCTACCTGGCCGAATCCGGTCGTCCGGGTCCGGTCGTGGTCGACGTCCCCAAAGACATGACCAACCCGGCCGAGAAGTTCGAATACATCTTCCCGAAAAAAGCCAAGCTGCGTTCCTACAGCCCGGCGGTCCGGGGTCACTCCGGGCAAATCCGCAAGGCCGCCGAAATGCTGCTGGCGGCCAAGCGCCCAGTGCTGTACTCCGGTGGTGGCGTGATCCTCGGCGGTGGCTCCGCGCCGCTGACCGAGCTGGCGAAAATGCTCAACCTGCCGGTCACCAATACGCTGATGGGCCTGGGTGCGTTCCCCGGTTCAGACCGTCAGTTCATTGGTATGCTCGGCATGCACGGCAGCTACACCGCCAACCTGGCGATGCACCACGCCGATGTGATCCTGGCGGTCGGTGCGCGTTTCGACGACCGTGTGATCAACGGCGCGGCGAAATTCTGCCCGAACGCCAAGATCATCCACATCGACATCGACCCGGCGTCCATCTCCAAGACCATCAAGGCAGACGTGCCGATTGTCGGTCCTGTAGAGAGCGTGCTGACCGAAATGGTCGCCATTCTCAAGGAAATCGGCGAGGTTCCGAACAAGGAGTCCGTGGCCAGTTGGTGGAAGCAAGTCGATGAATGGCGTGGCGATCGCGGCCTGTTCCCTTATGACAAGGGCGACGGCAGCGTGATCAAGCCGCAGACTGTGATCGAAACCCTGTGCGAAGTGACCAAGGGCGATGCCTTTGTGACCTCCGACGTGGGCCAGCACCAGATGTTCGCCGCGCAGTACTACAAGTTCGATAAACCCAACCGCTGGATCAACTCCGGCGGCCTGGGCACCATGGGCTTCGGTTTCCCGGCGGCCATGGGCATCAAGTTGAGCTTTCCGCAAGCCGATGTCGCCTGCGTCACGGGCGAGGGCAGCATCCAGATGAACATCCAGGAGCTGTCCACCTGCCTGCAATACGGTTTGCCGGTGAAGATCGTGATCCTGAACAACGGTGTGTTGGGGATGGTTCGCCAGTGGCAGGACATGAGCTACGGCAGCCGTCACTCGCACTCCTACATGGAATCGCTGCCTGATTTCGTCAAGCTGGCGGAGGCCTACGGTCACGTTGGCGTGCGCATCACCGAATCGAAGGATTTGAAGTCGAAGATGGAGGAAGCGTTCGCCATGAAGGATCGCCTGGTGGTGATCGATATTGCGGTCGACACCAGCGAGCACGTCTACCCGATGCAGATCAAAGACGGCTCCATGCGCGATATGTGGCTGAGCAAGACGGAGCGTACCTAATCATGCGACACATTATTTCCTTGCTTTTGGAAAACGAACCGGGTGCGCTGTCTCGTGTTGTGGGCCTGTTCTCGCAGCGCAACTACAACATCGAAAGCCTGACCGTGGCGCCAACCGAAGACCCGACCCTGTCGCGTCTGACGCTGACCACCGTGGGGCACGATGAAATCATCGAGCAGATCACCAAGAACCTGAACAAGCTGATCGAGGTGGTCAAGCTGGTGGACCTGTCGGAAAGCGCTCACATCGAGCGTGAACTGATGCTGGTCAAGGTCAAGGCCACCGGCGCCCAGCGTGCCGAGATCAAGCGTACTACCGATATTTATCGTGGGCAGATCGTCGATGTCAGCGCCAGCGTCTATACCGTTCAGTTGACCGGTACCAGCGACAAGCTCGACAGCTTCATCCAATCGATCGGCACTGCCTCGATTCTGGAAACCGTACGCAGTGGCGTCACCGGGATTGCCCGTGGCGACAAAGTACTGAGCATCTAAACCAAATTAGCGAATGGCCTGAATGGCCGGATATAGGGGAAATTCATGAAAGTTTTCTACGATAAAGATTGCGACCTGTCGATCATCCAGGGCAAGAAAGTCGCCATCATCGGTTACGGTTCCCAAGGCCACGCCCAGGCGTGCAACCTGAAAGATTCCGGCGTTGACGTAACTGTCGGCCTGCGTAAAGGCTCGGCCACCGTTGCCAAGGCCGAGGCCCACGGCCTGAAAGTGACCGACGTCGCTTCTGCCGTTGCCGCTGCCGACCTGGTCATGATCCTGACCCCGGACGAGTTCCAATCGGCGCTGTACAAGAACGAAATCGAGCCGAACATCAAGAAAGGCGCCACCCTGGCCTTCTCCCACGGCTTCGCGATCCACTACAACCAAGTCGTGCCACGTGCCGACCTCGACGTGATCATGATCGCGCCGAAGGCCCCGGGTCACACCGTGCGTTCCGAGTTCGTGAAAGGCGGCGGTATCCCTGACCTGATCGCGATCTACCAGGATGCATCCGGCAACGCCAAGAACGTGGCCCTGTCCTACGCCGCTGGCGTGGGTGGCGGTCGTACCGGCATCATCGAAACCACCTTCAAGGACGAGACCGAAACCGACCTGTTCGGCGAGCAAGCCGTTCTGTGTGGCGGTACCGTCGAGCTGGTCAAGGCCGGTTTCGAAACCCTGGTTGAAGCCGGCTACGCGCCAGAAATGGCTTACTTCGAATGCCTGCACGAACTGAAGCTGATCGTTGACCTCATGTACGAAGGCGGTATCGCCAACATGAACTACTCGATCTCCAACAACGCCGAATACGGCGAGTACGTGACTGGTCCGGAAGTGATCAACGCCGAGTCCCGCCAGGCCATGCGCAACGCCCTGAAACGTATTCAGGACGGCGAATACGCCAAGATGTTCATCAGCGAAGGCGCCACCGGCTATCCTTCGATGACTGCCAAGCGTCGCAACAACGCCGCACACGGTATCGAAATCATCGGCGAGCAACTGCGCTCGATGATGCCGTGGATCGGTGCCAACAAGATCGTCGACAAAGCCAAGAACTAAGTCGCGAGCTTGATCGAAAAACGCGGCCTTGGCCGCGTTTTTTCGTTTGGGCGATGGCTTCTGGTATAAAGCTGCATCGTTTGCGGCCGAACCGTCGTCCCAGACATCTGTCGAATTTTTTTCACACCGTTGCAAGGTATTGTCCATGAGCGAACGTCCCGACGAGCCAAACCAGGCTCCTGACGCCGAAAGCCTGTTGCCCATCGATGAACACATCGAAGAAGGCCATGACGCTGAAGGCCGAAAGGTCCGGCATCGTGGCATCTATCTGCTGCCGAATCTGTTCACCACCGCGAACCTGTTCGCCGGTTTCTATTCCATCATCAGCTCCATGAGCGCCCAGGCCGCCTTGAGCGCTGGCGATAGCGCAGGGGCGAGTCGTTACTTCGCGTTCGCCGCCATTGCGATCTTCGTCGCCATGGTGCTCGATGGCCTGGACGGGCGCGTCGCCCGCATGACCAATACCCAAAGCGCGTTCGGTGCCGAATACGATTCGCTGTCCGACATGGTCGCGTTTGGCGTGGCGCCCGCCTTGCTGGCGTTCGGCTGGGCGCTGGGGGACATGGGCAAGGTCGGCTGGATGGTCGCCTTCATCTATGTGGCGGGTGCGGCGTTGCGCCTGGCGCGTTTCAACACTCAGGTGGGCAAGGCTGACAAGCGGTACTTCATCGGACTGGCCAGTCCGGCTGCGGCGGGTGTCGTGGCGGGTGTGGTCTGGGCATTCAGCGACTACGGCATCCAGGGTTCGAAAATGTCGTTCCTGGTGGCGCTGTTGGTTGCTGCGGCCGGGATGCTGATGGTCAGTAACATCAAGTACAACAGCTTCAAGGAGCTGGATTTGAAAGGCCGCGTGCCATTCGTTGCGATTCTGGCTGTGGTGCTGGTGTTTGCCGTCGTGTTCAGTGACCCGCCGCGTATCCTGCTGCTGGTATTCCTCGCCTATGCGGCTTCCGGCCCGGTGCAATACTTGTTGCGTCTTCGCCGACGCTAAACGTTGCCTTAATGTAATTTCCCCCATACTCCGCAGTCTATTGGTGCATCTGCCCTCCAATACTGCGGAGTTGTCATGCTAATCAAGATCCCCAAGTCGTCCGACTGCCGTGAATCGGACGTCACGCCCGAATCCCTTTATCTCTCCCGTCGCCAGATGCTCGGTGCAACCATGGCAGGGCTCGCCGTGAGCAGCTTGCCGAGATGGGCCAACGCTGCCGATGCGGCGCGTTATGCCGATGTCGAGCCGGGCAAGGCGCCGTCCTGGTTTGCCGAGAAACTACCTTCCGTGCAATGGGAGGCGGTCACGGTCAAGAACGAGTCCGTCACACCGTTCAAGGACGCGACCCATTACAACAACTTTTATGAGTTCGGCACCGACAAGGGAGACCCGGCAGCCAATGCCGGCTCCTTGAAGACCGAACCCTGGAGCGTGGTGGTGGACGGGGAGGTGGGTAAGCCGGGGCGCTATGGGTTGGAAGACTTCATGAAGCCTTATCAACTGGAAGAGCGGATTTATCGGCTGCGCTGTGTTGAGGCCTGGTCCATGGTTATTCCGTGGATCGGCTTTCCCATCTCGGCATTGCTCAAGCAAGTCGAGCCGACCTCAAAGGCCAAGTACATCCGCTTCGAAACCCTTCAGGACCCCAAGGTAATGCCGGGGCAGCGTTCCGGTTTCGCCTTGATCGATTGGCCGTATGTGGAAGGTTTGCGATTGGACGAGGCAATGAACCCGTTGGCCATTCTTGCGGTGGGGATGTACGGGCGGGAGTTGCCGAACCAGAACGGCGCGCCGCTGCGGTTGGTGGTTCCTTGGAAGTATGGGTTCAAAAGTGTGAAGTCCATCGTGCGCATCAGTCTGGTGAGCGAGCAGCCGAAGACCACGTGGCAAAGCATTGCGTCTGATGAGTACGGCTTCTATGCCAACGTCAATCCAACAGTCGATCACCCGCGTTGGACCCAGGCACGTGAACGTCGTTTGCCGAGCGGGCTGTTCAGTCCCAATGTGCGCGACACGCTGATGTTCAACGGCTATCAGGATGAAGTCGCTTCTTTATATGCAGGGATGGATCTGAGGAAGGACTACTGATGCGTTTTCCTGTCTGGCGAGTCAGCGTCTTCATCGCGACGGCGGTCTGGCCGTTGTTCTGGCTTTACGAGGCCTTGATGAATTCTTTGGGGCCTGACCCGGGCAAAGTGCTGGTGGATCGACTTGGGTTGGGGACGCTGATCCTGTTGTTGATCACGTTGAGCATGACGCCGTTGCAAAAACTGACGGGGTGGGCGGGGTGGATTGCAGTCAGGCGCCAGTTGGGATTGTGGTGCTTTGCTTATGTCGTGCTGCATTTAAGCGGATATGCGGCGTTCATATTGGGCTTTGACTGGTCGCAGTTGGGCGTCGAGTTGAGCAAGCGGCCTTATATTATCGTCGGGGCGCTTGGGTTTCTCGGGCTATTGGCATTGGCGGTTACATCCAATCGCTACAGTCAGCGACGTTTGGGTGTGCGCTGGAAGAAACTGCATCGCTTGGTGTATCTGATTCTGGGGCTTGGGTTGCTGCATATGCTGTGGATTGTGCGGGCGGATCTGAAAGAATGGGCGATATACGCTTTTATAGGTGCCTTGCTATTAGTGCTGAGGGTTCCGTCGGTTATGCGCCGGATCCCGCGTTTGCTGGGTAGGAAAGTGCCTTCTGCAACAAAAGCGTAATTAAGGGTTGACGGCAGATTCTGGAAGTCTATAATTTGCCCCACTTCCGGCGCAGTCGAAACGGGAAACTCCTTGAGATTCAATGAGTTAAGTAGGTTTCGACGGTGTTGGGCTTCAGTTCATCGAAGCTTGAAAGGAGCAGATAGAGCGGTGTTGTTTGGCTCTATCGGCGATTCGGTCTTCTCGATCGAAAGCGGTGAAAAAGAGGTGTTGACAGCAGCGGGTAACGCTGTAGAATTCGCCTCCCGCTAACGAGAGATCGGAAGCGCAAGTGGTTGAAGTTGTTAAGGATTTCCAAGCGAAACTTTGAAAACTTCTTAAAATAACCGCTTGACAGATACACGGGGTGC
>NZ_JAGDEZ010000054.1:0-33854 GCF_017498305.1 Pseudomonas sp. OA65
GTGGGCACCTCGGCATGGATGCCGAGGTAGCCGCGCTGGGCCATGGATGGCCCTTCGCGGCGGCCCACGGAGCAATGCCGGAGTGAGGGCACACCGAGCCTTAGCGAGGTGCCGAGTGGTGGGGCAGGAGCGTTTTGGTTACTTTTGCGCTTTTCAAAAGTGACCCGCCGTAAGGGCGGAACCATAAGTAGCCGTTACCGCAGAAACGGATATACACACCAAAACCCGTCCCCCCAAAAAAGCGGCGCTTTCCATTTCTGAAACAAACGCCGTTTTTACTAGTGGAGAGTATTAAGGAGCATTTACGGCCCGGCGCCGCAGCAGCAACGTCAGCCCCAGCCCGCTAACCGACAACAACGCAGCACAGAAGAAAATCGACGAATAACCCAGGTTCAACGCCACCGCCCCCATCAACGGCCCGGCAATCGCCAACGCCAGGTCAAAAAACACCGCATAAGCACTCAAACCCGCCCCACGGCTGGTGTTCGGCACTTGCTTGATCGCCTCCACCCCCAGTGCCGGGTACACCAGCGACAACCCGAAGCCGGCCAATCCGGCACCGACCAGGGCGAACGGAGTGGACGGCGCCAGCCATAGCAGTACCAGCCCAAGGGTTTCGATGCTCATGCAAGCGATGGCCGAGTTGAAGCCACCGAAGCGGGCGATGCTGGAAATGAACAACAGCCGCGCGAGGATGAAGCAAATGCCAAAAACCGTCAGGCACCAAGCCGCGCCAGTCCAGCCGCGACTGACATAAAACAGTGTAATGAACGTGGTGAGCGTGCCGTAGCCGATCGACGCCAGGCTCAGGCCCGCGCCGTACGGCGCAATGCGCGCAAACACCGCCCAGAAAGGCAAGCGCTCGCCGCGAATGACCGGCACCGACGGCTTGTTGCGAATCATCAGTAGCGCAGCCCCCGCCAGCAACGACAGCGCAATGCCCAGGCTGGCAAACCCCAGTTCCCCGACCATCACAACCCCCAGCGGCGCCCCAATGGCGATGGCCCCGTACGAGGCGATGCCGTTCCAGGAAATGGAGCGGGCCGTATGCTCCACCCCCACCTGGCCCATGCACCAACTGATGGTGCCTACGCCGATCAGTCCCTGGGCCACGCCGAGCAACAAGCGGCCAACAATCAGAATCAGCAGGCTGGTCAGGGGGAAGCTTTGCAGCAGGGTCGAAATCAGCGTCAGCACGCCGCTGAGCACAATCCCCGACAGCCCGTAGACAATCGCGCGCTTGGTGCCGACGCTGTCCGACAACCGCCCGGCCATCGGTCGGCTGAGCAGGGTCGCCAGGTACTGTGAACCGATGGTCAACCCAGCCACCACCGCGCTGAAGCCCAACTGTTCGTGGACATACCCGGGCAGCACGGCAATCGGCAGGCCGATGCAGAGAAAGGCGATGAAGGTATAGAAAACGATGGAGACGATCTGCAGCGTGATCGACAAGGAACTGGGGGCAGAGGAGGGCGTGGGCATGGGGCTCGTTCGCGGGCAGCGGTAAGAGAGCCTCATCATGGCGCGAGGTGGGGATAAAAGAAAGCAGGCTAACTAAGTGTGTTTGGGGAAACAGAGTGTTCAGGCTGGATGGATGCTGTGTTTACTGCCGCTTTCGCGAGCAGGCTCGCTCCCACAAGGGTTCGGTGTGGTCAAAAAACTGAAGGTCGCCACAAATCCCCTGTGGAAGCGAGCCTGCTCGCGAAAGCGGTGGGTCAGGCAATGATCATTTGACTGGCATGCCGCCATCGCGAGCAAGCTCACTCCCACAGGGTGTTTTTTATCCTTGGAATGCAAAAAGCCCCGTCACAGTGGACAGGGCTTTTACTTGCCGCTTGTAGCTTGTAGCTTGTAGCTAGGAGCTGTCCTTAGAACACCACACCCTGGCTGCGCAGGTAATCATCATAGGTGCCGCTGAAGTCAACCACGCCGTCGGCGCTCAGCTCGATGATGCGAGTGGCCAGGGACGACACGAACTCCCGGTCATGGCTGACAAAGATCAACGTGCCCGGGTAGTTTTCCAGCGCCAGGTTCAGCGCTTCGATGGATTCCATGTCCAAGTGGTTGGTCGGTTCGTCCATCACCAGCACGTTGGGCTTTTGCAGGATCAGCTTGCCGAACAGCATGCGGCCCTGTTCACCACCGGAAATGACCTTGACCGACTTGAGGATCTCGTCGTTGGAGAACAGCATGCGGCCCAAGGTGCCACGCACCAGTTGTTCGCCACCCTGGGTCCACTGGCCCATCCAGTCGAACAAGTTGACGTCGTCTTCGAAGTCATGGGCATGGTCCTGGGCGTAGTAGCCCAGTTCCGCGGCGTCGGTCCATTTCACGGTACCGGCATCCGGCTCCAGCTCATTGACCAGGGTGCGCAGCAAGGTGGTTTTGCCGATGCCGTTCGGGCCAATGATCGCCACGCGCTCGCCGGCTTCGACGGTGAAACTGAAGTCCTTGAACAGCGGCTTGCCGTCAAAGCCCTTGGCCATGCGCTCGACGATGACCGCCTGGCGATGCAGTTTCTTGGTCTGCTCGAAGCGGATGAACGGGCTGACGCGGCTCGATGGCTTGACCTCGGCCAGTTGGATCTTGTCGATCTGCTTGGCGCGGGAGGTGGCCTGCTTGGCTTTCGAGGCGTTGGCCGAGAAACGGCTGACGAACGATTGCAGTTCGGAAATCTGGGCTTTCTTCTTGGCGTTGTCCGACAGCAGTTGCTCGCGGGACTGGGTCGCCACGGTCATGTACTCGTCGTAGTTGCCCGGGAACAGGCGCAGCTCGCCGTAGTCCAGGTCGGCCATGTGGGTGCAGACACTGTTCAGGAAGTGACGGTCGTGGGAGATGATGATCATCAGGCTTGAACGCTGGGTCAGCACGTTTTCCAGCCAGCGGATGGTGTTGATATCCAGGTGGTTGGTCGGTTCGTCGAGCAGCAGCACTTCCGGGTCGGAAAACAGCGCCTGGGCCAGCAGTACTCGCAGCTTCCAGCCTGGTGACACTTCGCTCATCGGGCCGAAATGCTGTTCGATGCCAATCCCCAGGCCCAACAGCAGTTCACCAGCGCGGGATTCGGCGGTGTAGCCGTCCATCTCGGCGAATTCGGTTTCCAGCTCGGCCACGGCCATGCCGTCTTCTTCGGTCATTTCCGGCAGCGAGTAGATGCGGTCGCGCTCGGCCTTGACCTTCCACAGCTCTTCGTGACCCATGATCACGGTGTCGATCACGGTGAATTCTTCGTAGGCGAACTGGTCCTGGCGCAGTTTACCAAGGCGCACGTTCGGTTCGAGCATGACCTGGCCGCCGGACGGTTCGAGGTCGCCACCGAGGATTTTCATGAAGGTCGACTTGCCGCAACCGTTGGCGCCGATCAGACCGTAGCGGTTGCCCGCGCCGAATTTGACAGAGACGTTTTCGAACAGTGGCTTGGCGCCGAACTGCATCGTGATGTTAGCTGTAGAGATCAAAGGTTTATCCTGCGGAACATTCAGAGTAGCTAAGGGTGCGGCAGTACCTGTTCAGTACCTGTTTGCGCACGTCCCGACCGCGCAAAGGCGTCGCGGTCGCAAGCGCAAGGGTCCATCCGGCATAAGAGGACAGCAGCATACGGAGCGCCTGGCCCGGGTAGACGTGCGCCGAAGCCACGGTTTGCGGCATCGGCCAAAGGGAGCGCGTGATAATTGGCGGCGATTGTACTGATCTGGCCGCATTAACGATAGGGTATTGCCCGGACAAGACAGTTTTTCACACCTTCAGGATAACTTTTGGTTACAAACTCTGGCTAAAATGCCATCTCACCCGATGCCATCTCCCTTGCCGCTTGGCTGGCCCGGAGACGCAGCCTGTTCACTCCTGCATTGTGACGGACTTTCGTGAAGCTCATCATTGTCGCGATCTACCTCCTTTCCATTGGCTACGTTCACCTGCGCGGACGCGTGCGGCATAAGATCGGACGCCAGTTGAGCGATCACTCGTCTTTCCTGGCACCGATCAATTGCCTGCTTTACCTGTGCTCGAAACTGCCCAACAGGCCTTTCCTGAGCCCGGCGCAGTTCCCGGACCTGAGCCCACTGCAGGCGCATTGGCAAGAGATCCGGGCCGAAGGCCAGAGCCTGCTGCGGGCGGGGGAGATCAAGCGTTCCAATCAGTATGACGACGTGGGTTTCAACTCGTTCTTCAAAACTGGCTGGAAGCGCTTCTACCTGAAGTGGTACGGCGACAGCCATCCGTCGGCCATGAAACTATGCCCACGCACCACCGAACTGGTGCAGAGCATCGGGTCGATCAAGGCGGCGATGTTTGCCGAATTGCCGCCGGGGTCGAAGCTGGTCCGGCACCGCGACCCGTATGCTGGGTCCTATCGCTATCACCTGGGCCTGGAAACACCCAACGATGCCGGCTGCTACATCAATGTCGATGGCGAGGCTTATCACTGGCGTGACGGCGAAGCGGTGATTTTCGATGAAACGTTCATTCATTACGCCGAGAACACCACCGACCAGAACCGCATCATCCTGTTCTGCGACGTGGAGCGGCCGATGAAGTTTCCCTGGGCCACGGCGTTCAACCGCTGGTTCAGCCGCACCGTGATGGCGGCCGCCGGTGCGCCCAACGATGCGGGCGACAAGACGGGCGGCCTGAACCGGGCGTTCTCCCGGCTCTACAAGATACGCTTGCAAGGCAAGGCCCTGAAAAAACGCAACCGCACGTTGTACTACCTGCAGAAGTGGGCATTTTTCGGTGGATTGCTGGCGATCTTCGTCTGGATCTAAACACCCGTAGGAGCTGGCGAAGCCTGCGATTTTTTAATCTTGATCTTGATCTTGATCTTGATCTTGATCTTGATCTTGATCTTGATCTTGATCTTGATCTTGATCTTGATCTTGATCTTGATCTTGATCTTGATCTTGATCTTGATCTTGATCTTGATCTTGATCTTTTCGCTTGCGACTCAATTGTTTGGGACAAGATCGCAGCCTCGTTGCACTCGACAGCTCCTACGAGCTCCTACGCCCCATAGGTTTCAGTCGGTGGGTTTTTGCGTATCCAGTTGCTCCCACATCCTGGCGGTAATCCGCTGGCGGTGGTTATAACCTTCCCAAGGATCGGCGCCCAAGCTCCTGGCCCGCTCCAACGCGGTATAGATGTCCCATTGCTGGGCGTTGCGCAGGTTCGACAGCTCGTCCCGGGCGATCGGCACCGACACCGGCAGGCCTGGCCTGGCGCGCACTGAATAGGCCGCCACGGTGCTGGCTCCACGGGCGTTTCGCAGGTAGTCGACGAATATTTTCCCGACGCGGTTCTTCGGTCCCATGGTGGCGGTGATGCGTTCCGGCGCTTGTCGGGTCAGGAATTGGGAGATGGCCTTGGCGAACGCCTTGGTGGTGTCCCAGCCTTCATTTCTCGCCAAGGGCACGATCACATGCATGCCTTTGCCACCGCTGGTCTTGAGAAAGGCCTGCAAACCCAGCTCATCGAGTACGGCCAAGGTCATGCGGGTCGCCTCGATCATCGCGCTCCAGGGCAGTGACGGGTCCGGGTCCAGATCGAGGACAAACAGGTCAGGTGTCTCGATCCGGTCGTGGGTCGCGGTCCAGGTGTGCAGTTCCACCGCGCCCATCTGCGCCGCGCCGACCAGCGCGTGGATGTCGTCGATTTCCATCAAGGCGGCATGCCCCGGGTCCAGTTGCGGATCCAACTGCTTAATGTGGGGAATCTCCAGGCGATCGGCGTGTTTTTGAAAGAACAGTTCTTCGCCGATACCGTCCGGTGCCCGCAGCAACGCGACCGGGCGGAGCTTGAGGTGCGGCAGGATCCAAGGGGCGATGTCCAGGTAATACTGGGCCAGCTCGGCCTTTTGCACGCCGCTGACACTGTCGATGACGCGATCAGGGTGGGTAATCGTCACACCGTCCACCTTGGCCGCGCTGGCTTTGTGACGACGCTGGGGTTTGGGCGCAGCGGGTTTTATCGGCAGGGGCTGCTCTCGAACCACCTTGCTGGCGGGCGTATCGGGCGGCAAACCCAGGAAAATCGCCTGCCGCACTTGGTTGTCGCGGGTCCACTCGGTGAATTCGACTTCACAGGTCAGGGTCGGCTCGACCCATTGCACGCCGCGTCCCTGTGTACCGTTGAGCGGCTCAGCCAGTGGTGGCGTATCGCGCTGCTGGGTACACAGTTGCTCATGCAATTGCTTGATTTGCATCTGGCTGAACCCGGTGCCGACCCGGCCGGCGTACGCCAGTCCCGTTGGCTCGTTGACCGCCAGCAACAACGCGCCGAAACCGCTGCGTTTGCCTTGGGGGCGGGTGAACCCGACGATGACGAAGGCTTGGCGCAGCCGGCACTTGAGCTTTACCCAATCATCGCTTCGCCTGGAAACGTAAGGACTGCCCAGGCGCTTGCCGACCACGCTGTCCAATGAGAGCGCGATGGCGCTTTCGAACATATCGTGTTGGCTGGCGGCAAACGATTCGGAGAAGCGCACGCGCTTGCTGGTGTTGTTGCCGAGGGCTTGTTTCAGCGCCGCACGGCGTTCTTCCACCGGCGCCTGGCGTAGGTCGACACCATTGAGAAAGGGCGCATCGAACAGGAAATACACCATGTCGACAGTGCGGCTGATGTCGAACGCCTCGCGCAGGGCGGAGAAATCGGAGTGGCCGGTCTCATCGAGCAGGACCAGTTCGCCATCGAGCCAACTGTCCCCCAGGTTCAACCCGGCCAGGGCGTCGGCGTGCAGCTTCAGCCGATCGGTCCAGTCCAGATGATTACGGTTGTATAACCGCACTTCGCCGTCTTCGATGCGGCTCAGCAATCGATAACCGTGGAATTGGACTTCGTAGCGCCATTCACCGGTGGGGGGCTCTTCCACGGGCGTAGCCAACTGCGGCGACAGGCGTTCGGGCAGGGCTGTCTTTGCGCCTTGGTCAGGGTTGCGGGGCGTTGTTGCGTCCGGCTCGGCATTGGACAAACGAGCAGATTCACTCTCGGCGTTGGCCATGACAGATTCCCTTGTATTGCACACGCCAGGGGGTTAGCCCCGGGAGGCCTTGGTGGCTTTTTTGGCAGGAGCGGATTTGCGGGCTTTCGCAGGTTTTCCCGGGGCCTTCCCGGCGGATTTTTCGGGTGCCTTGCCCTTGCCACCGAGGCTGCGCTTGAGCAACTCGGTAAGGTCGATGACATCGGCGGTCTTGCGTTGTTCTTCGCCAGGATCGGTTTCCACCGCTTCAAGCCGCCCCTCGTTGGCCTTCTTCTCCACCAGTTCCATGATTTTGTCCTCGAAGCTGTCGCGGTACTCCTGGGGCTCCCAGTCGCCGCTCATGTCTTCCACGAGGCGCTTGGCCATTTCCAACTCGCCCTTGGCCAGGGTCGGATTCGTGACCTCGTCGCCCAGCTCCAGGACATCCAGCTCGCGTACCTCGGCGGGCCAGCGCAGCATTACCAGCACCAGTGCCGTTTCAAGAGGCATGAGGGCGGCCAGGTGCTGGCGGGTATGCAGCACCACATGGGCCAGCGCAACTTTGTTGGTCTTGACCAATGTCTCGCGCAGCAAGGCATAGACTTTGCCGCCGCGTTTGTCGGGCGCCAGGAAATAGGGCTTGTCGATGTTTTGCAGGGGGATTTTTTCGCTATCGACAAAAGAGAAGATGTCGATGGTCTGGGTGGACTTGGGGTGGGCGGCGCGGATCTCGTCTTCACTGATCAGCACGTATTGGCCTTTCTGATATTCCACACCTTTGACGATATCTTCCTTGGTCACCTCCTTGCCGGTGACCTTGTTGACACGCTTGTAGCCCACCGGGTCCATGCTGCGCTTGTCCAGCCAGTCGAAGTCCACACCTTGGGACGCGGTGGCCGACACCAGCGCCACGGGAATGTGGACCAGCCCGAAACTGATTGCGCCTTTCCAGATTGCCCGTGCCATGTGGGTGTTTTCCTTGCCGGTGAGTGTCTCTCTGGTGACCTTCGGGTCTTTGGAAAAGTTTCCATTTGTGAGGGCGGAGATGCTTCGTTACATCTTCACCGGGACATTTCGCTTAACAACGTCGAACCTGCGGCGTAGCGTGCTTTCGATATGCCTGAACTCAAGGAGGTCTGCGAATGAACAGGCTGATGATTGCCATCATGACGCTACTGCTGACCGCCACTGCCCAGGCCGTCACGCCCAGCGATGGCCCAATGGTCCTGGCCCAGAACCTGCCGGGCAACAACAATCCCTATAACAGCCCGACGCGTCGGGCCAATCCCAACAGCATGCAGGGCACCCGGCCCAACGTGCCGACGATTCATGACAATCCGACCGTGCCGGTGCCACGGCCTCCGACCCTGGAAAACGGCGGCATCGGCAATGGCTACCCCCGGTCCGGCCAGCCGTCGGGTTCGCCGCGACCGACCATCGAGTCTCCCACGCCACCCCGCAACAGCCAGAATGGCAATCGCTAGGCGCTGGAACTTCACTTTCAACACCGCAGAAGGAAATGTGCATGTTGCGTAAAACCCTCCTGGCCGCATTCTGCGCCAGCGCTGTCCTGACCCTTGCCACGCCGGCTGTTGCCGCGCCTATCCAGTCTTTCAAGAGCGAAGAGGGCACCCTGGAAGTGACCACTGTGGCCAAGGGGCTGGCGCATCCTTGGTCCGTTGCATTCCTGCCTGGCCAACAGGGCATGCTGGTCACGGAGCGAGAGGGCAACCTGCGCGTGGTCAGTCCCGACGGTAAGTTGTCCGCGCCCCTGAGCGGCGTGCCCGAGGTGTGGGCCAAGGGCCAGGGCGGCCTGCTGGACGTGGTGCTGTCGCCGGACTTCAAGCAGGACCGCACCGTCTACCTGTCCTATGCCGAGGCGGGCGCGGACGGCAAGGCCGGCACCGCCGTGGGACGTGGGCAACTGTCCGAAGACCTCAAGAGCCTGAAGAACTTCGACGTGGTCTTCCGCCAGCAACCCAAGCTGTCCACGGCCAACCACTTCGGCTCGCGATTGGTCTTCGACCGCGACGGCTATCTGTTCATTACCCTGGGGGAGAACAACGAACGGCCCACCGCCCAGGACCTGGACAAGTTGCAAGGCAAGGTCGTGCGCATCTACCCCGACGGCAAGGTGCCCGACGACAACCCCTTCGTCGGCCAGAAAGACGTCCGTCCCGAGATTTGGTCCTACGGCGTTCGTAACCCCCAGGGAGCTGCCCTCAACCCTTGGAACGGCACCCTGTGGGAGAACGAGCATGGGCCCAGGGGCGGCGATGAGCTGAACATCATCGAGCGCGGCAAGAACTACGGTTGGCCACTGGCGACCCATGGCATCAATTATTCCGGGGCGCCGATTCCCGAAGCCCAGGGCAAAAGTATCGAAGGCGGCGTTGACCCCTTCCATGTCTGGCAGGTGTCCCCTGGGCTCAGCGGCATGGCGTTCTACGACCATGAGCGCTTCAAGGCCTGGCAACACAGCGTGTTTATCGGGGCCCTGGTGTCCGGTGAACTGATCCGCCTGCAATTGCAGGATGACAAGGTCGTTCATGAAGAGCGCCTGCTGGGCGAACTCAAGGCCCGAATCCGAGATGTGCGCCAGGGGCCGGATGGGTACCTGTATGTGCTGACGGATGAGGACGACGGGGCGTTGTACAAAATCGGACTTAAGTAACGCAACGCCGGAGCTTTTGTGGCGAGGGAGCTTGCTCCCGCTGGGCTGCGCAGCGGCCCCCGGAATCTGTCGTCGCGGTATCAGGTTGATTGCCGTTAGCTTTGGGGTCGCTTCGCAACCCAGCGGGAGCAAGCTCCCTCGCCACAAGAGCGGATAGCATTTGATCTTTGCCATTGACTTGCCGCCAACGCACCGCTAATTTCCAGGCATGAATTCAACCGTATTGCGTAGCCAGCCAAGCATTATTACCGCCATTCCTTATTTGGCGGGCTAGCTGACGGCTGCACCGAACCCGCCCTCGAGGCGGGTTTTTTCTTTCTGTCTCCTGGGCTCCGACCGAACCAGGAGATCGCCATGACCGTTGCCCTCACCGAACAAGCCCTGCTCGAGCACTACGTCAAGAAAATCCTCGCCGCTCCTGTATATGAACTGGCCGTGCGCACACCGCTACAAGCGGCGCCTGCGTTGTCCGAGGCCCTGGGCAACCGGATCCTGCTCAAGCGCGAAGACCTGCAACCGACCTTTTCCTTCAAGATCCGCGGCGCCTATAACAAGCTCGTGCACCTGACCGCGGAGCAGCGGACCCGTGGCGTCATCACCGCGTCTGCCGGCAATCATGCCCAGGGCGTCGCGCTAGCGGCACGGGAACTGGGTATCTCGGCCAGCATTGTCATGCCCGTGACCACGCCGGAATTGAAAGTGCTGGGGGTGCGCAACCGGGGCGCCGAGGCGCTGCTGCACGGGGAGAGTTTTCCGTTTGCCCTGGCCTATGCGCTGGACTTGGCCGAGCGGACCGGGCGGGAGTTCGTCTCACCTTTCGATGACCCGGATGTGATTGCCGGGCAGGGCACCGTCGCCATGGAGATCCTGCGTCAGCATCCTGGCCGGCTGGACGCGATTTTCGTGCCGGTCGGCGGCGGGGGATTGATCGCCGGCATCGCGGCCTACGTCAAATACCTGCGCCCGGACGTTCGCATCATCGGTGTCGAGTCGCAGCACTCCGCTTGTCTCCAGGCCGCGCTGCTCGCCGGGGAGCGAGTGACCTTGCCCGAAGTGGGAACCTTTGCCGATGGTGTGGCCGTGGCACAGATCGGCGCCCACGGCCTGGATATCTGCCGTTTCTGTGTCGATGAGGTGATGACGGTGACCAATGACCAACTGTGCGCCGCAATCAAGGACATCTACGACGATACCCGCTCCATCACCGAACCGTCAGGTGCATTGGCGGTGGCCGGGATCAAGCAATACGTGGCGCGCACGGGCGTGCGAGGCGAGACCCTGGTGGCGATCGATTCCGGTGCCAACATCAATTTCGACAGTTTGCGCCATGTGGCGGAGCGGGCGGCGTTAGGCGTAGAGGACTGCGTCTCATGACTCAACGCTATCGCGAGCAGGCTCGCTCCCACATGGTAGCGGGGGGATTCAGGGGGGCGGGATTAACACAGTCCACTGTGGGAGCCGAGCTTGCTCGCGATGACGGCAATCTATTCAACGTCAATGCAAGCTGAGCCACCGCAACCACGAGCCAAACCGCTCGTGTCGAACATTTTTTGAACAAGGCGACGGGCGCCCGCCCAAGTGCCTGTGATTGAAGCTAATCTAGCTTTCGACACGATCAATCCGATTGCAGTTTGCATGGAAAAAACGCCGTTTCCTTGCATTTTGCACGAAAGGTCAGACAGGTATCGACGCTAAACGATTGATTTATATCAGTGCCCTGTCTCGTCAAACCGGGCATATTTTTTGCGGGATGATCTGGGAGTTCGTTTCACGAGCTCAAAGTAGAAACGCCAAAAAAGAACGAACGGCACGGTATTCGTAGTCCCAGTCCGCAGGGAAGAAAACGGACGAAAATACCGCCGTCGTGAACATAAGTTGGCCGCCTCAACAGGAGAGAGTCGCCATGTTTTTATCTGCCCTCGAAATGCGAAACATCATTGAAAGCAGTTTGCTGCCCAAGCGCTCGCAATGCACGTTGTCACCTGAGCTGACGATGACGATCAAGATCTTCGATGATCACAAGACCGATCATGTGGCCTTGCTCAAAACCGACATCGATGCCAGGAAACTCACCGGGTGCCGGGCTATCAACGACCTGATTGCCGAGTTGCGTACGGAACTTGACCACAACCCTGCCGCTGGCAATCACTTTCATCAGCAACACCAGCGAATGACCGGGCGCTGAGTACGGCCTTGTCCTTGTAGCCTGACGCCCGGGTCCGGCGTTGTCCGAACCCGGCGTACAGCTTTTCAGCGGTTCTGCCACTCAACCGAGTTGCTGTCGGTAAGGCAGGTCCGGACCGGTTTTGCCGCACGTCAGAGCGGCGGCTCGAATAGCGAATTCAAGCATTGCGCTGATCTGCTCGCGGCTCAGGGTGTGCAAGCCCTCCACGGAATCCAATTGTTGTTCAGTCAACCAGGCGATCAACGCCGCCTGGTAGGTGTCGCCTGCACCCACGGTGTCGGCGATTTTCACCGCGCACGCCGGCAGCGACCATGTGCCGTGTTGGCGACTGAAGACCGTAGCTCCCTGGCCGCCACGGGTCAGGAAGACCATTTGGCAACGGTGCCCCAGCCAACCCTCGATGACCGCCTGGGGCTCGATGCCTGGATAGAGCAGGTCCAGGTCTTCGTCACTGACCTTGATCAGGTCGGCGTATTGCACCAGTGTCGCGATTCGCGACCGCCACAGTTCGATGTCTGGCTGCGGGTTGAGCCGCACGTTCGGGTCGAGGCTGATCAGGCGCCGGCCACTTTCCCGTCGCACCAGGGCCAGGAGCGTGTCGGCAATGGGCTGGACCACCAGCGAGAACGAACCAACATGCAAGCCACGCACTTCAGGACCGAGGTCCGGTAGATCAGCCAGGCTCAGTTGTCGGTCGGCACAGCCTTCGCCACGAAAACTGTAGTGGGGCGAACCATTGGCGCCTACGGCGACCATCGCCAGGGTGGTCGGGGCGTCGACGTCCAGCAGGTATCGAGCGCTGACCCCTTCGTTGAGCAGCACCTGCTGCAGGCGGCGGCCCAGGTAATCGGTGGACAGGCCGGCAAAGAGTGCCGACTCAATACCCAGGCGGCGCAACCCCACCGCCACGTTGAACGGCGAGCCGCCGGCAATCGCCTTGTAGTTCACCTGCGAAGCAGGGTCATCCGCCTCGGTTTCACTGAAAAAATCAAACAGCGCTTCACCACACACCAGATACATAGTTGCCCGCTCTCAAAGGGTTGCGACGTGTTGTCGATAACGTTCATAAGCCTGCTGGGACGCCGCGACATGCGCGGCGACTGGCCGGGTTTCGCTGGTCGGGTCGAGCTTGACGCAGCGCTCGCACAGTTCGGCCAGGCTGTCTTGGCGGCCTGAATGGCACCACGCTGCCTGGATCGCCGCGCCCAACGCCGCTGCTTCGCTTTGCACGGTGCAAATGACCGGGGTGTCCATGATATCGGCGACGATCTGCCGCCACACCGGGCTCTTCGAGCCGCCGCCGATCAGGCGAATGCTCTGGGCCTCGAGCCCGTTGGCCCGCAGCAGGTCCAAGCCATAGCGCAAACCGAATGTCGTGCCTTCGACCACGGCGCGGCACAGGTTGGCCCGGGTCAGGTTGGTGGTGGTCAGGCCCAACAGGCTACCGGTGGCATGGGGCAGGGCAGGCACGCGCTCGCCGTTGAGGAACGGCAGCATCGACACACCTTCTGCGCCAATCGGGGCCTGGACCACCTGGGCGTTGAAGGCGTCGATGTCCAGGTCCAACAGCTCGCGGATCGCTCCGGTGGCGTTGGTCAGGTTCATGGTGCAGATCAGCGGCAGCCAGCCACCGCTGGAAGAACAGAACGTCGCCACTGACGGTTGCGGGCTGACCGTGGGTTCGGCGGCATAGGCGTAGACCGTGCCGGAGGAACCGAGGCTCATGGTGATCACGCCGGGCTGGATATTGCCGGTGCCGATGGCGCCCATCATGTTGTCGCCACCGCCACTGGCAACCACTGCGTCGGGGCTGATGCCCAGGTGCTTGGCGATGGCTGGCAGGATACGTCCCACCGGCTGGTGGGCCTCAATCAGCTCTGGCAGCGCCGCTTGCAAGCGTCCGCTCGGATCGATGTGCTGCAGCAACGGCACGTCCCACTGGCGGGTGCGCACGTTGAAGTAGCCGGTTCCCGAGGCATCGCCGTATTCGCTGCAATGGCGACCGGTGAGCCAGTAATTGAGGAAGTCGTGGGGCAGCAGGACGCTGGCGATGCGTTCGAACAGCTGGGGATGTTGCTCCCGGGTCCAGAGCAGTTTGGAAACCGTGTAGCCCGGCGCGATCACCACGCCGAGGCGTTCGAGGCTGCCGGCTTCGCCGCCGAGGTGGGTCAGGAGCCGATCGTTTTCCGGCGTCGTTTCGGTGTCGCACCACAGCTTGGCCGGGCGCAGGACCTGGCCCTGGTCGTCAAGCAGCACCAGGCCGTGTTGCTGGCCGGACACGCCGATGCCGAGGATCGCCTGGCCATCGACCCCGGCGGCGGCCAAGGCCTGGCGCGTCGCCTGGGTAAATGCATCGAGCCATTGCTGGGTGTCTTGTTCACGGCGACCGTTGGCCCCGCTGATCATGCTGTGGGCAGCGGCGCCCAGGCCGAGCACCTGGCCGCTGAGTGCATCCAGGATCAGCGCCTTGGTGCCTTGGGTGCCGCAGTCGATGCCCAGGAACAGTTGTTGGTTTGCCATGGAAATCCTCGGATCAAAGAACAAAACACAGACCTGTGGCTATGGGTACCTGTGGCGAGGGGATTTATCCCCGCTGGGCTGCGAAGCAGCCCCAGGTGCATCTGTTACTGCGGTGTATCAGACAGTTCGTTGGGGGCCGCTTCGCGCCCCAGCGGGGATAAATCCCCTCGCCACAAAAAGCGGTTCGCGGTCGAGCCTTAGCTAGCCTCGGCCAGTACCCGCTCAAGTGTCCGTGTGACCCCGTGCTCGCGCAAGCTGTTGCAGCACCATTCGAAGGCTGCCACGAATTCCGGCGAGCGGGGGATCGCGGTGCCAAAGATTTCCTCCACTTCAAGTACCCGCTGGGTCACCAGCGCATCGTCGGCCACCAAGGCCTGGCAGAACGCCGCCCGCGGATCCGGAATCGAGTACGTTACGCCGTTCTCGTCCACGCCCTTCAGGTACACCGCCCAGGCCGCGACGACCAGGGCCGCACGGCGGGTTTCGCCGCCGTCGGCGATCAAGCGGTTGATGGTCGGGACGGTGAACTTTGGAAACTTCGACGAGCCGTCCGAACAGACCCGTTCCAACTGATCGGCAATCGCCTGGTTGGAAAAACGCTCCACCAGGGTGTTCTTGTAGTCGGTCAGGTCGATGCCCGGTACTGGCGCCAGTTGCGGCGTCACGTCCAGGTCCATGTAGGCGCGCATGTAACGTACGAACAGCGGATCGTTCATGGTCTCGTGGACGAAGCGATAACCCTTGAGGAAGCCCAGGTAGGTCAGCGCCAGGTGACTGCCGTTGAGCAGCTTGATTTTCATTTCTTCATAGGGGGAAACGTCATCGGTGAACTGCACGCCGACCTTTTCCCAGGCCGGGCGGCCGCTCACGAATTTGTCTTCCAGCACCCATTGCACAAACGGTTCGCAGACCACCGGCCAGGCGTCGTCGATGCCGTGTTCGTCATGCAGCTGCAAGCGATGGGCGCCGCTGGTCATCGGGGTGATGCGATCGACCATGGCGTTGGGAAAGCCCACGTTCCCGTCGATCCATTGGCCCAACTCCGGGTCGCGCAGCGCGGCAAACGCCAGCAGCGCCTTGCGAGTGACGGCGCCGTTGTGGGGCAGGTTATCGCAGGACATCAGCGTGAACGCTGGCGTCCCCGCAGCTCGGCGCTTGGCCAGGGCGGCACAGAGGAAGCCGAAGACAGTCTTCGGTGCCTCGGGGTGGGCCAGGTCGTGCTGGATCTGCGGCAGGTGGGCCATGAACTCGCCATTGCTGTCGTCGATGCAATAGCCACCTTCGGTGATGGTCAGCGAGACGATGCGGATCTGCGGCTCGGCCAGTTTGTCGATCAGCGCCTGGGCGCCGTCTTCGGCCAGCAACATGTGATTGATCGCACCGATCACGCGGACTTCGGTGTCATCGGTATCGCCCAGTTCGTACAGGGTGAACAGGTAGTCCTGGCTGGCCAGGTCATCCCGGGCACGGCGGTCCTCGGCCCGCAGGCCCACGCCGCAGATGGCCCAGTCCAGATCAGCGCCGGTGTTCATCAGCGCATCGGTGTAGTAAGCCTGGTGCGCTCGGTGGAAACCACCGACGCCGATGTGGGCGATGCCCTGGCGGATATCGCTCAAGGGGTAGGCCGGCAGGGCGACTTCGGGGTTGAGGTTGTGCAGGTTTTGTCGGTTGAGTTTCATCGCAAGTCTCGGCAATCAGGCGGCGGCGCGCAGCGCGCGGTTTACCGCGACGCCCTCGGCATCGAATAAATGGCAGTGTTCAGCGTCCAGGTGCAGGCTCAGCTGTTCGCCGAAACGGCTCGCCAGGTCGCCGCGAACGCGCATGGTCAAGGCTTCGCCGGAGGCCGTGACGACGTGACAGAAGGTGTCGCTGCCCAGTCGCTCGCTGACGTCTGCGGTGACTTGCAACGTGCAATCACCCGGTTGCGCCAGGTTCAGGTGCTCCGGACGAATCCCTAGGGTCACCGCACTGCCAACGCTCAGGTTGGTGCCGCTGCGCGGCAGATTGATGCGCGTACCGGCGTCCAACAGCACTTCACAACCCTGGCCGTCCAGGGCGGTGACCTTGCCTTTGAGGAAGCCCATTTTCGGTGTGCCGAGGAACCCGGCGACAAACAGGTTGGCCGGCTGGTGATACAGCTCCAGCGGCGAGCCGACCTGCTCGATGCGCCCGCCGTTGAGCACCACCACCTTGTCGGCCAGGGTCATGGCTTCGACCTGGTCGTGGGTGACGTAGATCATAGTCGCCTGCAATTCTTTGTGCAGGCGCGCCAGTTCCAGGCGCATCTGCACCCGCAGGGCCGCGTCGAGGTTGGACAGCGGTTCGTCGAACAGAAAGATTTTCGGGTTGCGCACGATGGCCCGGCCGATCGCCACGCGCTGGCGCTGGCCGCCGGACAATTGCTTGGGCTTGCGCTCGAGCATCGGCCCCAGTTCGAGGATACGCGCCGCTTCGTTGACCTTCTTCTCGACTTCGGCTTTGGGCACGCCGGCCAGATCGAGGGCGAAGGACATGTTCTTGCGCACGCTCATGTGGGGGTACAGGGCGTAGGTCTGGAACACCATCGCCAGGTCGCGCTTGGCCGGGCTGACTTCAGTAATGTCGCGGCCATCCAGTTCGATGGTGCCGTCGCTGACCTCTTCCAGGCCGGCGATCAGCCGCAGCAGCGTGGACTTGCCGCAGCCAGACGGGCCGACGAAAACCACGAACTCGCGGTCGTTCACCTCAAGGTCGATGCCCTTGATGATGGAGAAGCCTTCGAAACCCTTTTGCAGATTCTTGATTTTCAGGTTGGCCATGATGATGGGCCTCCACTTCTGATTATTGTGTAGGGCGGGTTACTTCACCGCGCCAAAGGACAAACCACGCACCAGCTGTTTCTGGCTGATCCAGCCAAAAATCAGGATCGGCGCGCAGGCCAGGGTCGAGACGGCCGACAATTTGGCCCAGAACAAACCTTCCGGACTTGAATAGGAGGCGATCAGCGCTGTCAGCGGGGCGGCCTTGGAAGAGGTGAGGTTCAGCGACCAGAACGCCTCGTTCCAGCACAGGATCAGCGACAGCAACACGGTGGACGCCAGGCCGCCCTTGGCGATCGGCAGCAGCACGCGGACCATTTCCTGCCAGAGCGTGGCGCCATCCAGACGTGCCGCTTCGAGGATGTCGCGAGGGATGTCCTTGAAGTAGGTGTAAATCATCCAGACCACGATAGGCAGGTTGATCAAGGTGTAGATGATGATCAGCGCGATCCGCGTGTCCAGCAGGCCGAATTGCTTGGCCAGCAGGTAGATCGGCATCAGCACGCCCACCGGTGGCAGCATCTTGGTGGAGAGCATCCACAGCAACGTGCCTTTGGTGCGCTGGGTTTCATAGAACGCCATGGAGTAGGCTGCCGGTACCGCGATCAGCAGGCACAGGGCGGTGGCGCTGAAGGAAATCACCACCGAGTTCCAGGCGAAGCTGAAGTAATTGCTGCGCTCGTTGATGTGCAGGTAGTTCTCCAGGGTCGGCGCGAAGATGAACTGCGGCGGCGTGGCGAACGCATCGATTTCGGTCTTGAAACTGGTCAGCACCATCCAGAAGATCGGAAAGAAGATCAGGATCGCGATGGCCCAGGCCAGCGTGCCCAGCAACAGGCTTTGCAGGCGACGGGATTGTTGAAGAGTCATGGCGACGGCCTCAATGCTTGTCGGTGAGGTTTTTGCCGATCATCCGCACGAGGATGATGGCGGCGATGTTGGCAATGACCACGGCAATCAGGCCACCGGCCGACGCCATGCCGACGTCGAACTGCACCAGTGCCTGGTTGTAGATCAGGTAGGCCAGGTTGGTGGAGGCGTAGCCGGGGCCACCGTTGGTGGTGGTGAAGATCTCGGCGAACACCGACAGCAGGAAGATCGTTTCGATCATCAGCACCACGGCAATCGGCCGGGCCAGGTGCGGCAGGGTCAGGTGCCAGAAAATCGCGATGGGGCCGGCGCCGTCCAGGCGGGCGGCTTCTTTCTGCTCCTGGTCCAGCGACTGCATGGCCGTCATCAGGATCAGGATCGCGAAGGGCAGCCATTGCCAGCTGACGATGATAATGATCGACAACAGCGGGTAATGAGCCAGCCAATCCACCGGCTGGGCGCCGAACAGCTTCCACACCGAGGCGAGGATGCCCGACACGGGGTGGAAGATCAGGTTTTTCCAGATCAGCGCACCGACGGTGGGCATGATGAAGAACGGCGAGATCAGCAGCACACGGACAATGCCGCGACCGAAAAACTCACTGGCCTCCAGCAGCGCGCTGATCAATACCCCGAGGACAATACTGATCAACAGCACGCTGCCCACCAGCAGCAGGGTATTGGTGGCGCCGGGCATGAAACCCGAGTCGGTCAGGAAGTAGCTGAAGTTCTCCAGCCCGACGAATTCGTTTTCGCCGGGATAGAGCAGGTTGTAGCGGATCAGCGAGAAGTAGACGGTCATGCCCAGCGGCACGATCATCCACAGCAGCAACAAGGCCACCGAAGGGCTGACCAGGAACCAGCCGGGGTTGGCCAGGCGGATCTTGCGCACCGGCGGCGGAGCGATCTCGATGGGGGCTTTGGCGGTGGTAGTTGAGCTATTCATGGCATTGAACCGATTTTATGCAGGTCTACAAAAATCCATTGTGGGAGCGAGCCTGCTCGCGATAGCGGAGGGGCAGGCAACATAGATGTTGAATGTGCCGGCCTCATCGCGAGCAGGCTCGCTCCCACATTGACGAGTGGATTACTTGGGATACCCAGCGCGTTTCATCTCGCGTTCGGTGGTGGACTGCGCGGCGGTCAACGCCTGGTCCACGGTCTGCTGGCCGGTCAGCGCGCCTGAGAAGAACTTGCCCACCTGGGTGCCGATGGCCTGGAATTCGGGGATGGTCACCAACTGAATGCCGATGTAAGGCACAGGCTTGAGGGTCGGGGCTTTCGGGTCGGCGACTTTCAACGACTCCAGCGTCACTTTGGCAAACGGCGCGGCCTTCATGTACTCGTCGCTGTAGGTCGAGGTACGGGTGCCCGGTGGTACGTTGGCAATGCCGTCGGTCTTGGCGACCAATTGGTTGTACTCTTTCGACGTCGCCCAAGTGGTAAAGACCTTGGCCGCTTCCTTGGCTTTGGAACTGGTCGGGATGGCCAGGGACCAGGAGTACATCCATGAAGTGCCTTTGTCGGTTTTCTCGTGGGGGGCGAAGGTGAATCCGACGTGATCGGCCACTTTGCTCTGGGTCTTGTCGGTCACGAACGAACCGGCGACGCTGGCATCCACCCAAATGGCGCACTTGCCGCTGTTGAACAGCGCGAGGTTTTCGTTGAAACCGTTGCTGGAAGCGCCCGGCGGGCCGGATTTCTTCATGTTGTCGACGTAGAAGTTCAGGGCATCTTTCCACTCCGGCCCATTGAATTGCGGCTGCCACTTCTCATCGAACCAGCGCGCGCCAAAGCCGTTGGCCAGGGTGGTGATCAGCGCCATGTTCTCGCCCCAACCGGCCTTGCCCCGCAGGCACAGGCCATATTGTTCCTTGGATTTGTCGGTGAGTTTTTCGGCGAACTCACCGATCTGGGTCCAGGTCGGGTGTTCGGGCATGGTCAGCCCGGCATTCTTGAACAGGTCCGTGCGGTAGTAGGTGATCGAGCTTTCGGCATAAAACGGCAGGGCGTACAGCGAGCCTTTGACCGACAAACCATCGCGCACGGAAGGGAAGACATCGTCGAGGTCGTAGGCGGCCGGCAGGTCCTTCATGGGCTCCAGCCAACCCTTGGCACCCCAGAGTGCGGCTTCGTACATGCCAATGGTCAGCACGTCGAATTGTCCGCCTTGGGTGGCGATGTCGGTAGTCAGGCGTTGGCGCAGCACGTTTTCTTCAAGCACCACCCAATTGAGCTTGATGTCCGGATGCTCGGCCTCGAAGGTTTTCGAGAGCTTTTGCATACGGATCATGTCGCTGTTGTTGACGGTGGCAATGGTGAGGGTCTCTGCGCCGAAGCTGACGCTGCTGAGGGTCATGCAGGTGGAGACAAGCAGAACTTTTACCGAAGGTTTCATCGCGCACTCCTTTTCCGCGCCCGAAGGCTGCAGAAGGACAGTTATTGTTTTTGTGTCTTCCGGATGAAGGGAAGAATGTGCGCTGATTACAGCCTTCAATGGACGGCGTGACAAATCATCCGTCGCACTTGTGCTGATACTTTTTTGCACTTGATGGGGATTGGGGCGATGGGAGTTTCTTTGTGGTTAGGGGATTTATCCCTGCTTTGTGGGAGCAAGGCTTGCCCGCGATGAAGTTGACGCGGTCTTCCGGGGAACCGAGGCGCCTATGTCGCGGGCAAGCCTTGCTCCCACATAAATCCCCGCCACAAGGATAGTCCGGGGCTGTCAGCCCTGATTCTGCTCAGTCAACCGCTGCACTGCCAGCCGCCGGTAGTGGGACGGGGTCATGCCCTTGAGCTGCTGGAAGCGCCGGTTGAAATTGGAGATGTTGTTGAAGCCCGATTCAAAGCACACGTCCGTCACCGGTTTGTCGCCGTCGGCCAGCAGCTCGCAGGATTTGCTGATGCGCAGGCGATTGACGAATTCGATGAAGCAACGGCCCGTGGCCTGTTTGAACACCCGGCTGAAATAGGTGGGTTTCATGCCCAGGTGCTCGGCGACTTCTTCCAGGGGCAGTTCCCGGGCGTAATGGGCAAAAATGTAGTCCACCGCACGGTTGGTGCGGTCGATGCTGTGTTCGTCCGCCGTTTGCGGGGCGGTCGCGCCGGACAGCAACTGGTAGTCATCCGTGGCGGCCAGCAGCTCCATCAGGATGAAAAAGTACCCCAGGCGGCTCATGCCCTGGGAGTCGGCGATGCGCTGCATCAGGGTCATGGCCTGGCGGATGGTGCGCTTGCAACGGAACTCGATGCCGTATTGGGCGCGTTCGAGCAATGGCGCGACCGTCTTGAGTTCGGCGAATACCTGGTGGCCGCTTTCGAACAACTCGTCGGTGAAGTTCACCAGCATGTCGCGCTTTGGCACCACTTCGTCCTCGGCCACCTGGCTGATCCAGTTGTGGGGCAGGTTGGGGCCGGTGAGGAACAATGACTGGGGGTAGAAGTTGCCGATGTAGTCGCCGATGAACACCTTGCCGGAACTGGCGACGATCAAGTGCAGCTCGTATTCCTTATGGAAATGCCAGCGCACCAGCGGGCAGGGGAAACCGTGCTGGCGGTAGATGATGGACAGCCCGTTATGGTCGTCCATCAACTCGTAGGAGGGGTCGGTGACTCTGGCTGTTCGGGTCATGGGCCTGGCGCTTTTATTGTTATCGCCGCTGAATAATGCCCCCTTCGCCAGGCAGGTGCCACCCTGGTGTCTAACCGTTGCGGTTTTTTTCTTCGATCCACTGGGACATGTATTGGGTGCTTTTATGCTGGTGGTGACGCAGCATGCTGCCGGTGAAATTGTCCCGGCGTCGTTGCGCCAGGTCCGTCCTGCAAGCATCGATACTGTCAATCAGCGCCGGCCCATGCACCTGTTGCCGGTAGCGGCTCGCCAGCAATGCCAGGCCTGCATCCTGGGCCTGGGTCCAACGTGCCTGGTCACTATATAACTGCACGGCGGCGCGGGCGATGTCTTCGGCACTCTGGGCAATCGACCCGGGCCAGGGCAGGTCGCCGTGCATGGCTTCGGCTCCCACGGGCGTGGTGACGTTGGGGGTGCCGCAGAGCATGGCGTCGATCAGCTTGCCTTTGATCCCGGCGCCGAAACGCAACGGCGCCAGGCAGATGCGTGCGGCCGACATGACCTGCAACGCGTCCTCGGCCCAGTTCATGATGTGAAAGCCTTGGGCCGGATTGTGTAGCGCGGCGGCCTTGGGCGGGGTGTAGGCGCCGTACAGATGCAATTGCGCGCCGGGCAATTGCTGGCGAATCAGCGGCCAGATGGCGTTTTTCATCCATAGCACGGCGTCCCAGTTCGGCGCGTGGCGAAAGTTGCCGATGCTCAGGAAATGCGCCCGGTCCGCGAACGGCACCGGCGGGTCGCTGGGCAGGTCCAGCATCAACGGGCACCAGTGCAGCAGATTGCGGGGCAGCTTGAAGTGCTCCACCAACAGTTCGATTTCAACCTCGGACACCATCAGGTTGAGGTCGCAGCGGTACAGGGCGGCGATTTCCCGCTTGGCCAGGTCGGTATCGGCCATGCGTTGGAATTCCTCGTCCAAAGCCGGGGCGAAGAGGTCGCTGAAGTCCTCGCTCGCCTCATCGCGCTTCAGGCGCTCCTTCAGGCGCTGATGTCGGGCGTGGCGCAGGCTTTGCAAATCTGACGTCTCCAGCACCCGCAGGGCGCCGGGGCAGTGTTTCTCGACCCGCCAGCCAAACTGTTCTTCCATCATGAACTGGTCGAACAGCACGATGTCCGGCGCCAATTCCTGAATGAACGCGTCGAAGCTGCTGCTATTGAGTTCGATGGGCACTTCGCGGATGCCCAGCGCCACCAGGTCGGCACGCTGCTCGCCGGGGCCGGCCGGGCTGCTGAAGGTGATGTCCCAGCCTTGGCCGAGGAAGGTGTCGAGGATCTGCATGACGTGCCCACTGGCAGCCGATGAGCGTGGCTCGGGCCAGACATAGCCGATAACCAGGACCTTGGTGGCGGTGGGGTGATGCATGAGCGGGGAGTTCCTTGGTACGAATCAGGCGCCATCGGCGCGCGGGGCGCCGATAGTGACCAAGAATGCGAGCCGGCTCAAGAAAGAATGCGTTTGACCTTGTCCCGCAACTGATCGATGGAGAAGGGCTTGCCGATCACCGACATACCTTCAGGTACATCGATGCTTTCGGCATAACCGCTGGCAAACAGCACCGGCAGTTGCGGCCGAACAAGTCGAGCCTGCTTGGCCAATTCCCGTCCGTCCATCACCGGCAGGCCGACGTCGGTCATCATCAGGGCAATGGTTTGCTCGTCGTTGTGCAAAAACGCCAGCGCCTGCTCGCAACCGTCCGCCTCCAACACCTTGTATTCCAGTTCCTCCAGCACGTCGACGATCAACATCCGCACGATGTCGTCGTCTTCGACTACCAGGATGGTGGACTGGGTGGCGGCATTGGCGGTGGACATAAATACATTCTCGAAAGATGGAAACGGGAAGGAGTAAGAAAAGAAACGGCCTCGTTCATGAGTAAGTGCCGAAGCAGCACAAGTTCCCTAGGTTGTACAAGAAAGGATCTATAGTACAAGAGCTGACAAGGATAGTCGCTTCCTTGCTACAAGGCAGGCCGTCGCGGGATCTGCGCCTTTGACTCGTCAGAAAATGTGGATCCAAGCGCGGTTTTTCGGGCACACTCCACGGTTTTCAACTGTCCACCAAGGCCCTTTTCATGACTCCTTCGTCTTCGGTTGACGAACAAAGTTTTCGCAAACTCCTGAGCCGCAATATCAGCCTGCCGCTGGGCATGGGCGCGCTCAGCGCGGTGTTTTTCATCATCCTTATCACGTACCTGCTGTCGGTGATCCAATGGGTCGGCCATACCGACAGGGTGATCAATAATGCCAACGAAGCGCTCAAGCTGAGTGTGGACTTGGAAACCGGCATGCGCGGTTACCTGTTGAGTGGCGACGAGCACTTCCTCGACCCCTACGAGGTGGCCAAGCCACGGATCGCCGTGGCGCTGGACACTTTGCTGGAATTGACAGCCGACAACCCGGTCCAGGTCGACCGCCTGCATAAAATCCAGGCACTCCAGACGGAGTGGGCCAATTACGCCCAGGGCATGATCGACCTGCAACGCACCAGTGGCGATTATCGGGGTGCGGTGAAGGCCGGGCGCGGCAAGCGCCTGACCGACGAGATTCGCCAGTCCTTCGAAGAGGTCGTCGAGACTGAACAGCAATTGCGAGCCGCGCGCAACGAGGATGTGCGCACCACGACGGTCTGGAGCATTGCCCTTTACCTGTTGTTCGTCGCCGCGGTCAGCGGGCTGTTAGCCTACGTCGGTCGCCGTGACCTGTTGAACTTGTCCGAAAGCTACAGCGCCAGCCTGAAGGTCCAGCAACGCAGCGCTTTGCACCTGGAGAAGCAGGCCTGGCTGCGCAATGGCCAGACGCAACTGGCCGAGCAAGTCCTGGGACAACTGTCGCTGAACCTGCTGGGTCGCAACATCCTGCAGTTCTGTGCGAAATACCTGGACGTCGCTGTCGCGGCTCTTTATGTACGTGAAGAAAATGGTGTCCTCCGGCGCGTCGCCGCCTACGGCCTGTCCCGGGAGGATGAAGAACAACAGCAGGTGATCGTCGCCGGTGAAGGCATCGCGGGCCAGGCCGTGCAACAGGGGCGCCTCATCCGCCTGGACGACGTGCCGGACGACTACTTGAAAGTCAGCTCCGGATTGGGACAGGGCCTGCCCAACAGCGTATTGGTGGTGCCTACAAGTGACGATGACCGGATCAACGGTGTCGTCGAACTGGGGTTCCTGCGGCCGTTGACCGAGCGAGACGTCGAGCTGCTGGAGCTGATCGCCGGCAATATTGGCACTTCCATCGAGGCCGCCCGTTATCGTCAACGCTTGCAGGAAGTGCTGGCCGAAACCCAGCAGTTGAACGAGGAACTGCAAGTCCAGCAGGAAGAACTCAAGACCGCCAACGAAGAGCTGGAAGAACAGTCGCGCATCCTCAAGGAATCCCAGGCCCACCTGGAAGCCCAGCAACAGGAGCTGGAGCAGACCAATGAGCAATTGGCCGAGCAACGCGACGCCATGGACCAGAAGAACAGCGAGCTGAACCTGGCCCAGATCCAATTGGAGGAGCGCGCCGAAGAGCTGCAGCGTTCGAGCAAGTACAAATCCGAATTCCTGGCCAACATGTCCCACGAGCTGCGCACGCCCCTCAACAGCTCGCTGATCCTGTCCAAGCTGCTGGCGGAGAATCCGCAACAAAACCTCAGCGAGGAGCAGGTCAAGTTTGCCGAGTCGATCTACTCCGCCGGCAATGACCTGCTGAACCTGATCAACGACATTCTCGACATCTCCAAGGTCGAGGCCGGAAAACTGGAAGTGCGCCCGGAAAACACCAGCGTGCAACGTCTGGTGGAAGGGTTGCGGGATATGTTCGAGCCGTTGGCGGCTGACAAGGGCCTGGGTTTCGAGGTGCACGTGCAGCCTGATGCGCCGGCGATGCTCTACACCGACCGCCAGCGCTTGGAGCAGGTGATCAAGAACCTGCTGTCCAATGCCGTGAAGTTCACCGAACAAGGCTCCGTCAGCCTGTCGGTGGCCGGGCAGCCGGGCTCGGGCATTGCATTCATGGTGCGCGACTCTGGAATCGGCATCGCCGCCGACCAGCAGCAAAGTATCTTCGAAGCGTTCCGCCAGGCCGATGGCACCACCAACCGTCGCTACGGCGGCACGGGCCTGGGCTTGTCGATTTCCCGGGACCTGGCCACGTTGCTGGGCGGCTCGATCTCGGTATCCAGCGAGCCGGGGCAGGGCAGCGTGTTTACGCTGGTCTTGCCGGAACGTTACGTCGAGCCCGGGGACACGCCGCTGGAGCCGATGACCTTTACCCCGACAGCCACCGCGCCAGCGCCCGTTGCACCCAAGGCCGCACCCGTGCCGCTGATTGCCGAAGTGGACATGCCGATTGCCCGATTCGCCGACGACCGCGACAAGGCACCGTTCGAAACCCGCTGCATCCTGGTGATCGAGGACGAACCGAAGTTTGCCCGCATCCTGTTCGACCTGGCCCATGAACTCGGTTACCAGTGCCTGGTGGCCCACGGCGCCGACGAAGGCTTCGACCTGGCGTTGCAACTGGCCCCCGACGCGATCCTGCTGGACATGCGCCTGCCGGACCATTCCGGTCTGACGGTGCTGCAGCGGCTCAAGGAGCAGGCCCAAACCCGGCACATCCCCGTGCACGTGATTTCCGTCGAAGACCGGGTCGAAGCCGCCATGCACATGGGCGCCATCGGTTATGCCGTCAAGCCGACCACCCGCGAAGAGCTCAAGGACGTGTTCGCCCGCCTGGAGGCCAAGCTGACCCAGAAGGTCAAGCGAGTGCTGCTGGTGGAGGACGATGACCTGCAACGTGACAGCATTACTCGCCTGATCGGCGACGATGACATTGAGATCACCGCCGTTGGCCTGGCTCAGCAAGCCCTGGACCTGCTGCGCACCAACGTCTACGACTGCATGATCATCGACCTTAAATTGCCGGACATGCTCGGCAACGACCTGCTCAAGCGTATGTCCAGCGAAGACATCTGTTCGTTCCCGCCGGTGATCGTCTACACCGGGCGCAACCTGACCCGGGACGAGGAAGCCGAACTGCGCAAGTATTCACGCTCGATCATCATCAAGGGCGCCCGTTCGCCAGAGCGTCTGCTGGACGAAGTGACACTCTTTCTGCACAAAGTCGAATCCCGGTTGTCCCATGAACGGCAGCGGATGCTCAAGACCGCCCGTAGCCGCGACAAGGTGTTCGAAGGCCGCAAGGTGCTGCTGGTGGACGACGATGTGCGCAATATCTTTGCCCTGACCAGCGCCCTGGAGGCGAAAGGGGCGATCGTGGTCATCGGCCGCAACGGTTTGGAGGCGATCGATCGCCTGAATGAGTTCGACGACATCGATCTGGTGCTGATGGATGTGATGATGCCGGAGATGGACGGTTTCGAGGCCACCGCGCTGATCCGCAAGGACCCACGCTGGCGCAAGCTGCCCATCATCGCCGTGACGGCCAAGGCCATGAAGGATGATCAGGAGCGCTGCCTGGCGGCGGGTTCCAACGACTACCTGGCCAAGCCGATCGATCTGGATCGTCTGTTCTCGCTGATTCGCGTGTGGTTGCCGAATATGGAAAGAATTTAGTGGACCGTGACACTGACATTGAACTGCGTTTGTTGATCGAAGCCATCTACCTCAAGTACAGCTACGATTTTCGCGATTATTCCGGCGCTTCCATCAAGCGCCGGGTCCACCATGCGTTGAGCCAGTTCGAGTGCAAGACCATTTCCGCCTTGCAGGAGCGCGTATTGCATGACCCGGGCGCGTTCATGCAGTTGCTGCAACTGTTGACGATACCTGTCAGCGAGATGTTTCGCGACCCCTCGCATTTCCTGGCGATCCGCGAGGAAATCGTGCCGCTGCTCAGGACCTACCCCTCGATCAAGATCTGGATCGCCGGCTGCAGCACGGGGGAGGAGGTCTACTCCATGGCGATCCTGCTGCGTGAGGAAGGCCTGCTGGACCGCACGTTCATCTACGCCACCGACATCAATCCGCGCTCGCTGGAAAAAGCCAAGCAGGGGATCTTCTCCCTGGAAAGCGTGCGCACCTATACCCAGAACTACCAGAACGCCGGAGGGCGGCGGTCATTTGCCGATTACTACACCGCCGCCTACGATTATGCGATGTTCGACAAAACCCTGTGCGAGAACGTGACCTTTGCCGATCACAGCCTGGCGACCGACAGTGTTTTCTCGGAAACCCAATTAATTTCGTGCCGCAATGTATTGATATATTTCAATAAAAAACTGCAAGATCGTGCGTTTGGACTGTTCCATGAGTCCCTCTGTCACCGTGGTTTCCTGGTGTTGGGCAGTAAGGAGACATTGGATTTTTCGGCTTACGGCCATCGATTCGAGCCGTTGGTCAAACAGGAACGGATCTATCGCAAGTTATGAACCAGACGAAGGACAGATCCAGGCCGCCCATCGAGGCCATTGTCGTCGGCGCATCAGCCGGCGGTGTCGAAGCCTTGCTCAGGGTGTTTGCACACCTGCGCAAAGGTTTCGGCGTGCCCGTCCTGGTGGTGTTGCATTTGCCGGATGAGCGCGACAGCCAGTTGGCCCCTGTGTTCGGCCATCGCCTGGCGGTGCCGGTAGAAGAAGCCCGGGACAAGCAGGACATCGTCCCGGGCACCTTGTACGTCGCCACGCCCGGTTATCACCTGTCGGTCGAGGCCGACCGTAGCCTGTCGTTGAGCCTGGAGGCACCCGTACACCATTCGCGACCGTCCATCGACGTGCTGTTCGAATCGGCTGCCGATGTCTACGGCGAGAAGTTGCTGGGCGTGCTGCTGACCGGTGCCAACGACGATGGCGCCCGGGGCCTGGCGAAGATCAAGGCCCTGGGCGGGACCACAGTCGTCCAGGATCCCGAGGAAGCCCAGGTCTCGACCATGCCCGAAGCGGCGCTGGCCCTGCACGAGCCCGACCATATCCTTACTTTGCAAGGCATCGGCCAATTGCTGGCCGGGCTGGAATGAACCACATGCCAAGAGATATTCAAGCCAAACTGCTGATCGTCGACGATCTGCCTGAGAATCTGTTGGCCCTGGAAGCGTTGATCAGGGGAGACGACCGCGAGGTCTTCAAGGCCCTGTCGGCGGACGAAGCGCTGTCCCTGCTGCTGCAACACGACTTTGCCCTGGCCATCATCGATGTGCAGATGCCGGAGATGAACGGTTTCGGGCTGGCCGAGTTGATGCGCGGCACGGAAAAGACCCGCAGCATCCCGATCATTTTCGTCAGCGCCGCCGGCCGTGAGCGCAACTATGCCTTCACCGGTTATGAAAACGGCGCGGTGGACTTCCTGCACAAGCCGTTGGACACCCAGGCGGTCAAGAGCAAGGTCAATGTATTCGTCGAGTTGTATCGCCAACGAAAGGCCATGAGGGAGCAAGTCGTGGCCCTCGAGCAGAGTCGTCGCGAGCAAGAGGTCCTGTTGCAGCAGCTTGAGGCCACCCGTGGCGAACTGGAGCAGGCGGTGCGCATGCGAGACGACTTCATGTCGATTGTCGCCCATGAGGTACGCACGCCCCTCAATGGCCTCATTCTCGAGACCCAACTGCGCAAGATGCACCTGGCCCGGGACAACGCCGCCGCCTTCAGCCTGGACAAGGTGCGCGCGATGGTCGAACGGGACGAGCGTCAGATCAAGAGTCTGATCCGGCTGATCGAGGACATGCTGGATGTGTCGAGGATTCGTACCGGCAAGCTCTCGATCCGGCCAACCCGCTTCAACCTGACGGCATTGGTAGAAAACCTGCTGCGCAACTTCCAGCCGCAGATCGCCATAGCCGAGTGCTCGTTGAGTTGCATGGCTGAACCTGCGGTGGAGGGGCTTTGGGATGAGTTTCGTATCGAGCAGGTGGTCTCGAACCTGTTGACCAATGCCCTGCGCTACGGCGGCAAGGGACCGATCGAAGTGCGCGTCTACAAGACCTCCGAGCACGCTTGTATCGAAGTCCAGGACCACGGCATCGGCATCAGCGAGGAAAACCAGAAGCGTATCTTCCAGCAGTTCGAGCGCGTATCGTCCAAGGCGGCTGCCTCGGGCCTGGGGTTGGGGTTGTTCATTTCCGAGCAGATCGTCACGGCCCATGGCGGGACGATCACGGTCGACAGTCGGCTCAACGAAGGGGCGTTGTTTCGTGTTTGCCTGCCCTTGCAGAAAACTGTCTTGGACAAAACCGCCGAACAGACGCAACCTCTGAGAGACCCCAAGGTCGTATCAGCAGCTATTGATCGAACAAAGGCTTCTCATGAGTGAAGATGCGCAAGATGTTGTATTGATCGTCGAGGATGACCCGTCGATCCTGATGGTGCTGTCGGCCTACCTGTCGGGCGAGGGATACCGGGTGCTGCAAGCCGAAAGCGGCGCCCAGGCGTTCGAGATCCTGGCGAGCAAGCCGCATCTGGACATGATGATTACCGACTTCCGCCTGCCGGGCGGTATCTCTGGGGTTCAGATTGCCGAACCCGCAGTCAAGTTGCGTCCCGAGCTGAAGGTGATCTTCATCAGTGGCTACGCGCAGGAAGTGCGCGACACCGATAGCCCCATCACCCGCAAGGCGCCGATCCTGGACAAGCCGTTCGACTTGGATGAGCTGCAGCGCATCATGCAGTCGATGTTGTCGTAGATCTCGAAAGTATGGTTTGGATTGGCCGCGGCCTTTGTGGGAGCAAGGCTTGCCCGCGATGAGGGCTACTCGGTCTTTCTGAAACCGAGGCGACTTCATCGCGAGCAAGCTTTGCTCCCACAGAATCAGAGGCATCCCTTGGAGTCCATGGGTATCCCACAAATCAAGGAACCTCGATCATCTCCCGCACCTTCGCCGTCAACAAATCAAACGTGAACGGCTTGGTGATCATCTGCATTCCCGGGTCAAGGAAGCCGCCGCGCACCGCCGCATGCTCGGCATAGCCGGTGATGAACAGCACCCGCAGGTCCGGACGGATCTGCCGGCCGATCTCCGCCAGTTGTCGACCATTCATGCCGGGCAGGCCAACGTCGCTGATCAGCAGGTCGATGCGCTGGCTTGACTGGAGGATCGGCAACGCGCCGTTGGCGTCGGCCGCTTCCACAAAGGCATAGCCCAGTTCACTCAACACCGCGCTCACCAGCACCCGCACCGCCGGATCGTCCTCGACGATCAGCACGGTCTCGCCATCCTGCGCATATGGCGCGTGCTGGGCGGCGATCTGGGGCTCGTGTATTTCTTCACCGACGAAGCGTGGCAGGTAAAGGTTCACGGTGGTGCCTTTGTCGACTTCGCTGTCGATGGTCACATGGCCACGGGATTGCTTGCTGAAGCCATAGATCATCGACAGGCCCAGTCCAGTGCCCTGGCCGATCGGCTTGGTGGTGAAGAATGGGTCGAAAGCGCGGCCGATCACCGCTTCGGGCATGCCGCAACCGGTGTCCTGCACACTCAGCACCACATAGTCGCCAGAGGCGAGGTTGGGGTAGGCCTCGGTGAAGTCGGCATCCAGATGCTGATTGCGAGTCTGCACCACCAGGTCTCCGCCGTTGGGCATGGCATCCCGGGCGTTGAGCACCAGGTTGAGCAGGGCGCTTTCCAGTTGATTGGGGTCGGCTTCGGCGACCCAGAGCTGTTCGTCCAGCTGCATGTCCAGGCGAATGCTTTCGTTGAGGCTGCGCTGCAACAGTTCGCCCATGGACAGCACCAGGGTATTCATCTGGACCGCCTTGGAGTCCAGCGATTGCCGCCGGGAGAACGCCAGCAGGCGATGTGTCAGGCCGGCGGCGCGGTTGGCCGAGGTCACGCCCAGGTCGATCAGGCTGTCCAGATCCTCGGTACGGCCCCGGGCCAGGCGTCGACGCAGTAGTTCGAGGCTGCCGATGATCCCGGTGAGCATGTTGTTGAAGTCGTGGGCGATGCCGCCGGTCAGTTGGCCGACCGCTTCCATTTTCTGCGACTGGCGCAGGGCTTCTTCGTTGTGGCGCAACTGGGCGGTACGTTCTTCCACCTGCTGTTCGAGGGTTTCGAGGGTGGTTTGCAGGCGCAATTCGCTGTTGCTGAGGTCGATCAGGCGGTCGAGGGCTTCGTACTGCCTTCGACGCCCGCGCAGGGCGGTGGTGACCAGGCTGATCAGGGTGACGGGGTGGAAAGGACGCTCCAGGAACGTCACGTTGCCCAACTGCGTACCGATCCGCGCCGCCGGGTTCTGTTCCGGACCGCCGTGGTGGGTCAGCAACACAATGGGCAGGTCGGACCAGGCAGGCTGCTGCTCGATTTGCAGGAACAGCGTTTCCAGGTCAGGTCCGACCAAGGCCTCCGACGAGATCACCAGCAGGCCGGCACCGCTTTCCAACTCTTCGCATAAATGGCCCAGATGGCGGCAGATGAGGCCGGCAAAACCGGCCTCATTGAGGATCATCAAGGCGATTTGGCTGTCCCGTCCCAGCGGCGCGAGGATCAGCGCCCGCTCGGACAAGGGCTCGGCCAGCGTCACCGGTGTTCATCCTTGAGCAGCGGGTTACTCTCGCCCATGTAAGTGGGGACCCCTCGCAAGACACCTTGGAACGCTTCCAGCGGTTCGCCAATGGTCATGCCCGCGCCGCTGATGCGGTATTCGCGGATGGTCGATTCGTGGCTGCCGGTGCGTTTCTTGATGATGGAAATGGCCCGGCGTACCTTGCCCAGTGCTTCGAAATAACGCAACAGAATCACCGTGTCGGCCAGATAGGTGATGTCCACCGGGGCCTGCATGTCACCGACCAGGCCGTGCTGGGCGACGGTCATGAAGGTCGCCGCGCCCTTGCGGTTGAGATAGAGCAACAATTCATGCATGTGCAGCACCAGGGCGTTCTCTTCCGGCATCGCCGCCTGGTAGCCGTTGATGCTGTCGATGACAACGGTCTTGATATCGCCTTCATCGACGCAGCGCCGCACGCGGTGGGAGAACTCGCCGGGGGACAGCTCAGCGGCGTCCACCTGTTCGATCAGCAGGTTGCCGGTTTTTTGCAAGGCCTGCAGGTCGATGCCGATGTTTTTCATGCGCTCGAACAACAAGCCCAGCTCTTCGTCGAAGATGAACAGCGCGGCCTTCTCGCCACGATGCACGGCGGCTGCGGCGAAAATCAGCGCGATCAGCGACTTGCCGGTCCCCGCCGGGCCCAGGATCAACGTGCTGGAGCCGGTCTCGATGCCGCCGCCCAGCAGCAGGTCCATCTCGGCGATGCCGCTGGAGAGCTGCTGGCGCAGGTACTGACCGCGGTGTTCGGCGGCCACCAGGCGCGGGAACACGTGCACGCCGTCGCCCATGATGGTGAAGTCGTGGTAACCGCCGCGGTATTTCTGTCCGCGATACTTGACCACCCGGATCCGTCGCCGTTCGGCGCCATAGTTGGGGGTCAGTTCTTCCAGGCGAATCACCCCATGGGCGACGCTGTGCACGGTTTTGTCCAGGGATTCGGTGGTCAAATCGTCGAGCAACAGGACCGTGGCGTCGTAGCGCACGAAATAATGCTTGATCGCCAGGATCTGGCGACGGTAGCGCAGGGAGCTTTGCGCCAGCAGACGAATCTCCGACAGGCTGTCGAGCACTACACGGGTCGGCTTGAACCGTTCGACCACTTCGAAGATCTGCCGGGTCGCTTCGCCCAGCTCCAGGTCCGAGGAATACAGCAGGCTTTGCTGGTGCTCGGCATTGAGCAGGCTTTCGGGCGGGGTCAGCTCGAAAATATGGATGTTGTCGTCCAGGGTCCACCCGTGGGAGGCCGCGCCCTGACGCAGTTCACGCTCGGTTTCCGAGAGCGTGATGTACAACGAGCGCTCGCCGGCCTTGGCGCCAGCCAACAGAAAATGCAGCGCGACCGTGGTCTTTCCGGTCCCCGGTTCCCCCTCAAGCAGGAACACATGGCCGCGGGACAAACCACCGGTAAGGATATCGTCCAGACCCTCGATACCGATGGCGGCTTTTGCACTGATCAACTCGTTAGATGTAGACAAAAATAGCCCTCTCATGACTAGGGAAGTGGGCAGCAGGCGGGGTAACGCCTGAAATCGACTGCCTGAACACTTGACCTTTCGCGGTGATGGCGGTTCCGCTTACTTCGCCAAAACGCGGGGTACTGCACAACTTTTCAGTGTGCGACGACGGCCCACAGACCCATGCCAGTCAGCTAAGCGAAATGAAGCCGAGCAGTCATCCTGTGGCGAGGGAGCTTGCTCCCGCTGGGTCGCGAAGCGGCCCTGTCTTGGGGCTGCTGCGCAGCCCAGCGGGAGCAAGC
>NZ_JAGDEZ010000055.1:0-33242 GCF_017498305.1 Pseudomonas sp. OA65
TTCGGTGGCTTCCTGGTGACGCGCCGCATGCTTGAGATGTTCAAGAAAAAAGCCCCGAAAGCCGTAAAAGAAGAGGCGCCCAAGTAATGAGCATGAACCTGGTAACGACGCTCTACCTGATCGCGTCCATCTGCTTCATCCAGGCCCTCAAAGGCCTGTCGCACCCCACCACGTCCCGCCGCGGCAACCTGTTCGGCATGCTCGGCATGGCGCTGGCGGTGCTCACCACGGTGGGCCTCATCTATAAGCTGGGGGCCGAACTGGCCACTGCTGGCATCGGCTACGTGATCGTTGGCCTGCTGGTCGGCGGTACCGCGGGCTCGATCATGGCCAAGCGCGTCGAGATGACCAAGATGCCGGAGCTGGTGGCGTTCATGCACAGCATGATCGGCCTGGCCGCGGTGTTCATTGCCATCGCCGCCGTAGTCGAGCCGCAGTCCCTGGGTATCGTCAAGCAGTTGGGGGATTCGATTCCGGCCGGTAACCGCCTGGAGCTGTTCCTCGGCGCCGCCATCGGTGCAATCACCTTCTCCGGCTCGGTGATCGCCTTCGGCAAGCTCTCGGGCAAGTACAAGTTCCGCCTGTTCCAGGGCGCACCGGTACAGTTTGGTGGCCAGCACAAGCTCAACCTGATCCTGGGCCTGGCAACGCTGGGCCTGGGCCTGACCTTCATGTTCACCGGCAACCTCGGCGCGTTCGCCCTGATGCTGGCCCTGGCGTTTATCCTGGGTGTACTGATCATCATCCCGATCGGCGGCGCGGACATGCCGGTGGTGGTCTCGATGCTCAACAGCTATTCCGGTTGGGCCGCTGCGGGTATCGGCTTCTCGCTGAACAACTCGATGCTGATCATTGCCGGTTCGTTGGTGGGTTCGAGCGGTGCGATTCTCTCGTACATCATGTGCAAGGCGATGAACCGTTCGTTCTTCAACGTGTTGCTCGGTGGCTTCGGCAACACCGCCGATGCGGCTGGCCCGGCAGGCTCGAAAGAAGCCCGTCCGGTGAAATCCGGCTCAGCTGACGACGCAACCTTCCTGCTGACCAACGCCGACACGGTGATTATCGTCCCAGGCTACGGCTTGGCGGTAGCTCGGGCGCAGCACGCGTTGAAAGAGCTGACCGAGAAGCTGACCCACCATGGCGTGACCGTTAAATACGCGATCCACCCGGTGGCCGGTCGCATGCCAGGGCACATGAACGTATTGCTGGCCGAGGCCGAAGTGCCTTACGACCAGGTGTTCGAGATGGAGGACATCAACTCCGAGTTCGGCCAGGCCGACGTGGTGCTGGTACTGGGCGCCAACGACGTGGTCAACCCGGCGGCGAAGAACGATCCGAAATCGCCGATTGCCGGCATGCCGATCCTCGAAGCCTTCAAGGCCAAGACCATCATTGTCAACAAGCGCTCCATGGCCAGCGGCTATGCCGGCCTGGACAACGAGCTGTTCTACCTCGACAAGACCATGATGGTGTTCGGTGACGCCAAGAAGGTCATCGAGGATATGGTCAAAGCCGTGGAATAACCCCATCGCTGTTTCACCCAAAAACGCCCCGACTTGTCGGGGCGTTTTGATTTGTATCAAGGCAAAATATTACCGATCCGGTAATGATGTTTTGCCTGAAACGCCCGTAATAGACGCCTAAAATGCGACCTTTGTGGGGGGTCGGGCACAGCGCTAATTCACTAGACTGCGCATCTTGCTTTCCAGCCCGAGATAATCCCTATGTACCGTGATCGCATCCGCCTGCCTTCGTTACTAAACAAAGTGATGAGCGCTGCCGAAGCAGCCTTGTTGATTCAGGACGGCATGACCGTTGGCATGAGCGGTTTTACCCGCGCTGGAGAAGCGAAAGCAGTGCCCCACGCCCTGGCTGAGCGCGCCAAGGTGACGCCGTTGAAAATCAGTCTGATGACCGGCGCGAGCCTGGGCAACGACCTCGACAAGGAGCTCACCGAGGCCGGGGTACTGGCGCGGCGCATGCCGTTCCAGGTCGACAGTACGCTACGCAAGGCGATCAACGCGGGCGAGGTGATGTTCATTGACCAGCATCTCTCGGAAACCGTCGAGCAACTGCGCAACGGCCAGCTCAAGCTGCCCGATATTGCCGTGATCGAAGCAGTAGCCATCACCGAGCAAGGGCATATCGTACCGACCACGTCGGTGGGCAACTCGGCCAGTTTCGCCATCTTCGCCCGGCAAGTAATCATCGAGATCAACCTGGCCCACAACCCGAACCTGGAAGGTCTGCACGACATTTATATCCCGACCTATCGCCCTACCCGCACGCCGATTCCCCTGGTGAAAGTCGACGACCGCATTGGCAGTCCCGCGATCCCGATCCCGCCGGAAAAAATTGCTGCCATTGTCATTACCAACCAGGGGGACTCGCCTTCGACCGTCGCGCCACCCGACAGCGACACCCAGGCCATAGCCGATCACCTGATCGACTTCTTCAAGCAGGAAGTCGCGGCCGGGCGCATGACCAATAAGCTCGGGCCGTTGCAGGCCGGGATCGGCAACATCGCCAACGCCGTGATGTGCGGACTGATCGATTCCCCGTTCGAAGACCTGACCATGTATTCCGAGGTCCTGCAGGATTCGACATTTGACTTGATCGACGCCGGCAAGCTGAGTTTCGCCTCCGGCAGTTCGATCACCCTGTCGGGTCGGCGCAATGCCGATGTGTTCGGAAATCTGGAAAAGTACAAGGACAAACTGATCCTGCGCCCACAGGAAATCTCCAACCACCCCGAAGTGGTGCGCCGCCTGGGCATCATTGGTATCAACACCGCGCTGGAGTTCGACCTGTACGGCAACGTCAACTCCACCCATGTCTGCGGCACGCGGATGATGAACGGCATCGGCGGTTCGGGGGATTTCGCCCGTAACGCCCACCTGGCGATCTTCGTTACCAAGTCGATTGCCAAGGGCGGCGCCATCTCCAGTGTCGTGCCGATGGTCAGCCATGTGGACCATACCGAGCATGATGTCGACATCCTCGTAACCGAGATCGGCCTGGCCGACCTGCGAGGTCTGGCGCCAAGGGAGCGGGCACGCGTGATCATCGACAATTGCGTACACCCGACCTATCGCCAGGCCTTGAATGACTATTTCGACGCCGCGTGCGCCTTGGGTGGGCATACCCCGCATATCCTGCGCGATGCACTGAGTTGGCACCTGAACCTCGAAGAAACCGGGCGCATGTTGGCCGTCTGATACAGCTGGATCACCGTTATCGCAAATACAGTTTTGGTTGCGGCCTGCCATTCGCTTCGCTCGTGACAAAAACTGTACTGCTGTACCGGTGTTTTCTTACAGTCTTTTCTCTCAAAACAGCTAGCAACGTATAAAATTGCACCAATAACGTGCAGACAAGTACAGTTGCTTCAATATCGACCAGTACACCGCTCTTTAACAGTTAACTGGTCTCTCACAATACAGGTGAACTGTATCTAGAGAGACTGGCCAAACGAGAGGATCATGGGCACCAGTTAAACCACTACCTAATCCCGCCACAAGCGGAAGGATGTCAACCATGGAACGTACACTCAGTTCCGAGCTGTTTTTCGAAGACAAAGCTGAAAAAAACCAGGCTTCCCTGCCTCTTCGCGTTATCGCCAACCTGATGTTGTGGCAGCGCCGCATCGCCAGCCGTCACCAACTGGCTCGTCTGGATTCGCGCCTGCTGGCTGATGCCGGTATCAGCGAAGCACAACGCTACGAAGAGCTGAGCAAGCCGTTCTGGCGCTAACTCAGCGTCGCTGGCCCTGACCCACCGGGTCCACTGCCAGCACCGAATCGAACAAACAAGACCCGTCGCGGGTGACCGCGACGGGTCTTGTCGTTTCGGGGCCCCGATTTTTAGGGATGTCCAGAGGAAAATAACAGTTTTAATAAAAACAAAAACATACCAGTACAGTTATGCTTGAACCGTAACGCCTCCATGCAAGCGTCCTACAGTGACCCGCAAGGGCTGTCAGCCAACGCGTTCCTGTCCTAATATCGAGGCGAACGTGGCGAAGCGAGTCGAGCATGCGTCTCCTCTTCCAGCTATACGCACCGGCATCACCATCATTTAAGGAGTTTCATCATGATCCGTCTTCGCCTGCTCAGCGCAGCTGCTCTACTGGCCGTAGCCGCCCATTCCAACGCCAGCAGCTTCATTGTGACCACAGACTCCCTCGTCGGAGCGCTCAAAGCCACGTCCGACGTGACTTCCGATGCAACCTCGTCATTGCGTGACAACAAAATCGTTCAAGCCGCCCGTGACGACGCTGCCAGCTTCGTTGCCAGCGAAGGCGCCATCCGTGGTGTGAAGCTGGAAAGTGCCCTGGACTACATCCGCCAACAGGCACCGCAACTCAACGCCACCGATGCACAGCTGGCACAGGCCATCCTGGTGATCTGATGCAACATGAAACATCGGGCGCCAATTGGTGTTCCGATGTTTCAACACTGGCTCTGGCCCGCAGGTTTGCGCTAGCCTTCAGGCTCGCCATCAACCGTCGAGTCCCATGCGTTTTTACTCAGATCTGTTCATCGCGTCTTTCTTCGTCGTTTTTTGCTGGTCCGTGCCGGCCCATGCCTTCGATGTGTCCACCCAGCAAGTGGTGGTCAGCGGCTATGCCACGAGCATGGTGACCTCCGCGCCCTTCGACCATAAACTGATCGTCGCCGCTCACGATGACGCTGCGGCCTTCATTGCCAGCGACGGGCAGTTGCGAGGTGCACAACTGGAATCGGCCCTGGACTACCTGCGCCGGACCCAGCCAAAACTTCATGCCAGCGACCTTGAACTGGCACAAGCAATTCTCGTCCAATAGTTATCCTTATTTTTCCGGAGTCGTTCCATGCGTAGCCCGCTGATTGCTGCCGCCCTCGGCCTGTTGGTTTTGGCCGATGTGGCCCAGGCACAAACCCTGGTAGCCACCAGTAACATCATCGTTCGCGCCTCCCAGCGCACGATCGATTTCACCTCCGACACCACCACGTCCATCCGTGATTCGAAAATCGTCCGCGAAGCCCATGACGATGCGGCCAGTTTTGTCGCCAGCAATGGTGAAATTCGTGGTGCTCATCTCGAGGCCGCCTTCGACACCTTGCGCACCCGCGTGCCGGAAGCCCGGGATGCCAGTGACCAGGTTCTCGCCGAAGCCATCCTCGCATTGTGAGGCGGTTCGCCGCCTGGATGGCGGCCGGGGTCTTGCTGCTCACCGCCAGCATGGCCCAGGCCGGCCTGCAACTGCACCTCAACGTCGAAGGACTGAGCCCGGCGCAACAGCAGGCCAGCCAGGCGCTGCTCGATGAAGCCATGCAGGTCCTGCCGCCGCGCTTCATCGAGCGACTGGACCGACGCATCAATGTCGGCTGGACCGACCAGATGCCCGCCAATGCCTACGGCCAGGCCTCGTTGGTGTCGCAACTGGACCTCAACAGCAACCTGCTCGACAGCCTTGTCGACGGCAGCGCCGCGACGCAAAAGACCCAGCGCCCCCACGGCACCGTCCGCCGGGAAATGCTCGCCACAGTCTTGCATGAACTGACCCACATCTACGACCGCTCGCGCCTATGGCCAGACGCCGAACGCACGCTGATCCAGCGTTGCACTCGACGCAACGGCAGCGCCGGGCTGATCGGCCTCCCCGATGAATGCCGGGGCCAGAACGACCGCCACTTCACCCTCAGCGATGATCCGCGCTTGCTGGACCTCGCCGGCTGGCCGCAATACGTCGGCCGTCGCGGTGCGCGGGAACAGCACAACCGCCAGGTCGCCCGCAGCCCGGACCTCTATGAAACGAGCAGCCCCAAGGAATTCGTCGCGGTCAACATGGAGTACTTTCTCCTCGACCCGAGCTATGCCTGCCGACGCCCGGCCTTGTATCGCTATTACCAGGAACACTTCGGTTGGGCACCCGCCGCCAAGGACACCTGCGCCAAATCGTTCGCGTTCCTCAACGCCGGCAACGACTTCGCCAAGACGCCACTGGGCAAGGTTGATCCCGAGCGGGTCTATGCCATTGACTACCTACTGGCCGAGGCCAATCAGAACTGGGTAAGCCGCTGGGGCCACAGCATGCTCCGGCTGGTGATCTGTGCACCAGGCCGGCCACGCGGTCCAGACTGCCGGCTGGATCTGGACCAACACTTGGTACTGTCCTACCGCGCCTTCGTGGGCGATGTGCAGTTGTCGAGTTGGGACGGGCTGGTCGGCAAATACCCCTCGCGCCTGTTCGTATTGCCGCTGGCCCAGGTGATCGATGAATACACCAAGACCGAGCTACGCAGCCTGGCATCGGTGCCGCTGAACCTGTCGCGCACCGAAATCGAGGAAACGGTCGAGCACGCCGCCGAAATGCACTGGAGCTATGACGGCAACTATTACTTCCTGTCCAATAACTGCGCCGTGGAGAGCCTGAAACTGCTGCGCAGCGGCAGCAACAACAAGCAGCTCAACGGCCTGGACAGCATCATGCCCAACGGCCTGCTGGAAGTGCTCAAGGGTCGGGGCCTGGCGGATACCAGCGTGCTGGATGACCCCAAGGAAGCCTTGCGCCTGGGCTACCACTTCGACTCATTCCGCGAGCGGTACCAGGCCATGTTCGATGTGCTGAAGAAGTATCTGCCGATCAAGCAACAGACGGTGGAAGACTGGCTGGCCCTGGACGCCGCCGAACGCCGTGTCTGGTTCGACCAGGCCGACCTGCGCACCAGCGCGGCGCTGTTGCTGTTGGAGCAGGCCAGTTTTCGCCGGCAACTGCTGTTGGCGCAGGATGAAGTCAAACAGCGCTATCTCGGAGCCCGTGAGTTGCAGAACGGCGGTATGGAAAGAGCTAACGCGACGCTGCAGCAGATCCTCGCCAACAGCGGTTTCCTCAGCCGTCCGGCCGAACTGCTGGGCAGCAGCGGCTACGGCTTGCCGCAACCCAGCGAGTGGCAACGCCTGGAATCGGAAAGCAACTTGCGGCAGAAACAACTGCAAACGCTGACAGGCGATCTGGACAAGGAAGTCCGGGCGTTGCTCGAACCGAGCCGCGCCGCTGAAATTGCGGCGAGCGAGGCCAACGTGAAGGAGATCGGCGAGCATTTGCGCGAACTGCACAAGGCGGGGGGCGGGTTGGAGTTGCCCTGACGAACAGGGTCGTCATTGTGGCGAGGGAGCTTGCTCCCGCTCGGCTGCGAAGCAGTCGTAAACCAGCCAATGCGCCCTCTCTGAAAGAATTACATGAACCTGTTTGGGGCCGCTTCGCGACCCAGCGGGAGCAAGCTCCCTCGCCACAAGGGCAGTCCTGGTGCAAAAAAGGGGTTCAGAACCAAGTTCTGAACCCCTTTTTTTGGCTCAGCGCCGAACCAGGAATCAGCCCAGACGCGCCTTGCGCACACCATCGGCCAGGGCGGCACACAAGCTCAACACGCCATCGATCGCCTGTTCCGATGTGTCGGCGCTAGCGATATGGTCGATCAGCGCCGAGCCGACCACCACCCCGTCAGCCAACCGTGCGATGGCCGCCGCCTGCTCCGGTGTACGAATGCCGAAACCAATGCTGATGGGCAGATCGGTATGGCGACGCAAGCGCGCCACCGCTTCTTCCACGTGCTCCAGCGTCGCGGCGCCAGCACCGGTCACACCGGCCACCGACACGTAGTACACAAAACCCGAACTGCCGTTGAGGACCGTCGGCAAACGCACATCGTCAGTGGTCGGCGTCGTCAGGCGGATGAAGTCCAGGCCCGCGGCCTGGGCCGGTTCGCACAGTTCGCTGTTGTGTTCGGGCGGCATGTCCACAACGATCAGGCCATCCACGCCAGATTCCAGCGCCTCGCCAATGAAACGCTGCACGCCATAACGGTGGATCGGGTTGAAGTAACCCATCAACACCAGCGGCGTCTCAGTGTTGTCCTTGCGGAACTCACGAACCATCTGCAGGGTTTTCGCCAGGTTCTGCTGGGCTCCCAGGGCGCGGATGTTCGCCAATTGAATCGCCGGGCCGTCGGCCATCGGGTCGGTGAAGGGCATGCCCAACTCGATCACGTCGGCACCCGCCGCCGGCAGGCCCTTGAGGATCGCCAGCGAGGTGTCGTAGTCCGGGTCGCCCGCCGTGACGAAGGTCACCAGGGCGGCGCGGTTCTGTTCCTTGAGTTCGGCAAAACGGGTTTGCAGGCGGCTCATCAGTGTTTCTCCTGCTGGGACTGTTCCATGTGGTGCATCACGGTTTGCATGTCTTTGTCGCCACGGCCGGACAGGTTGACCACCATCAGGTGATCTTTCGGCAGGTTGGGTGCGCGCTTAAACACTTCCGCCAGGGCATGGGCGCTTTCCAGCGCGGGAATGATCCCTTCCAGTCGGCAGCACTTGTGAAAGGCTTCCAAGGCTTCGGCGTCAGTCACCGAGGTGTACTGGACGCGGCCAATGTCGTGCAACCAGGCATGTTCCGGGCCGATACCGGGGTAGTCGAGCCCCGCGGAAATCGAATGGGCGTCGATGATCTGGCCGTCGTCGTCCTGCAACAGGAAGGTGCGGTTGCCGTGCAGTACACCGGGGACGCCGCCGTTCAGGCTCGCCGCGTGCTTACCGGTCTCGATGCCATAGCCTGCAGCTTCGACGCCGATGATCTCGACACTCTTGTCGTCCAGGAATGGGTGGAACAGGCCCATGGCGTTGGAGCCGCCGCCGATGCACGCTACCAGGCTGTCCGGCAGGCGGCCTTCCTGGGCTTGCAACTGCTCGCGGGTTTCCTTGCCGATCACGGCCTGGAAGTCACGCACCATCGCCGGATACGGATGCGGGCCAGCCACGGTACCGATCAGGTAGAACGTGCTGTCGACGTTGGTGACCCAGTCACGCAGGGCCTCGTTCATGGCATCTTTCAGGGTACCGGTGCCGGCGACCACCGGGATGACTTCAGCCCCGAGCAGCTTCATGCGGAACACGTTGGCCTGCTGACGCTCGATGTCGGTGGTGCCCATGTAGATCACGCAGTCCAGGCCGAAACGCGCGGCCACGGTGGCGGTGGCCACGCCGTGCATACCTGCGCCGGTCTCGGCGATGATGCGTTTCTTGCCCATGCGCCGTGCCAGCAGGATCTGGCCGATGCAGTTGTTGATCTTGTGCGCGCCGGTGTGGTTCAGCTCTTCACGCTTGAGGTAAATCTTGGCGCCGCCACAGTATTCGGTCAGGCGCTCGGCGAAGTAGAGCGGGCTCGGACGACCGACATAGTCGCGCTGGAAGTAGGCCAATTCCTCAATGAAGGCCGGATCTTCCTTCGCCACTTCGTACTCACGGGCCAGATCAAGGATCAGCGGCATCAGGGTTTCGGCCACATAGCGGCCACCGAACGCACCGAACAGGCCGTTGGCATCGGGGCCGCTGCGCAGGTTGAAAGGGGTCGTGGACTGGGTCATCGGGCGCTCCAAGCAAATGCGTTGAAAGACAATGAGGTTCACTCTACCCCTGACATCCCCCACTGAAAACCGATAAGATCGCCGCAACCTGTCAGGAAAACTCACAAATAACATGAGCCACGACCTGCCCCCCCTCAACGCCTTGCGGGCCTTCGAGGCCACCGCCCGCCTGAACAGCGTAAGCCAGGCGGCTGAACAGCTGCACGTCACTCATGGGGCCGTGAGCCGACAGTTGAAGGTGTTGGAAGAGCATCTGGGCGTCAGCTTGTTCATCAAGGACGGGCGCGGCCTGAAACTCACAGATGCCGGCTTGCGCCTGCGGGACGCCAGCACCGATGCGTTCGAGCGCTTACGCGGTGTTTGCGCGGAGCTGACACAAAGTACGGCGGACGCCCCGTTTGTACTGGGCTGCTCGGGAAGCCTGCTGGCGCGTTGGTTTATTCCTCGCCTGGGCAGGCTCAACGCCGACCTGCCGGATTTGCGCTTGCACCTGTCCGCCGGCGAAGGCGACCTGGACCCCAGGCGTCCGGGATTAGACGCTCTGTTGGTATTCGCCGAGCCGCCCTGGCCGGCCGATATGCAGGTGTATGAACTGGTGAGCGAGCGGATCGGCCCGGTGATGAGCCCGCACTACGCAGGGTTCACCCGCTTGCAGGACGCACCGCCCAGCGCGCTGCTCGACAAACCGTTGCTGCACACCACTTCGCGCCCACAGGCCTGGCCGACCTGGGCACGGCAAAACCACCTTGAGCCCCAGGCATTGAAGTTCGGGCAAGGGTTCGAGCATTTGTATTATTTGCTGGAAGCCGCCGTGGCGGGGTTAGGCGTGGCGATCGCACCCGAACCGCTGGTGGCTGAGGACGTTCGCGCCGGTCGCCTGGTCGCGCCGTGGGGCTTCAATGAAACCGCGGCGCGACTGGCGTTGTGGCTACCCAAGCGCGCTGCGGACGGGCGCGCTCGGCAATTGGCCCAATGGCTCAGGCATGAGCTGGGCCAACCGGTTCAGTCACCGCGTTTGCACAGCAGGTAAGCAGCCAGCAAACCCAGCGCACCGACCGCGACACCGGCCGTGGTCCATGGGTGTTCCTGCGCGTAATCTCGCGTGGCGATCCCGGTTTCACGGGTTTTCACCTTGACCTCTTCATAGGCGTCGCTGAGCAGATGGCGCGAATGTTTCAGCGCGTTTTCGGCATTGGCCTTGAGCGACTTGAGGGTTTTACGCGACTCGTCCGAAGCGTCATCCTTCAGACTTTCCAACGATTTGAGCAGACTTTCGATCTCCGCTTCCATGCTTTGCAACGAGGCTTTGCGTAACGAAGTGCTGGCCATGGTGGCTCTCCTGCAGTGGTTGAGTATCGTGTGTGAATTGGGACTCCGACGGTTTGGGAAAGTGCAGTAAATCTGAACTTTCGCCGCTTGAATGGCCACACATATAGGGCGAAAAATCGCTGCTAGGCTGTTAAAGACAACCAAGGAGAACGTCATGAGTGATCACCATACGTACAAAAAAGTCGAACTGGTCGGCTCGTCTCCCACCAGTATTGAAGACGCCATCAACAACGCCCTGGCCGAGGCCAGCAAAAGCCTCAAGCATCTGGAATGGTTCGAAGTCACGGAAACCCGCGGCCACATCGCAAATGGCCGGGCCGCGCACTTTCAGGTGACCATCAAAGTCGGGTTCCGGATCGCCAATAGCTGAGGTTCTTTGAACTTGCACGCTGGCGGAGTGCCATAGGGAGTGGCGATGCGCTATGGTCTGCGCATTACGTTTTTCCAATACCTGCCCTATTTGATCCGACCAAGGAGTGCGAGCGATGAACAAGTTGATGGTGGCCCTGGGTTTGCTGAGCCTTGCCGGTGGTGCGTTTGCGGCCGGCAAACCCTGCGAAGAGCTTAAAAGCGAAATCGCAGCGAAGCTGGACGCCAAGGGCGTGTCAGGTTATTCGCTGGAAATCGTCGATAAAGGCACAGCGTCTGACGGAAAAGTCGTCGGCAACTGTGAGGGCGGTACGAAAGAAATCGTCTATAAAAAGTGATTTTTTTGAAGGTCAAAGCCGACGCAGTGCGTCGGCTTTTTTGTGCGTGTCGTTCAGCCCTTCATGACCTGCGCCAGCAACTCGTAGGAGTGCAAGCGATCGGCGTGCTCATAAAGGTCGCTGGTGAAAATCAGCTCATCGGCCTGGGTTTGCTCGATCAGCACTTGCAGCTTGGCGCGAATCTTCTGCGGACCGCCGACCATGGCCAGCCCCAGGAAATCGCCGACCGCCTCTTTCTCATGGGGCAACCAAAGACCATTCATGGTCTCGACCGGCGGACGCTGCACCAGACTCTGGCCACGCATCAGCGCCAGGATCCGCTGGTACACCGACGTCGCCAGGTAATCGGCCTGCTCATCGGTATCCGCCGCTACCAGCGGCACACCGAGCATCACATAAGGCTTGTCTAGTACCGCCGACGGCTTGAAGTGGTTGCGATAGATACGGATCGCCTCGTGCATGTAGCGCGGTGCGAAATGGGAGGCGAATGCGTAGGGCAAACCGCGTTCACCGGCCAACTGCGCGCTGAACAAGCTCGAACCCAACAGCCACACCGGCACGTTGGTCCCGGTGCCGGGCATGGCGATGATGCGTTGGTCCGGGGTGCGCGGGCCCAGGTAGCGCATCAGTTCGGCGACGTCCTCGGGAAAATCGTCCGCACTGCCGGAGCGCTCGCGACGCAGCGCCCGAGCAGTCATCTGATCGGAACCTGGCGCACGCCCCAACCCCAGATCGATTCGACCCGGGTAGAGGCTTTCCAGCGTGCCGAACTGTTCGGCGATGATCAACGGTGCGTGATTGGGCAGCATGACGCCGCCGGAGCCGACGCGAATGGTCGAAGTCCCCCCCGCCAGATACCCCAGCAGCACCGCTGTCGCCGAACTGGCGATACCATCCATGTTGTGGTGTTCGGCCACCCAGAAGCGGGTGTAGCCGTATTTTTCCACGTGCTGCGCCAAGTCCAGCGAGTTGTGCAAGGATTGAGCGGCATTGCCATCGGCGCGCACAGGCACCAGGTCGAGGGTTGAGAATTTCACGTCGGACAGCTGTTTCATGGGCCGGGATCTCCAACGGCGTTCCGGGCTTTTTCCAACGGGTAAAAGCCTGCCGTTTCTAAAGGTGTGTGCCATTGCAATGTGGGCATATACCCGAGTTTCAATAGTTGCGACGAAATTTCCTACTAAATTCGTCGGCTAATCGACAAGGTGAACTTTTCCAGGCGGTCTATCCTCACAACCCAGACAGTTAAGAAAACACCCAGGCGCGGCGTTCGCGCCGGATCTTCAGGAGGCAGACATGGCTATCATCAAGAAAGCATCGGCTCATTGGGAAGGTGACCTGAAAACCGGTATCGGCTCAATTTCCACGGAAACCGGCGTGTTGCGTGAAGCACCCTATGGCTTCAAGGCGCGATTCGAAGGCGGCAAGGGCACCAACCCCGAGGAACTGATCGGCGCAGCCCATGCCGGCTGCTTTTCCATGGCCTTTTCGATGATCCTCGGCGACGCCGGGCTCAAGGCCGACAGCATCGACACCAACGCTGAAGTGACCCTGGACCAGGTCGAGGGCGGTTTCGCGATCACGGCGGTCAAGCTGATACTCAAGGCGAAAATCCCCGGCGCGAGCCAGGCGCAATTCGATGAACTGAGCAAGAAGGCCAAGGAAGGGTGCCCGGTTTCCAAAGTGCTGAATGCCCAGATCACCCTGGATGCGACGCTGGTGAACTGACCCATGAAAGGGTCGCAGCCTTCGCAGGCATTGCCGAAGGCTGCGATTTCCTGAATACGGTCGAGCTGTTTACCCTGGCGCAATTATGATCGAATGAAGCTCGCAGTTTCAGCGCACAGGCAGTGCGTGCTGCCATGAGGAATTCGAACATGAAACGATCAGCACTGGTGGTCATCGGCTGCGCATTCGCTGCATCAGCCCTTGCGGCTCCCAAATCCTGTGAAGAGCTTAAAGCGGAAATCGAAGCGAAGATCCAGGCGAACAACGTGTCGTCCTACACGTTGGAAATCGTCACCAATGACGAAGTCCATGACCAGAACATGGTGGTGGGCAGTTGCGAAAACGGTACAAAGAAGATCATCTACCAGAAGAACGACCGCTAGGGCGTCCTACGGAACGCAATTGATTTGTCGTTCTTCGGCCACGATTTGACGCTTGGCGTCATAGAGCCGAGCGCTCGGCGTGAATGCCAGGTTGCGAGCCTCCAGACGATAGCGCTGGCCGGCCTCGAAATGGTCGTAGCGCACGAGCATGTAGCACAGCCGCTCTTGGGGTTCGGCCTGCATGCCCAACCCGCCACCACTGAATACTTCGAAGTCGAAGCGCACTTTCAGTTCGTGGCTGCCCGGCGAAACCTGGAAGAACCGTCCGTCGCGCAAGCGCTGGCCGTCCAGGCTTTCAGCCATCAGCATTTTGCCGCCCGGCATGGGCGTAGCAAAATCAACCCACGCCATGTTCGGGTCGACCTGGGGCAGCGGGCTCGTTGCGCAACCGCTCATGGAGACCAGGGCCAATAACAGCAAGGGTAAGCGCATGGTGAATCTCCTGAAATCAGACAGTGAGCATAGCGCCAATCACGTTTGTTGGCAGCCCGCCGGCGTACCTTGCCCCACCACCTTGCGCTGCTGATCGTACAGCTTGGCCCACGGCCGGAAACCAATGCTGCCGGCCTGCAGCTGGTAACGTTGGCCGGCGTTGAAATCCTTGAATTTCAGGTTCAACCGGCAATCGCGCCACAGCGGCTCCGCGTCCGGGCCGATGTTGCCGGGTTCGACGGCGAACTGGTAACGCACCGTCAGTTCATGGCTGCCGGGTTGCACTTCGAAATAACGCCGGTCGACGGATAGTTTGTCATCGACTTCCAGCGCCTGTAGTGCCGTGTCCTGCTGGTTGCCCAGATCGATCCACGCTCGGGATGGATCAGGGTCAGGCAAGCCGGCACAACCGGTGAGCAACAACAGGCTACTCGTCAGCATCAACACGCGCATAGCGAAGCTCCAGGCAAGCGAGATAGTCTTGTGGGCAGACTTCCCAGGGTGATTCCAATTGATCAGGCCGCGTTCAAGCCATCGGTTACTCGACCGTGTTTTCCAGATTTTGTTTCCAGGCCTCCTGCTTTTGTTACTGAACGGTTGCGCCAGCGCCGGTTATTACAGCCAACTCGTGGGCGGGCAGCTGCGGTTGTTGCAGGCCCGCGAGCCTATCGACCAGATCATTGCCGACCCCGCTCGCGACACCCAACTCAAGACGCATTTGGCCCAAGCCCGCGAGGCTCGGGCCTTTGCCAGCAATCACCTGCATCTACCGGACAATCGAAGCTATCGCCTGTACGCGGACATTGGCCGGCCGTTCGTAGTCTGGAATGTCTTCGCCACGCCAGAGTTTTCCCTGGCACCGCGCAATCATTGTTTTCCCATTGCCGGTTGCGTGGCTTATCGCGGTTATTACAGCCAGGGCGCCGCCCGTGGCGAAGCCGCGTTGCAGCGCTTGCAGGGCATGGACGTGGCGATTGGCGGGGTAGAAGCCTATTCAACGCTGGGCTGGTTCAACGATCCGATCTTGAGTTCGATGATGCATTGGGGCGACGAACGCCTGGCGACGCTGATTTTTCATGAACTGGCGCACCAACGGTTTTATGTACAGGACGACACCGAATTCAATGAGTCCTTCGCCACCTTCGTCGAGCAGGAGGGCACCCGGCAATGGCGCGCCAGTCGTGGTCTGGCGCCGGACAATGGCAAGCAGGTGCGCCAGCGCGACCAGTTCATCCAACTGATCCTCGACACCCGCCAGCGCCTGGAAAAGCTCTACACCCTACCCCTGCCGGCCGAGCAGATGCGCCAACGCAAAACAGCGGAATTCGAACGCCTGCGTGCCGACTACGTGGAAATGCGCGATTCCCAATGGGCAGGCGACAAACGCTACGACGCCTGGGTCTATGCGCCCTTGAACAATGCGCGATTGCTGCCGTTCGGGCTGTATGACCAGTGGGTGCCGGCATTTGCGGCGCTGTTCAAGCAGAAGAATGGGGACTGGGTTGGGTTTTACACGGCGGTGGAACAGCTGGGCAAATTGCCGATCGACGAGCGCAAGGCGGCCTTGAGGGTGTTGGCGGAGCCGAAGACTTCCGCGGGCTAGACGAATGTCATCGCGAGCAGGCTCGCTCCCACTTAGGCATCTCCACCTCTGTGGCGAGGGAGCTTGCTCCCGCTCGGCTGCGCAGCAGTCGTCGCTTTTTTGGGGCCGCTTCAAGACCCAGCGGGAGCAAGCTCCCTCGCCACGGATACCGGGCACCAAGCCATCGCTGTCCCAAACAGCTTGCAAGCCACACAAAAAAGGGCATACCGATTCATCGGTATGCCCTTTCGATTGCTGCTTTCTCCCCCTGGCCGAGGTACTCGTCGCAATTATGGGTTAACGCTGTCTTTCAAGAACTTGCCTGGTTTGAAGGCAACGGTGTTGCTGGCCTTGATCTTCACTGGCTCACCGGTTTGAGGGTTCTTGCCAGTGCGGGCGCCGCGGTGGCGTTGCAGGAAAGTGCCGAAGCCCACCAGGGTAACGCTGTCCTTGCGGTGCAGGGCGCCGGTGATTTCTTCCAGGACGGCGTTGAGGACGCGGTTGGCTTGTTCTTTGGTGAGGTCTGCTTTTTCCGCGATGGCGGCGGCGAGTTCTGGTTTACGCATGAATGAAGCCCCTTTGACGGTTTTTTTGTTGTTATGTCCGTGCTGTTCTCTTTGGAACAGCCCCTAAGGCGCCGCAGGCTCTACTCTGCGGCAGACGGAAGTGAGGATGGCACGGTGCCGAAAACCGCGCCAGTGTCCGGACAAGCTTTGTGGGACCAAAAGTAGGGTTTTTGCGACAGAACGACCAGTATTTACGCCAGCAGGGCTGGAAGCTCCTTGTTCAGCGCCAGTTTCTCCATCACCGCCGTGCCTGTCAGGGCGTAACCCAACAGATTGCCTTGAGCGTCGCGGCACAGCACCTTGATGTCCGCGCCCTGCCCTTCGACGCTCCACACGCCTTCGCTGCCTCGCGGTGGCGGCGACACGACCAAGGGACACACCGGGGTTTTTACGGTGATCGGCATGGCGCCGTAGCTGACGACAGTCGGGTTGCCGGCCAAGGTTTGAGCCAAGGCCCGGGCGCAGCTCATCAGCGGCATGACATACAGCAGGTTCAAGCCGTCGACCTCGGCGCAGTCGCCCAGGGCGTAGATATTGGCGTGGGAGGTTTTCAGGTGACGGTCGACCACGACGCCGCGGTTGACCACCAGGCCAGCGGCGGCCGCCAGGTCGATGCGTGGGCGCAGGCCGATGGCCGAGACCACCAGGTCGCAGGCGATCACTTGGCCGTCGGACAGGTGCGCCTCCAGCCCGTCGGCGACCTTCTGCAAGCGGTTGAGCACAGGGCCCAAGTGGAAGCGCGCGCCGAGGCTTTCCAGCCCGGCCTGGACCGCTGCCGCAGCGGCCGGATGCAGCAGCGTCGGCATGACTTGCTCGCACGGCGCCACCAACTCGACTTCGTAGCCCCCCAGACTCAGGTCGTTGGCGAACTCGCAGCCAATCAGGCCGGCGCCCAGCAACAACACCCGGCGCTTGCCGGCGGCCGCAGCCCTGAAGCGTGCGTAGTCTTCCAGGTCGTTGATGGGAAAGATCAGGTCCGCCGCGTCGCCCTGTACCGGCACGCGCACGGTTTCGGCGCCCCAGGCCAGGATCAGGTCGCGGTAATTCACCGCCTCCTCGCCGATCCACAGCCGTTTGTGGCCCGGATCGATGCCGCTGATGCGGGTGTGGGTCCGCACTTCGGCCTTGAGTTGTTCGGCCATCGCCCCCGGTTCAGCCATGCTCAAACCATCGGCATCTTTGTTCTTGCCAAAGCCCGTGGAGAGCATCGGCTTGGAGTATGAGCGACCGTCGTCCGCGGTGATCAGCAGCAGCGGGGTTTCGCTGTCGAGCTTGCGAAACTCCCGGGCCAGGTTATAGCCGGCCAGCCCAGTACCGACGATGACGACAGGTGCACTCATGTTGCTCTCCATTTAAATGAAACGATCAGTTGATTTCGATCATTTCGAAATCCATCTTGCCGACACCGCAGTCCGGGCACAGCCAGTCCGCCGGTACGTCCTCCCAACGAGTGCCGGGCGCGATGCCATCGTCAGGCCAGCCGTCAGCTTCGTTGTAGATCAGGCCGCAGACGATACATTGCCACTTTTTCATTCCAATACTTCCTCAAGATGTCAGGCCTTGGCCGGTATTTTCCGGCTCAGGGCCGTTTTGTACTGATCGGTTGCGACAGATGCAAGCACGATCGGCAGGCAACAGGCCGGGCCAGTCAAAACCCGCGACCGACATGGTAAGCTCGCGACCTCATTTGCTGCCATTCAAGACCTCTGTGCCGCATACAAATTCGATATTTCCTACACTTCAATGGCTGCCCCGGCACCTGCTGTCGCCCCGCCCCGATGCCGGTGTACTCGATTGGTTGTTCGACGAAGGGTCCCTGACACGGCGCCTCACGCGTCTGTCGGACGGTCATTTCAGCGTGACCCCATTGTTCGAAGGCTGGCAGCCATTGCGCGTCGACGAATGTGCCGCGCTGGACCTGGGCGAGGGCAGCGAGGGTTGGGTACGCGAGGTGTATCTACGCGGTCGCGACCAGCCTTGGGTATTCGCCCGCAGCGTGGCGGCGCGCAGCGCCTTGCAGGGTGACGGGTTGCACATGGACGAGTTGGGCAGCCGCTCCCTGGGCGAATTGCTGTTTTGCGACCAGGCGTTCCAGCGCCGGGCCATCGAGGTGTGCCATTACCCCGAGGCCGGCTTGCCGGAAGACGTACGCGCCAGCGGGCTGTGGGGGCGCCGCTCACGTTTCGACCGCGGTGCCTTGAGCGTGCTGGTGGCGGAAATCTTCCTGCCCCGCTTGTGGACCGTCGCCCGCGCCTATTCGGAGAACTGCTGATGTACGTGCAACTGCTCAAATCCTTGAATCGCCTGAACCCACGGGCATGGGACTTCGTGCAACTGACCCGCATGGACAAGCCCATCGGCATCTACCTGCTGCTGTGGCCGACGTTGTGGGCGTTGTGGATTGCCGGTGAAGGCTCGCCGTCCATCGCCAACGTAGTGATCTTCGTCCTCGGCGTGGTGCTGACCCGCGCTGGCGGCTGCGTGATCAACGACTGGGCCGACCGCAAGGTCGACGGTCACGTCAAACGCACCGAGCAGCGCCCGCTGGTGAGCGGCAAGATCAGTTCGAAAGAGGCGCTGGTGTTCTTCGCCGTACTGATGAGCGTGAGCTTCCTGCTGGTGCTGTGCACCAACGCCCCGACCATCCTGCTGTCCCTCGGCGGCCTGGCCCTGGCGTTCAGTTATCCGTTCATGAAGCGCTATACCTATTACCCGCAAGTGGTGCTGGGCGCGGCGTTCTCCTGGGGCATGCCGATGGCGTTCACTGCCGAAACCGGTCATCTGCCGGCGGCTGCCTGGTTGCTGTACATCGCCAACCTACTGTGGACAGTGGGCTACGACACCTATTACGCGATGACCGACCGGGACGACGACCTGCGCATCGGCGTGAAGTCCACGGCGATCCTGTTCGGCGATGCCGACCGGGTGATCATCCTGACGCTGCAAGGCCTGGCCTTGGGTTGCCTGCTGTTGGCCGGGTCGAAATTCCAACTGGGTGGCTGGTTCCACCTGGGACTGGTGGCCGCGGCCGTGTGCTTCGCCTGGGAGTTCTGGTACACCCGTGGCCGGGATCGGATGCGCTGCTTCCAGGCATTCCTGCATAACCACTGGGCCGGTTTGGCGATTTTCGTGGGGATTGTGTTGGATTACGCGTTGCGCTGAAGCCGAGCCCCAGCACTAAACTTTGGCTCATGCCAGCATTGAACCTAGGCTTATGAAAGCCTTTGTGGCGAGGGAGCTTGCTCCCGCTGGGCTGCGGAGCGGCCCAAGATTTTTGCGGTCGCTGCGCAACCGAGCGGGAGCAAGCTCCCTCGCCACAAAAAAGCGTCTCAGCGGGACGCGTTACTTAGCCTTGGCCACTTTCCAGGCGCCGTCCATTTTGCCGTCGCCGGTCATCTCTCCGGCCTTCTTGTCCATCACGAAGGTGTACAACGGCATGCCCTGATAGGCCCACTGCATTGAGCCATCATCGCGCTTGATCACGGTCCAGTCGCCCATGGATTTATCACCCTTCTCAGCCATCAGCGGTGGCCAGTTAGCCGCACACTTGTCATTGCATACCGACTTACCAGCCGAGTCTTTGGCAAAGGTGTAAAGGGTCATGCCCTTATGGTCGGTGAACATGCCATCCTTCTCCATTGCAGGATCGGCAGCCATCGCAACCCCAGGCAGGGCCAGAGCAACTGCCATCAGCAGGGCTTTGATAGAAACAGTCATTTGTTTCATGGAAACCTTCTCTTGTGGTTGTCAGGATTCGGACTGAAAAGCGTAGTCCAGGATCCCCTCCCTTGCCGCAGGACGAAATAACTGTCACACGACTGCAATAATTCCGTTATCTAATGCGGCGCAAGACAGTTAAATGACAAGAGGATTACCCCATGGTTGGCAGGAGCATTCTGATCGTCGACGACGAGGCGCCCATCCGCGAGATGATCGCCGTTGCGTTGGAGATGGCCGGCTATGACTGCATGGAAGCAGAAAACTCTCAACAGGCCCATGCCATCATCGTCGACCGCAAGCCCGACCTGATCCTGCTGGACTGGATGCTGCCCGGCACGTCAGGCATCGAACTGGCGCGACGCCTCAAGCGCGACGAGCTGACCGGTGATATTCCGATCATCATGCTCACCGCCAAAGGCGAAGAGGACAACAAGATCCAGGGCCTGGAAGTCGGCGCCGACGACTACATCACCAAGCCATTCTCCCCGCGGGAGCTGGTGGCGCGCCTGAAGGCCGTGCTGCGACGCGCCGGACCGACGGATGGCGAAGCGCCGATTGAAGTCGGTGGCCTGCTGCTCGACCCGATCAGCCACCGCGTGACCATCGACGGCAAACCCGCCGAGATGGGCCCGACCGAATACCGCCTGCTGCAATTCTTCATGACTCACCAAGAACGTGCCTACACCCGCGGCCAACTGTTGGACCAGGTCTGGGGCGGCAACGTCTACGTCGAGGAACGCACCGTGGACGTGCACATCCGACGCCTGCGCAAGGCCCTCGGCGATGCCTATGAAAATCTGGTACAAACCGTGCGCGGCACCGGTTATCGTTTTTCGACAAAGGCTTAACGACAGCTACAAGTTTCAAGCTTCAAGCGGCAAGCTGAACCGCGCTTGGCTTTTAACTTGTCGCTTGAAGCTTGTAGCTTGGAGCTGCCCTAGGGATTTTCCGTGAATCAAAACTGGCATGGCACCCTGATTCGCCACATGTTGTTGTTGGTGACTGGCTGTTTGCTGATCGGCCTGATCAGCGGTTATTACGGCTGGAGCCTGGCCGCGGGCCTGGGGCTTTACCTGGCCTGGACACTCAAGCAATTGCTGCGCCTGCATGAATGGCTGCGCCTGCACCAACCCGACGAAGCCCCGCCCGACGGCTATGGCTTGTGGGGCGAGGTGTTCGACAGCATCTATCACCTGCAACGGCGCGACCAGCGCGTTCGCGGGCGCCTGCAGGCGGTGATCGATCGGGTCCAGGAGTCCACCGCCGCGTTGAAAGACGCGGTGATCATGCTCGACAGCGAAGGCAACCTGGAGTGGTGGAACCGCGCCGCCGAAACCCTGTTGGGCCTCAAGACGCCCCAGGACAGCGGCCAACCAGTGACCAACCTGGTGCGCCATCCGCGCTTCAAAGAGTATTTCGAGCAAGCCAATTACGCCGAGCCGCTGGAGATCCCTTCGCCCACCAACGACCGGCTGCGCATCCAGTTGTACATCACCCGCTACGGCAACAACGAGCACTTGATGCTGGTGCGCGACGTCACGCGTATCCATCAGTTGGAACAGATGCGCAAGGATTTCATCGCCAACGTGTCCCACGAATTGCGTACGCCGTTGACGGTGATCTGCGGTTACCTGGAGACCCTGCTCGACAACGTCGAGGAGGTGAACCCGCGCTGGAGCCGGGCCTTGCAGCAGATGCACCAGCAAAGCGGGCGCATGCAGACCCTGCTCAACGACTTGTTGTTGCTGGCGAAGCTGGAAGCCACCGATTACCCGTCCGACAACCAGCCGGTGCCGATCGACGACCTGCTGCAAATCATTGTCGAAGATGCCCAGGAACTGTCCGGTTCCAAGCAACAGACCATTACCCTGGAAGCCGACCCGGCCGTGCAGCTCAAGGGCAGCGAGGCGGAACTGCGCAGTGCGTTTTCCAACCTGGTGTTCAACGCGGTCAAATACACGCCGGAGCAAGGCCGGATCCATGTGCGCTGGTGGGGCGACGAGCAAGGCGCGCACTTGAGCGTGCGCGATTCGGGGATCGGCATCGACAGCAAGCACCTGCCGCGCCTGACCGAACGCTTCTACCGCGTCGACTCCAGCCGCAACTCCAACACCGGCGGCACCGGGCTGGGCCTGGCTATTGTCAAACATGTCCTGCTGCGCCATCGCGCCCGCATGGAAATCAGCAGCGTACCCGGCCATGGCAGCACCTTTACTTGCCATTTTGCCCCAGCCCAAGTGGTTCGCACACGCCTCGCTCGCCCCGCTGATTGAAAGCGCCCCCTAGGCAATCGCCGAGTCAGCCGCTACATTGACTGACTTGCGCCTGCCTTTTCAGGCGCTGATTCCTAACTTCTACGACTATACGGAACCCGCAAAACTCCATCATGGACCCTTCCCCTGGCTTGTCCCTCGTTACACTCTTCGCCGAATTCGGCATGATTCTTTTTGCTCTGATCCTGGTTTTGCTCAACGGCTTTTTCGTTGCGGCCGAATTCGCCATGGTCAAGCTGCGTTCGACCCGGGTCGAGGCCATTGCCGAGCAGAACGGCTGGCGCGGGCACATCCTGCGCACCGTCCATAGCCAACTCGACGCTTACCTGTCGGCATGCCAGCTGGGTATCACCCTGGCGTCCCTGGGCCTGGGTTGGGTCGGTGAGCCGGCGTTTGCCCACATCCTCGAGCCGTTGCTGGGCGCGGTCGGCGTAGAGTCGCCGGAAGTGATCAAGGGCGTGTCGTTCTTCACCGCCTTCTTCATCATTTCGTACCTGCACATCGTGGTCGGTGAACTGGCGCCCAAATCCTGGGCCATCCGCAAACCCGAGCTGCTATCGTTGTGGACCGCCGTGCCGTTGTACCTGTTCTACTGGGCCATGTACCCGGCGATCTACCTGCTCAACGCCAGCGCCAACGCCATTTTGCGCATCGCCGGCCAAGGCGAGCCCGGGCCCCATCACGAACACCATTACAGCCGCGAAGAACTGAAGCTGATCCTGCACTCCAGCCGTGGCCAGGACCCGAGCGACCAAGGCATGCGCGTGCTGGCCTCGGCCGTGGAAATGGGCGAGCTGGAAGTGGTGGACTGGGCCAATTCCCGGGAAGACCTGGTGACGCTGGAGTTCAACGCGCCCCTCAAGGAAATCCTGGCGATGTTCCGTCGCCACAAGTTCAGCCGTTATCCGGTGTACGACAGCGAACGCCAGGAGTTCGTCGGCCTGCTGCACATCAAGGACCTGCTGCTGGAACTGGCGGCCCTGGACCACATCCCCGAATCGTTCAACCTGGCCGAACTGACCCGGCCGCTGGAGCGCGTGTCGCGACACATGCCGCTGTCGCAGTTGCTGGAGCAGTTCCGCAAGGGCGGCTCGCACTTCGCCGTAGTCGAGGAAGCCGACGGCAACATCATCGGCTACCTGACCATGGAAGACGTGCTGGAAGTGTTGGTGGGCGACATCCAGGACGAACACCGCAAGGCCGAACGCGGCATCCTGGCCTACCAGCCGGGCAAGCTGCTGGTACGTGGCGACACGCCGCTGTTCAAGGTCGAGCGCCTGCTGGGGATCGACCTGGACCACATCGAAGCCGAAACCCTGGCCGGGCTGGTCTATGAAACCCTCAAGCGCGTGCCGGAAGAGGAAGAAGTGCTGGAAGTCGAAGGCCTGCGAATCATCATCAAGAAGATGAAAGGGCCGAAGATCATCCTGGCGAAGGTGTTGATGCTCGATTGAGTGTCAACCCGTTCCGGCGAGCCGGTGGCAAGCTGTGGGAGCAAAGCTTGCTCGCGATACAGGCGACTCGATTCTGAAAGACCGCGTCGCTTTCATCGCGGGCAAGCCTTGCTCCCACAGATAAATCCCTCTACCACAAAAGCATCCTCGGGATGCCTAGGTGCTACTGCTTGCCCAACGCAAAATTGGGCAAGTCGCCCACCGGTTGCTTGAACTGGTAGGGAATCGACACCAGCCCCAACCCGGTATTGCGCTGCACCACGAAATGCAGGTGCGGGCCTGAGCTGTTGCCGGTATTGCCCGACAACGCCAACGGCGTGCCCACCCCGACCCGCTGCCCTTCCCGTACGCTCACCGAGCCTTTCTGCAGGTGCAGGTAGACGCCCATGGTGCCGTCATCGTGCAGCACCCGCACGAAGTTGCCCGCAGGATCATCCCCGCGGCCGGTCTGTTGGTTTTCGGTCTTGATGACCACGCCACCCCGCGCCGCGATGATCGGCGTGCCTACGGGCATGGCGATGTCCATGGCGTAGCGGTTCTTCGGGCCGTAATGGCTGTATTGGCCGTTGGCGCCCTGGCTCAGCCGGAATGGCCCGCCCCGCCACGGTAGCGGGTACTGATAGTCCTGGGCGGCGCCGGCAGGGTCGCCCAGGGAATATTCGAACCGCGGGGTATACACCAGCGGCCTGCCGGGCCGGGTAGCCGTGAGCAGCGCCAGGCGCAGGTTGCTGCGTGCCGGCAGCACCCGACGAATCGGCCGGCTCGGCGCCCCGCTGACATTGCGCAGCCCGGCGAAACTCAACTCGATCTCTACCGGCGCGTACAAATCGTTGCGCACGAACACCGCGTCCGCGCCCTTCTGCTTCTTGATATCGAGAAACACCTGGCGCTCCAGGCGTTCGACCATGCGGTCGCGGAATACGAACACCTGGGCGCCCTTGCTGGGACGGTCGCTATAGGACACCACGCCATTGGCATCGGTGGATTTATAGATCGTCATGGCCACGGCCGAGGTGGAGGCCAGGACAAGACCACAGGCAAACAGCAGGGGTGCGAGCATGGGCAAAAGGTTCTGTCGAAAAATGAAGGCCTGCACAGCAGCCTAGCAGCTGGGATGGACCAGCGTAGTCGACGGATGTTTCAAAATTGGATCAGCGATTGTTGTTGAGGCTGATGGCCCCATCGCGAGCAGGCTCGCTCCCACAGTGATCTCTGTTGTTCACAAAATTTGTGTCCACAGCAGATCCCCCTGTGGGAGCGAGCCTGCTCGCGATAGCGGCCTCAAGGGCGCCGCCGAATCAGGCGCCCGGTACGAAGTGCTTCTGCGCCGTGCCGCGGGCGATCAGGCGAGAGATGTAGTCGAGTTTCTGCGGGTCTTTGTCGACGAAGCGGAACGTCAGTTGCAGCCATTCGCTGTCGGGCGTCTGCTCATGGGCGACGATCGCGTGCAGGTAGCCGTTCAGACGCGCGGTTTCGGCGTTGTCGCCCTGTTCCATGTCCAGCACCGCGCCCTCGAGTACCTGCGGCAGGGTGTCGGAGCGTTTGACCACCAGCAGCGCTTCCTTGAGGCTCAGGGCCTTGATCACGCATTGCTGGGTGCCACTGGACAGGCGCAACTGGCCTTGGCCGCGATTGGTCGTCGAAGCGGCGGCCACCGGTGCCTTGACCGGTGGGCTGTTGAGCAGGCCACGAGCCGGGGCGGCAGCAGCAGGGGCGGCCGGGGCCGACGCAACCGCCGCCACCGGAGGCTTGCCGCCCGTCAGGGCGCTGAGGGAATCATTGCCGAACGCCGAGTTCATCTTGGTCGGGGCGCTGTTCATCAGCGTGTCGAGCTTGCCGACCTTGTGCAGGGCCTGCTTGACCTTGGTCAGCAACTGTTCGTTGGTGAATGGCTTGCTGACGTAGCCGGAAACGCCGGCCTGGATCGCCTGGACCACATTTTCCTTGTCGCCGCGGCTGGTAACCATTACGAACGGCATGCCCTTTAGGCTGTCCTGCTGACGGCACCAGGTCAGCAGTTCCAGGCCGGACATTTCCGGCATTTCCCAATCGCACAGCACCAGGTCGAACGCCTCGCGAGCCAGCAGGGCCTGGGCTTTCTTGCCGTTCACCGCGTCTTCGATACGCACGCCCGGGAAGTAGTTGCGCAGGCACTTCTTCACCAGGTCACGAATGAACGAAGCATCGTCCACGACCAACACACTGACCTTACTCATCCAGATACACCTCTAAAAAATCCCGGCAAGCATACCGCTTTTACTGATGGCACATCGCCAAAAAACCTTCAGTCACGCCGGGACTTTTCGTTCGCGGGGTGCTGCTTTCGATGAAAAAAAATCCAAAAAAAAAGCCCGACCAGAAGGCCGGGCGCTTTTCTTGGCAATCTTACTTATCGTCAGTTGCGTCCGGAACATTAGCGGTTTCGGACGGGGTGCCCTCAACTTCTTCCTTCATCCGCTTGAGCCCCATATGGCGCACATCGGTGCCGCGCACCAGGTAGATGACAAGTTCCGAGATGTTGCGCGCATGATCGCCGATACGTTCCAAAGAACGCAGCACCCAGATAATGCTCAACACGCGGGAGATGGAACGCGGGTCTTCCATCATGTAGGTCGCCAGCTCGCGCAGGGCGGTCTTGTATTCGCGATCGATGATCTTGTCGTACTGGGCCACCGACAACGCCAGGTCGGCGTCGAAGCGGGCAAAGGCATCCAGCGCGTCGCGAACCATGTTGCGCACCTGGTCGCCAATGTGGCGAACCTCGACGTAACCGCGCGGCGCTTCGCCTTCTTCGCACAACTGGATGGCGCGACGAGCGATCTTGGTGGCTTCGTCGCCGATCCGCTCAAGGTCGATCACCGACTTGGAGATGCTGATGATCAGGCGCAGGTCGGACGCAGCCGGCTGACGACGGGCCAGGATACGCAGGCATTCTTCGTCGATGTTGCGTTCCATCTGGTTGATCTGGTCATCGATTTCGCGCACCTGCTGGGCCAGGCCGGAGTCGGCCTCGATCAGCGCGGTCACCGCGTCGTTGACCTGTTTTTCCACCAGCCCGCCCATGGCCAGCAAGTGGCTGCGCACTTCCTCAAGCTCGGCATTGAACTGTGCGGAAATGTGGTGAGTAAGGCCTTCCTTCGAAATCATGGTTCTGCTCCGCATAAGCTGTGAGCTGCAAGCTACAAGCTGCAAGCTGATGTGTGTCGTTACTCGGATCGCTTTTACTTGCCGCTTGCAGCTTGCGCTTGCGGCTCTACGACTAGCCGTAGCGACCCGTGATGTAGTCTTCGGTCTGTTTCTTGGCCGGATTGGTGAACAGCGTATCGGTATCGCCGAATTCCACCAGTTTGCCCATGTACATGAACGCGGTGTAGTCGGACACCCGCGCCGCCTGCTGCATGTTGTGGGTCACGATGACGATGGTGAACTTGGACTTGAGCTCGTAGATCAGTTCTTCGACTTTCAGCGTCGAGATCGGGTCCAGGGCCGAGCAGGGTTCGTCGAGCAGCAGTACTTCCGGCTCGACGGCGATGGTGCGGGCGATCACCAGGCGCTGCTGCTGACCACCGGACAGGCCCAGGGCCGACTCATGCAGACGGTCCTTGACCTCATCCCACAGCGCCGCGCCCTTGAGGGCCCATTCCACGGCTTCGTCGAGGACGCGCTTTTTGTTGATGCCCTGGATGCGCAAGCCGTAGACCACGTTCTCGTAGATGGTTTTCGGGAACGGGTTAGGCTTCTGGAACACCATGCCCACGCGACGACGCAGCTCGGCCACGTCTTCGCCCTTGCGGTAGATGTTGTTGCCGTAGAGGTTGATTTCGCCTTCGACGCGGCAGCCGTCCACCAGATCGTTCATGCGGTTGAAGGTGCGCAGCAAGGTGGACTTGCCGCAACCCGACGGGCCGATGAACGCGGTGACGCGCTGTTTCGGGATATTCAGGCTGACGTCATACAGCGCCTGCTTCTCACCGTAGAACAGGTTCAGGCCGGGCACTTCGATGGCCACGGTTTCCTGGGCCAGGTCCAGGCTCTGCTTGTCGCGGCCCAGGGCCGACATGTTGATGCCGTGTGTATGTGCTTCGTGTTGCATGGTCTCACTCCGTTCGTAGCTGCAAGCTTTTAGCTGCAAGCTGCAAGTTTTGAGCAAAAGCGGCTTGCAGCTTGCCGCTTGTGGCTAATGCTTTTAGCTATCCAACGCTTTGTATTTTTCGCGCAGGTGGTTACGGATCCACACCGCCGACAGGTTGAGCGTGGCGATCACCAGCACCAGCAGCAGTGCCGTGGCGTAGACCAACGGCCGGGCTGCCTCGACGTTCGGGCTCTGGAAGCCGACGTCATAGATATGGAAGCCCAGGTGCATGATCTTCTGGTCCAGGTGCAGATACGGGTAGTTGCCGTCCAGCGGCAGCGACGGGGCCAGTTTCACCACGCCCACCAGCATCAACGGCGCCACTTCACCGGCGGCACGCGCCACGGCAAGGATCATCCCGGTCATCATCGCCGGGCTCGCCATCGGCAGGACGATTTTCCACAAGGTCTCGGCCTTGGTCGCGCCGAGGGCCAGGGAGCCTTCGCGCACGGTGCGCGGGATCCGCGCCAAGCCTTCTTCAGTGGCGACGATCACCACCGGCACCGCCAGCAGCGCCAGCGTCAGGGACGCCCAGAGCAGGCCCGGGGTGCCGAAGGTTGGCGCCGGCAAGGCTTCCGGGAAAAACAGCCGGTCGACCGAACCACCCAGCACGTAGACGAAGAAGCCCAGGCCGAACACACCGTAGACAATGGCCGGAACGCCGGCGAGGTTGTTCACCGCGATGCGGATCAAGCGCGTCATCGTGCCTTGGCGGGCATATTCACGCAGGTAGACCGCGGCCAGCACGCCGAACGGCGTGACGATCATCGCCATGATCAGGGTCATCATCACGGTGCCGAAAATCGCCGGGAAGATGCCGCCTTCGGTATTGGCTTCACGGGGGTCGTCGCTGAGGAACTCCCAAACCTTGCTGAAATAGAAACCCAGCTTGGTGAACGTGCCCATGCCGTTTGGCTGGTAGGCGTGCACCACTTTGCCGATTTCGATTTCCACTTCTTTGCCGTTGGCATCGCGGGCCGTCAGGCTGTCGCGGTTGAACTGCGCATGCAGGTCGGCCAGGCGCGCTTCGATGTCCTTGTAGCGGGCATTGAGTTCGGCGCGTTCGCTTTCCAGGTCGGCCTGGGCGGCGGCGTCGAGCTTGCCGTCCAGTTCCAGTTTGCGACCGTGCAGGCGGATACGCTCCAGGCCGGCGTTGATGGCGCCGATGTCGACTTTTTCCAGGCTCTTGAGCTCGGCGGCCAACTGGTTGACGCGCTGTACCCGAGCCTGCAACTGCGGCCAGGCGGCCTCGCCCTCGGCGATGACCTTGCCGCCTTCCTTGACGTTGACCAGGTAGCCGTAGAAATTGCCCCACTCACGACGCTCGATGGCCATCAGCTCCGGCGGCGTGGTCTGGTTGGTCAGCCAGTCGCCGACGATCCAGGTGAAGTCGGTGCCGTTCAGGTCCCGGTTGCCGACCTTGATCAGTTCGCGGGTCATGAACTCGGGGCCTTCGTCCGGCACCGGCAAGCCGGCGCTTTTCAGGCGCTCGCGAGGCACTTCTTCTTTCTGTACGACTTCGCCGACCACCAGGTGCGCAGGCATGCCCGGTACGTTGTAGCTGGCGTGGATCAGGTCCGCCGGCCAGAAGTGGCCGAGGCCGCGCACGGCGATCACCGCCAGCAGGCCAATGGTCATGATGACCGCGATGGACACGGCGCCACCGCTGATCCAGACGCCGGGGGCGCCGCTCTTGAACCATCCTTTCAGGGAGTTCTGTTTCACAGACTTCTACCTTTCTTAAAGCGACGAATATTTCTTGCGCAGACGCTGACGGATCAGCTCCGCGAGGGTGTTCATGACGAAGGTGAACAACAGCAGCACCAGGGCCGACAGGAACAGCACGCGGTAATGGCTGCCGCCGACTTCGGATTCCGGCATCTCCACTGCCACGTTGGCCGCCAGGGTGCGCAGGCCTTCGAACAGGTTCATTTCCATGACCGGCGTGTTACCGGTGGCCATCAACACGATCATGGTCTCGCCCACTGCACGGCCCATGCCGATCATCAGCGCCGAGAAAATGCCCGGGCTGGCGGTGAGGATCACCACGCGAGTCATGGTCTGCCATGGCGTGGCACCGAGGGCCAGGGAGCCCAGGGTCAGGCCGCGCGGCACGCTGAACACGGCGTCTTCGGCGATGGAATAGATGTTCGGGATCACCGCGAAGCCCATCGCCAGGCCAACCACCAGGGCGTTGCGCTGGTCGTAGGTGATGCCCAGGTCATGGGAGATCCACATGCGCATGTCGCCGCCGAAGAACCAGGCCTCCATGTACGGGCTCATGTACAACGAGAGCCAGCCCACGAACAGGATCACCGGGATCAACAGGGCGCTTTCCCAACCGTCCGGCACTCGCAAGCGAATGGATTCCGGCAGGCGACTGAAGGTGAAACCGGCGACCAGGATGCCGATGGGCAGCAACATCAGCAGACTGAAGATGCCCGGCAGGTGCCCTTCGACGTACGGCGCCAGGAACAGGCCGGCGAAGAAACCGAGGATCACCGTCGGCATCGCTTCCATCAGCTCGATCACCGGCTTGACCTTGCGGCGCATGCCCGGGGCCATGAAGTAAGCGGTGTAGATCGCGGCGGCGATGGCCAGCGGCGCGGCCAACAACATCGCGTAGAACGCCGCTTTCAGGGTACCGAAGGTCAGCGGCGAAAGGCTCATCTTGGGTTCGAAGTCGGTGTTGGCGGCGGTCGATTGCCAGACGTACTGGGGTTCGTCGTAGTTTTCGTACCAGACCTTGCTCCACAACGCGCTCCACGACACTTCCGGGTGCGGGTTGTCCAGCGTCAACGGTTGCAGCTTGCCGCCCTGTTCAACGATCAGGCGGTTGGCCCGTGGCGACATGCCGAACAGGCCCTGGCCATCGACCACCTGGTCCACCAGCAGGGTACGGTGGGCGGTGCTGTGGAACACGCCCAGCTTGCCGGCGGCGTCGAGCGCCACAAACCCCTTGCGGCGTTCTTCGGCGCTGATTTCAACGATGGGCGCGCTGCCCATCTGGAACGTACGAATCTGTTTGAAGCGCAGCTCGCCATCAGGGTCGCGGGCCATGAACCACTGGGCCAGGCCGCCCTTGGAGTCGCCGATGATCAGCGAGATCCCGCCGACCAGCTGGGCGGCGGCGGTGACTTGGGCCTCGCCATTCTCCAGCAACTTGTAACGGCCGTTGAGGCTCTTGTCCCGCAGGCTGAACACATCGGCCTGGGCGCGACCGTTGACCACGTACAACCATTGCTGGCGCGGGTCGACGAAGATGCTTTTCACCGGCTCGGTCATCTGCGGCAGATCGATACGCGTCTGCTCGCTGGTGATTTCACCGGTCATCATGTTTTCTTCGCTGGTCAGCGACAGCACGTACAGCTGGGCGCCGCTGGAGCCGGCAAGCAGCAAGGTCGAATCGGTGGCGTTGAGGCTGACATGCTCCAGGGGCGCGCCCTGCTCGTTCAACGCTATCGGCGCCTCGCCGTATGGGTATTCGATGGCCGGCGAAATGGTTTTCTTGCCATCGGGATAGCTGACTTTATAGGTGTGGCGGAACACCAGGGCCTGGCCGTTGGACAGACCGATTGCCACCAAGGGGCTGCCGGGCTGATCTTCACCGATGGACGTCACGCTGGCGCCGGCCGGAACCGGCAGGCCCACACGGCGCAGTTCAGCGCCGCTGTCGAGTTCATAGAACAGTGCCTGGCCCTTGTCGGAAACGCGCATGGCCACCTGGTTCTGTTCTTCGATGGCGATCATCAGCGGTTTGCCGGCGTCTTGCATCCAGGCCGGGGTGATCGAATCCTTGGCGGTCAGGTCCGCACCCTGGAACAGGGGCAGCACTACATAGGCCAGGAAAAAGAAAATCAGCGTAATGGCTGCCAGGACGGCGAGACCGCCGACCAGCACATACCAGCGCGTCAGGCGATCCTTGAGCGCGCGGATGCGGCGCTTGCGTTGCAGCTCAGGCGTATTGAAGTCAATGCGCTTGGGAGGGGAAGTCGTAGTCATTGTGGAGTTGGCCAGATCATTCATGCGCACACCCTAGCGATCCTGTATGACAGAAAGATGACAGTGAAGTGACGCAACAAATCCGCCGCCAGCTAGAAGCGGCAGCGGACAGAAAATTTGGCTGTGGGAGTGACCTTCACTCCCACAGTAGCCCGGGCGTAGGCCCGGGCTCAGGTGTTACTTCTTGGCGACGCTGCCGCCTTCCGACAGACCCAGGTCAGCCAGTGCCTTGGCGGCGACTTTGGCTGGCAGTGGGATGTAGCCGTCCTTGACCACGACTTCCTGGCCTTGCTTGGACAGGATCAGCTTCACGAACTCCGCTTCCAGCGGGGCCAGAGGCTTGTTCGGGGCTTTGTTGACGTAAACGTAGAGGAAGCGCGACAGCGGGTACTTGCCGTTCAGGGCGTTCTCTTCGCTGTCTTCGATGAATTCACCGCCTTCTTTCTTGGCCAAGGCAACGGTTTTCACGCTGGCGGTCTTGTAGCCGATACCCGAGTAGCCGACGCCATTAAGCGAGCTGCTGATCGACTGCACGACCGAAGCGGAACCTGGCTGTTCGTTGACGTTTGGCTTGTAGTCGCCTTTGCACAAGGCTTCTTCCTTGAAGTAGCCGTAGGTGCCGGATACCGAGTTACGACCGAACAGCTGGACCGGCTTGTTGGCCAGGTCGCCGGTCACACCGAGGTCGCCCCAGGTCTTGACGTCAGCCTTGGCGCCGCACAGGCGAGTCGAGGAGAAAATCGCATCGACCTGAGCCATGGTCAGGCCTTTGATCGGGTTGTCCTTATGTACGAACACGGCCAGGGCGTCCACGGCAACCGGAATAGCGGTTGGCTTGTAGCCGTATTTCTGTTCGAAAGCCTGCAGCTCGTTGTCCTTCATCTTGCGGCTCATCGGGCCCAGGTTGGAGGTGCCTTCGGTGAGTGCGGGTGGCGCGGTGGAGGAACCGGCGGCCTGAATCTGGATATTTACGTTCGGGTATTCTTTCTTGTAGTTCTCGGCCCACAAGGTCATCAGGTTGGCCAGGGTATCGGAGCCGACGCTGGAGAGGTTGCCCGATACACCGGTGGTCTTGGTGTAGCTCGGGATCGCAGGGTCAACAGCGGCAACCGCGTTGGCAGTCGCAACGCCAGCAGCGACAAACGTCATTGCCGCCATCAAACGCTTCAGTTTCATGCCTTACTCCTAGCAGATAGGGTGTGTTAAGTCGGCAAAGTATCGGTAAGCCGTGTGAACACTCTATGGCTGAAATATGACAATTGGATGAAAGGCCAGCATTGAGTTTTGCAGGATGTTTTCCGTGGCGAGGGAGCTTGCTCCCGCTGGGTTGCGCAGCGACCCCCTCTTTTTGTGAGTGCTGTGCTCTTCCTCCCAGCCGGGGTCACCTCCCCCCCCCACCCCGCGGCGCCCCCCCTCCCACTCCCACCCCTTTTTCTTCTCCCACCTTTTCTAAACGTTTGAACATCTTGCCTCTCATCGCCTTTTAAACACTCTTACACACTCCCACCACATCACTCTACATGCTCACCCGTT
>NZ_JAGDEZ010000056.1:0-31585 GCF_017498305.1 Pseudomonas sp. OA65
CGTGGGCCGCCGCGAAGGGCCATCCATGGCCCAGCGCGGCTATCCCGGCATCCATGCCGGGATGCCCACTGCGCAATGCCTGCGTTCGGCCATCGTGGTTAACGGGGCGCCCGAGATCAACGTCCACCGCGAGGCGGCCTGACAGCCGACCTGGCTCTCCCGGTCGTACACGCGTCAGATCTGTGGGAGCAAAGCTTGCTCGCGAGGCGGCCTGACAGCCGACCTGGCTCTCCCGGTCGTACTCTTATCTAAATCTGTGGGAGCGGGCTTGCTCGCGAAGGCGGCCTAACAGTCGACCGGGTTCTGGCAGCTGTACTTCGACCCAACTGTGGGAGCGAGCCTGCTCGCGAAGGCGGCCTGACAACCGACCTAGTTCTGACGGCTCTACTTCAATCCAAGTGTGGGTGTCACAGTCGGTGGCGATGTGGAATTTGCCGGCCTCTTCGCGAGCAAGCCCGCTCCCACAGGAGGAACGCGGTCCCCATCAAGAACCAGGTCGGCTACTAGGCCGCCTCGCGGTGGACGTTGATTTCGGCGCCCCGTTAACCACGATGGCCGCACGCAGGCCTTGCGCAGTGGGCACCTCGGCATGGATGCCGAGGTAGCCGCGCTGGGCCATGGATGGCCCTTCGCGGCGGCCCACGGAGCAATGCCGGAGTGCGGGCATGCCGAGCCCTAGCGAGGCACCGAGTGGTGGGGCATGAGCGTTTTGCTTACTTTTGCGCTTCTCAAAAGTGAGCCGCCGTCAGGGCGGAACCCTAAGTCGCCGTTACCGAGAAAATGGATATGTACTCAGTCAAAAACATCCTGGCCGACTGACAGGCCCCCATCGCGAGCAAGCTCGCTCCCACAAGATTTGTGGCCGGTCTGACAGACGCGGCGACTTTTCCGACGAAGTTTTAAGGTTGCTGCTCGGAAGCGGTATCTCTAGCTTGTTCGGGTCGCTGCCAATCCAGCGACCGGGACTGCAAGCCCGCCGAATTCGTTAGGCGCCAGCGCCCGGACCCACGTCTCGGGCTCCAATTGATGCAGGAGCGCCGTTATGAAAAAACATCATCCTTCTTCGCCATCAGAAAGCACTTTCCCCTACAACGACCCCGATCCAGAAAAGCTCCAAGAGGCCGCAAACCGAGCACTCGATTACCATCTAGGCACCCACCCTGATCCCAAGCCAAAAACCTCAACTCAAGTTTTCACTGTCATCGATACCCTCGACACCGAATGTCTACTGGCGAACCTCAGCGAAACCCTGGCCTCAGCCAGCGCCATGGTCAACGACCTGGCGTTCGATCTGGAAGGCTCGCGGCGGCATGTCGCGCTCGGCGTGGCGCAAATGATTGACTTGAGTGAGTTGTTGGCCAATCGAGCGCTGGATCTCATCGACCCGCGTTAACCCAGTCGCTGTTAAACACACACAAACAAAAAGCCCACCTTGCGGTGGGCTTCGTGTTTCAACACTCAGGCATCAGAACAGTTTCATCGGCGGCGCTTTCTCCGCCACCGGCTCGTTCTTGCCCGTCTCGGCATTCCAACCACCGCCCAATGCCTTGTACAAATTGACCTCGCTGGTCAGTTGCGCAAGGCGGTCGGTGATCAGCGACTGTTGCGCGCTGAACAACTGGCGCTGGGCGTCGAGGAAGGTCAGGTTGCTGTCGACACCGATGCGGTAGCGACGCTCGGCCAGACGGTAGTAGTCCTGGTTGGCGGCAACGAAGTCGGTCTGGGCCTGCAACTGTTCGTTGTAGGTCTGGCGCGCGGCCAGGCCGTCGGAGACCTCCTGGAACGCGGTCTGAATCGACTTCTCATACTGCGCGACGTTGATGTCTTTCTGGATCTTGGCGTAGTCCAGGCTTGCTCGCAGGCTGCCGGCATTGAAGATCGGCAGGTTGATCTGCGGCGCGAAGCTCCAGGTGCCCGAACCGCCCTTGAACAGGCCGGACAGGTCCGGGCTCAGGGTGCCGGCGTTGGCCGTCAGGCTGATGCTCGGGAAGAACGCGGCCCGCGCGGCGCCGATGTTGGCGTTGGCGGCCAACAGGTTGCGTTCGGCCTGGAGAATGTCCGGACGACGTTGCAGCAGGTCCGACGGTAGCCCGGCCGGCACTTCGCTGAGCAGGTCATCGCTCAACGGTTGCGCGTTCAGGTTGGCCGGCAGGCCGGTGCCCAGCAGCAGGGTCAGGCTGTTTTCATCCTGGGCCACCTGGCGGGTGTAGCGGGCCAGTTGCACACGGGCGTTTTCCACGGCGGTGCGCGCCTGGCTCAGGTCCAGGGCCGAGGCCACGCCGACTTCAGCGCTGCGGGAGGTCAGCTTCAGGCTCTGCTCGTAGGTGCCCAGGGTTTCCTGGGTCAGCTTGAGCAGTTCCTTGTCGGCCTGCCAGGTCAGGTAGGCATTGGCGACGTTGGCCACCAGGCTGATCTGGGTGCTGCGCCGGGCTTCTTCGGTGGCGAAGTAGCTTTGCAAGGCTTGCTCGCTCAGGCTGCGAACCCGACCGAACAGGTCCAGTTCATAGGCGCTGATGCCCAGCGTTGCCGAGTAGGAACTGCTGATCGCCGCTTCACCGGTTTGCGAGGCCCGTGCCGGTACTCGCTGGCGGCTGCCGGAGCCGGTGGCCGAGACCGCCGGGAACAGGTCCGCACGCTGGATGCGGTATTGCGCGGCGTAGGCATCGATGTTCAGCGCCGCGACGCGCAGGTCGCGGTTGTTTTCCAGGGCGACCTGGATTAGCTGTTGCAACGCCGGGTCATGGAAAAACTGCTTCCAGCCTTGCTCGACGGCGGCCTGGCCGGGCGCCTTGGCGGCCTCGTAGGCCGGCCCTTGCGGGTATTGCGCCGCAACCGGTGCGTCGGGCCGCTGATAGTCGGGGATCAGCGAGCAACCGCTGAGCACGACGGCGGCGATGGTCAGGGAGAGTAGCGACTTGCTCATTGGCCAGCCTCTTTGGAAGTTTCAGGAGTGTTGTCCTGGTCGATATTTTTGCGACGACCCATCGACGACACGGTCACGAAGAACAAGGGTACCCAGAAGATCGCCAGGATGGTCGCGGTGAGCATACCGCCGATCACACCGGTACCGATGGCATGCTGGCTGCCCGAACCGGCACCCGTGGAAATCGCCAGCGGAACCACACCGAGGACGAACGCCAGGGACGTCATGATGATCGGCCGCAGACGCATCCTACAGGCTTCGATGGCGGCTTCCACCAGGGTTCGGCCCTGTTCGTGGAGTTCCTTGGCGAATTCCACGATCAGAATGGCGTTTTTCGCCGCCAGGCCGATGGTGGTCAGCAAGCCCACCTGGAAGTACACGTCGTTGGACAGGCCACGCAGGCTGGTCGCCATCAGGGCCCCGATAATCCCCAGGGGAACCACGAGCATGACCGCGATCGGAATCGACCAGCTTTCATACAGCGCTGCCAGGCACAGGAACACCATCAGCAGCGACAAGGCGTACAGCGCCGGCGCCTGGGAGCCCGATAGACGTTCCTCATAGGACAAGCCCGTCCAGGAAATACCCACACCGGCCGGCAGCTTCTTCGCGATGGCTTCGACTTCGGCCATGGCTTCACCGGTGGAGTAGCCCGGGGCCGGAGCGCCGAGGATTTCCATCGCTTCCACGCCGTTGTAGCGGGCCAGTTTCGGCGAGCCATAGACCCACTCGCCCTTGGCGAACGCAGTGAACGGCACCATGGTCCCGGCGCTGTTGCGCACGTACCACTTCTGCAAGTCCTCGGGGCTCATACGGGCACCAGCTTGACCCTGCACGTACACTTTCTTCACCCGACCACGGTCGATGAAGTCGTTCACGTAGCTACTGCCCAAGGCAATCGACAGGGTGTTGTTGATGTCCGACAGGGTGATGCCCAGCGCGCTGGCCTTCTCGTCGTCGATTTCCAGCTGGTATTGCGGCTCGTCGTTCAGGCCGTTCGGACGCACCTGGGAGAGGATCTTGCTCTGGGAAGCCATCCCCAGGAACTGGTTGCGAGCCTCCATCAGCTTGTCGTGGCCGATACCGGCGCGGTCTTGCAGGAACACGTCGAAACCGGTGGCGTTACCCAGTTCCAGCACCGCCGGCGGGGCGAAGGCGAACACCATCGCGTCACGGAACGTGAAGAAGTGCTGTTGGGCGCGGGCCGCGAGCTTGAACACGCTGTTGTCGGCGTTACGCTCCTCCCATGGCTTGAGCATGATGAAGGCCATGCCGGAGCTCTGGCCACGACCGGCGAAGTTGAAGCCGGTCACCGTGAACACCGACGCCACCGCATCGCCCTCACCGCCGTCGTTGCTTGGACGCAGCAGGAACTCACGCATTTTGTCCACCACCACCTGCGTGCGCTCGGCACTGGAACCGGCCGGGGTCTGCACCTGGGCGAATAGTACGCCCTGGTCTTCTTCCGGCAGGAACGCCGTCGGGATGCGGGTGAACAGCCAGATCATGCCAACCACGATGAGCACGTAGGCCAGCAGGTACGGGGCCTTGTGCCTGAGCATATTGCCCACGCCGCGCTCGTAGCTGCGAACGCCACGGTCGAAGTTGCGGTTGAACCAGCCGAAGAAGCCGCGCTTCGGCGTGCCGTGCTCACCCTTGGGGATCGGCTTGAGCATGGTGGCGCACAGGGCCGGGGTGAAGATCAACGCCACCAGGACCGACAAGGCCATGGCCGAGACGATCGTGATGGAGAACTGCTTGTAGATCACCCCGGTGGAACCGCTGAAGAACGCCATCGGCAACAGCACCGCCGACAGCACCAGCGCGATACCCACCAACGCACCCTGGATCTGGCCCATGGATTTCTTGGTGGCTTCCTTGGGCGACAGGCCTTCTTCGCTCATCACCCGTTCGACGTTTTCCACCACGACGATGGCGTCGTCCACCAGCAAGCCGATGGCCAGCACCATGCCGAACATGGTCAGGGTGTTGATACTGAAGCCGGCCGCCGCGAGGATGCCGAAGGTACCCAGCAACACCACCGGCACCGTCATCGTGGTGATGATGGTGGCGCGGAAGTTCTGCAGGAACAGGAACATCACCAGGAACACCAGCGCGACCGCTTCGACCAGGGTTTCAACCACACCCTTGATCGATTCGCTCACCACTGGCGTGGTGTCGTACGGGAACACCACTTCCACGCCTTGCGGGAAGAACGGCTTGAGATCGTCGATGGTCTTGCGCAGGGCCTTGGCCGTGTCGAGGGCGTTGGCGCCGTTGGCCAGTTTGACCGCCAGGCCCGACGCCGGGGCGCCGTTGAACTGGGCGCTGACACTGTAGTTCTCACCGCCCAGGCCGACATCGGCGACGTCGCCGACGCGCACTTGCGAGCCGTCCGGGTTGACCTTGAGCAGGATCGCCTTGAACTGCTCGGCGGTCTGCAGACGGGTCTTGCCGATGATGGTGGCGTTCAGTTGCTGGCCGGGCAGGGCAGGCAAGCCGCCAAGTTGGCCGGACGAGACCTGGACGTTTTGCGCGGCAATGGCGTTTTTCACGTCGACCGGGGTCAGGTTGAAGTTGTTCAACTTGGCCGGGTCGAGCCAGATCCGCATGGCGTACTGGGCACCGAAGACCTGGAAGTCACCGACACCGGCAGTACGCGAGATCGGGTCTTGCAGGTTGGACACGATGTAGTTGGCCAAGTCGTCCTTGGTCATGCTGCCGTCACGCGACACCACGCCGATGACCATGAGGAAGTTCTTCACCGCCTTGGTCACGCGGATACCCTGCTGCTGCACTTCTTGCGGTAACAGCGGGGTGGCCAGGTTCAACTTGTTCTGGACCTGGACCTGGGCGGTATCGGAGCTGGTGCCCTGTTCGAAGGTCGCGGTGATGGTCATGCTGCCGTCGGAGTTACTTTCCGACGATACATAACGCAGGTTGTCGATACCGTTGAGCTGCTGCTCGATCACCTGCACCACGGTGTCCTGCACGGTTTGCGCGGACGCACCCGGGTAGGTCACCTGGATCGCAATGGCCGGTGGCGCGATGCTCGGGTATTGGTTGATCGGCAACTTTAGGATCGATAGAGCCCCGACCAGCATGATCACCAGGGCGATCACCCAGGCGAAAATCGGACGGTCGATAAAAAATTTCGACATGGTTTACTCCCCTTTGCCTTCGGCTGCTTTATCAGCTGCCTGAGCGGGGGCCGGGTTCTGGGTGTTGACGTTGGTGGCTTCGGTGGCTTTGACTTCCACCCCCGGCCGTACGTACTGCAACCCTTCGGTGATCAGGCGATCGCCGGCCTTGAGCCCGTCTTCGATCAGCCACTGGCTGCCGACGGTGCGGCTGGCCTTGAGCTGGCGCAGTTCGACTTTGTTGTCGGCGCCCACGACCATGGCGGTCGGCATGCCCTTGAGGTCGCGGGTCACGCCTTGTTGCGGTGCCAGGATCGCCGCGCTGTTCACACCGGCCTGCAATTGGGCGTGGACGAACATGCCCGGCAGCAGGGTGTGGTCAGGGTTAGGGAACACGGCGCGCAAGGTCACCGAACCGGTGGTCTGGTCAACCGAGACTTCGGAGAACTCCAACTTGCCTTCGTGCGGATACTGGCTGCCGTCTTCCAGGGTCAGCTTGACCATGGCGGCGTTCTCGCCGGCCTTTTGCAGGCGACCGCTTTCCAGCTCGCGGCGCAGTTGCAGCAGCTCGACCGAGCTCTGCGTCACATCAACATAGATCGGGTCCAGTTGCTGGATGGTCGCCAGGGCATCGGTCTGGCCGTTACTGACCAGCGCACCCTCGGTCACCGAGGAGCGACCGATTCGACCGGAAATCGGCGCATAGACCTTGGTGTAGCGCACGTTGATCTGGGCTGTCTGCAGGTTGGCTTCCGACTCCAGGCGATTGGCCACGGCGGTGTCGTATTCCTGGCGGCTCACCGCCTGTTCGTCCACCAGTTGCTTGTAGCGGTCGGCAATCGACTTGGTGGAACGCAGGTTGGCCTCGGCACTCTTGAGAGTCGCTTCATAGACAGCCGGATCGATCTGATACAGCTGCTGGCCGGCCTTGACGTCTGCGCCTTCCTTGAACAAGCGCTTGAGAATGATCCCGTTGACCTGTGGCCGTACTTCCGCGACGCGGAACGCGCTGGTGCGGCCCGGCAGTTCCGAGGTCAAGGTGAAAGGCTGGGTCTTGAGGGTTACGACGCCGACCTGAGGAGGGGGAGCAGCAGGTGCAGCCTCTTCCTTTTTGCATCCGCTGAGCAGCGATGCCAGGGCGATGGCGGTAACCAGAGCAGTAACAGCTGGCTTGAATTGCATGGAAATCCTCGGGTCCAGGCGCGCAACGGGCGCACTCGAAAGGTGGAAAGGTAAAAAAGCAGCAGTAATTCAATTAGTAGGATGCTAAGAAATATACTTACGTACACGGTTGTTTGTAAACAGCCAAATTGCGTAATATCCGGATTTACAAAAGCCTGACAAAGGCCAGCGTAGATCGGCGACGCGCTCCAAGGGACGTCGCCTCATATTTTGCTCAGCTGATTCTTACGCATTGCTGACCGCATCCTGATTGAGGTGTTTACTGCCATGGTCCGTCGTACCAAAGAGGAAGCCCAGGAGACTCGCAGCCAGATCCTCGAAGCCGCCGAAAAGGCCTTTTTCGAGCGTGGCGTGGCGCGTACAACCCTGGCTGACATCGCGACACTGGCCGGGGTGACGCGCGGGGCTATCTATTGGCATTTCAGCAACAAGGCGGATTTGCTCCAGGCGATGCTCGATACCCTGCACGAGCCGCTCGACGAGTTGGCCCGTGCCAGTGAGAGTGAAGAGGAGCTTGACCCGCTGGGCTGTATTCGCAAGCTGCTGGTCCGGTTGTTCCAGCAAGTGGCCCTGGACCCGAAAACCCGACGCATTAATGAGATCCTGTTCCATAAGTGTGAATTCACCGATGAAATGTGCGATTTGCGCCAGCAGCGACGCGAGGTCAGCCTCGACTGCAATGTGCGCATCGCCCTGTCGTTGCGCAATGCGATGAAACGCGGCCAGTTACCGGATGATCTGGACCCGGAAAGGGCGGCAGTCGCCATTCATGCCTACATCGATGGCATTCTGTACCAGTGGCTGCTGGCTCCCGACAGCTTCGCCCTGGCGGGTGAGGCCGAGCGTTGGGTGGAGATCGGGCTGGACATGCTGCACCTGAGCCCCAGCCTGCGCAAATGAAACAAAATGCGTAATTGAGTCGGTTTGTGTCAATAGCCGGTCCGCAGTATGCCGCCGGGCACTTCTCCCGGCGGCATACTTTATATAGCCATGGCTGCGGTGTGGACAGGCTGTGAGCCGGTTATTTTGTAGGGAAATTGTTGCGCGCTCGTTAAGTCTCCCCCGCTCAGGCGTGTGCCTTGGGCGTCAACCTCGCTGGAATTAATCAGCTCGGGGTGTTTTCATCGATCGTCAGATTAATGGTGTAGCTGAAGGGGGCCTCAGACATCTTTTGGGTGATGACGGCGTTGCAGCGGTAGTTGTTATTGCCCGAGGTGTTTACAGCCTTATTCCAGCGAGGACTGTAGCTGGGCTCTGCCCAGCCAGGAATGATGGGGACTTCGAGCCGAGTTGCAAGCTGGCAGAAATGACCATTGACTTCATAAGTAAGATTGAATTGCATCGGGGCAATTTTCCTTAAAGTCGGTTGCCATCCCGACGTGGGATAAGTGAATGCCCTTTGAAAGGGAATGTTGATGTTTCGGAGTTTGTTCGGCGATACGTCGTAACCCGACGTGGGATAGTCGGGTGGAAGGACGGAAAGGTGTCTCAGTTTTAAAGTGTCCGGAGTCTTGTTCATGACTTGGACGAGTACGGCCGTATCTGCCATTGCGTGGGTACTGAATAAGGCAGTCAGTGCCGCAGACAGGGTAAAGCGTTTGATGTGGTTCATTGTGGACTCTTCCATGAGCGCAGATGTCTTGAGGTCTGCATACTGTTTTTGATGGGTAGGTTTCTTGCTGATGACAATGCCGTGACTGGACGTACCGTCGATGCTTCAGCATTTTTATTATTAACGTGATTTCTTGTTCTGTTCCATTGTGTTGAGTGAACTGTTGTTATCTTATGTTTCGTGTCTTTGACGCTGGATTTTGTTCGTTGGAGTAATGCTGGGTTTTGGGTGAAAAAAAGCCCCGGCACTTATTAAAGTATCGGGGCTTATTGCAGCTGTTACTGTTGTTGACCTACATCACTGGATAATCGATATAACCCACCGGACCTTTCCCGTAGAACGTTTCCGGATGCGCCTCATTCAACGGCGCGTCGGCTTTCAAGCGTGCCGGCAGGTCCGGGTTGGCAATGAACGGCACGCCGAAGGCCACGGCGTCAGCCTTGCCTTCTGCCAGCCAGGCATTGGCGCTCTCTTTGGTAAAGCGTTCGTTGGCGATGTACGGGCCGCCGAAAGCCTGCTTGAGTTGTGGGCCGATGCTGTCTTCGCCCTCCTTCTCACGGGAGCAGATGAAGGCGATGCCACGCTTGCCCAGTTCGCGAGCCACGTAGCTGAAGGTTTCCAGGCGGTTCTCGTCACCCATGTCATGGGAGTCGGCACGTGGCGCCAGGTGCACGCCAACCCGGCCGGCGCCCCAGACTTCGATGGCGGCGTCGGTCACTTCCAGCAGCAGGCGGGCACGGTTTTCCAGGGAGCCGCCGTAGTTGTCGGTGCGCTGGTTGGTGCTGCTTTGCAGGAACTGGTCGAGCAGATAGCCGTTGGCGCCGTGGATCTCCACGCCGTCGAAACCCGCAGCCTTGGCATTCTCGGCACCGACGCGGTAGGCGTCGACGATATCGGCGATTTCAGCGGTTTCCAATGCGCGCGGCGTTGGGTAGTCGGCCAGCGGGCGGACCAGGCTGACGTGGCCCTTGGGCTGGATCGCGCTGGGTGCCACCGGGGTTTCGCCGTTCAGGTAAGACGGATGGGAGATCCGGCCGACGTGCCACAGTTGCAGGAAGATCTTGCCGCCGGCGCCGTGGATCGCCTTGGTGACGTTGGACCAGCCGCGTACCTGGTCGTTGGACCAGATGCCCGGGGTGTCCGGGTAGCCCACGCCCATCGGCGTGACGGAGGTCGCTTCGCTGAGGATCAGGCCAGCGGAGGCGCGTTGCACGTAGTACTCGGCCATCAGCGCATTGGGCACGCGGCCTGCATCGGCGCGGCAACGGGTGAGCGGGGCCATGATGATGCGGTTCTTCAGCTCGATGTCGCCGAGTTTGATGGGGTCGAAAATAGTCGCCATGAAAATACAACCTCGAAAGTGGAAGGGTAAACAGTCAACGAGTTGCCGGGGCCAGGTCGGCATTGCCGCCCTGGCGGAAAGTGATCAGGGTGACCAGCAGCGCCAGCACGGCCAGCGCGCCGGCGGCCAGGGGCACGGCAGTCAGGCCCAGGCCTTGGTCGATGACGCTGCCGCCGACCCAGGCGCCCAGTGCATTGCCGACGTTGAAGGCGCCGATGTTCAGGGTGGAGACCAGGTTGGGCGCGTCCTTGCCGAAGGTCACCACGTTGACTTGCAGGGCCGGCACGGCGGCGAAGCAGGCGGTGGCCCAGAGGAACAGGGTGATTTCAGTGGGGATCAGCGCCACGCTGGTCCAGCTCAGCACGGTGGACACCACGGCCATGGTGATGAAGACGCCCAGCAAGGTGTTTGCCAGGCTCTTGTCCGCCAGCTTGCCGCCGATGATGTTGCCCAAGGTCAGTCCCAGGCCGATCAGCACCAGGGTCCAGGTCACGCCTCGGGGCGATACGCCGGTCACTTCACCCAACAGCGGAGCGACGTAGGTGAAGAGGGTGAACACCGACGCGGAGAACAGCGCGGTCATGCTCAGGGACAGCCACAGACCGGCGCCTTTGAGCGCCACCAGCTCCGAGCGCATGTCGAGTTTTTCTTCGTCGCGCTTGGCCGGCAGGAAGCGGATCAGGCCAATCAGTGCCACCACGCCGATAACCGTCACTGCCCAGAAGGTCGAGCGCCAGCCGGCTTCCTGGCCCAGTGCGGTGCCCAGCGGTACGCCGAGGACGTTGGCCAGGGTCAGGCCGGTAAACATCAGGGCCACGGCCGAGGCGCGCTTGTTGGGCGCCACCAGGCCGGCGGCGACTACTGAACCGATGCCGAAGAACGCACCGTGGCACAGGGCCGTGACAACCCGGGCGAACATCAGCACGTTGTAGTCGCTGGCGATGGCGCAGAGCAGGTTGCCGACGATGAAAATCCCCATCAACGCCACCAGGGCGGCCTTGCGCGGCAGCCGGGCGGTGGCCAGGGCCATGAACGGCGCACCGATGGCCACGCCCAGGGCGTAGCCGGTCACCAGCCAGCCGGCGCCGGGAATCGACACGCCCAGGTCGGCCGCCACGTCGGGCAACAGGCCCATGATGACGAACTCGGTGGTGCCGATGGCGAAGGCGCTCAGGGCCAGGATCAGGAGTGAAAGGGGCATGATGGGTCCTTGTCAGGTCAGAGCTCTTGGCTCATTTGCTTGAGGAACTGCTGGATCACGTCCTCGTTGCGTTTGAAGAAGTGCCATTGACCGACCTTCTGGCTGGTGATCAGCCCCGCCCGTTGCAACACCGCCAAATGCGCAGACACCGTGGATTGCGACAGGCCGCAACGCTGGTCGATCTGCCCGGCGCAAATGCCGAACTCATGGTTGTGCAACTGGTCGGGGAACTGGACCTTGGGGTCTTTGAGCCAGTTGAGGATGTCTCGCCGTACTGGGTGCGCCAGGGCTTTTATTATTTCGTCGAGGTCGAGGGTCATGGTGGCAGGCTCGGGTGAGTAAAACGCTATATCGCGATGGAGCGAACCTTAAATCGTTACTTCGCGATATACCAATATGGATTTGATCTGAATACTGAACAAATCGCTATATCGGGTTATAACGATATTGGCGGGAGAGTGCTAAGCTGCGGGCCATGAACTATCTCGCGCACCTGCACCTCGGCGGCCCCGGCCGGGAACAACTGCTCGGCAGCCTCTACGGCGACTTCGTCAAGGGACCGCTGCAAGGGCTCTACGATCCGCGGATCGAAGCGGCGATTGCCCTGCATCGGCGCATTGACATGTACACCGACCGTCATCCTTTGGTGGACATCGCCCTGTCGCGCTTTTCCACGGTGCGGCGGCGTTATGCCGGGATCGTGCTCGACGTGTTTTTCGACCATTGCCTGGCCCGGGACTGGCCGTTGTACGGTGAAGAGCCGCTGTTGGATTTCACCTCCCGGGTTTACCAAGTGCTCAGCACCGAACCGCAGCTACCGGGGCGCCTGGCGCACATCGCGCCGCACATGGCGGCGGATGACTGGCTGGGGTCTTATCAGGAGTTCGAGGTGCTTGGGCAGGTGCTGCGCGGCATTTCCCGCCGCCTGTCCCGGCCCGAGGAACTGGCTGGGGCGATGCCGGAGTTGATCAGGCTCTATGAGCCGTTGAGCGAGGATTTCCGGCTGTTCTATCCGCAGCTTCAGGATTTTGCGTTGAGCCAGATTGCAGGGCAGGAGTGATGTTGGAGCTGGATCTTGTGGTCGCTGAAGATTAAATGTGGGAGCGAGCCTGCTCGCGATGAGGGCCTGGCAGTCAAGAATCAGCTGACTGACAAACTGCTATCGCGAGCAGGCTCGCTCCCACAAGGGATCTCCACAGGGGGGCGCTGGGACCGATCAGGCCGCAATCGCAGCAGGCCGCACCGGCACTTGCTGTTTCTCGGGAATCGCGCCGAACAACGCCTTGTGTACCGCTTGCTGCGCCTGGAAGGCCAGGGCTGCGCGTTCCTGGCCGTGGCAGGCAATCGGTTCCAGCAGGTGGATGTGCACCTCACCCCGGTCATTGGCGAACAGGCGCATCAGGTGCGACAGCAAATCATCATCGCCAATGAACGGCGCCAGGGAATCCGGCTCGCCGTTGCGCAGATAACGAATCGCCACCGGTTGCAAGGCGACATCGGCATCGATCGCCGCCGACAACAAGCGACCGTGGAAGGTGCGCAGGGAACGGCCGTCGGTGGTGGTGCCTTCGGGGAACATCAACAACGGATGGGCCTGTTCCAGATGGCGGCTCATCTGCTTGCGGATCAACTGACTGTCACCCGAGCCGCGCCGGATAAACAAGCTGCCGGCCTTGGCGGCCAGCCAGCCAGCGACCGGCCAGGTGCGCACTTCGGCCTTGGACAGGAACGACAGCGGCGTGAGCATGCCCAGTAACGGGATGTCGGTCCAGGACACATGGTTGCTGACCCAGAGCATCGGCCGTTGCGGCAGTTGACCGTGGACGGTGACGGCAAAGGGCAGGGCATGGCTCAGCCGGGCCATGAAGAACCGCGACCAGCGTTGGCGACGCACCATGGAGTTGGCGATCCCCAGGCGTTCGAACAAACCGAACACACTGGCCATGCTCAGCCCCAGCGTCACCACCAGCAAGACTCGCGCGATACGCGCGTACACCCGCAACCGACTCATCACACCGCTGCCTTGAAGTGACGGGCGTAGCGCGGGCAGAGCTCGTCGCGCTTGAGCAGGATGAACACATCGGCCACCTGGAAATCCTCGTCCCAGCACGGCTCGCCGCAGATCTTCGCGCCCAGGCGCATGTAGGCCTTGAGCAGCGGAGGCATCTCGGCAATGACGTTGGACGGCACGTCCAGGGTCGGCAGTGGTTTTTTCGGCACGGCTTGCAGGTGTTCGGTGCACAGGTAGCGTTCGCGCAGGCGCTGCATGATCGCCTGGGCCTGGATGCCGCCATCCTGCATCGGAATGCTCGCGCAGCCCATCAGGTAGCTGTAGCCGCCTTCGTTCAGGACTTCGGCCAGCTCGCCCCAGAGCACCGCGATGGTGCCACCGTTGCGGTAGGCCGGGTCGACGCAGGTACGGCCGATTTCGAGGATTGGGCCCTTGAGGTGGACCAGGCCGTGGAGGCTGAATTCTTCTTCGCTGTAGAACCGGCCCAGGCTGCTGGCGGCCTGGTGGTCGAGCAAGCGAGTGGTGGCCACGAGGCGGCCGGTGTTCAGGTCGCGTACGCCGATGTGGGCGCAGTGAACATCATAGTCATCCATGTCCAGACCCATTTCCGCGCCTTTGAGCTTGGCGTTGAACTCGCCACTGAAGACGTTGAAGCGCAGGGCCTGGGCTTCTTGCAAGGCGTGGGCGCCGATCAGGCGTTCGGCTTGCAGGCGGCGTTCATTGCCGGTGTCGCTGATGCGGGCGATCTGGGTCATAGCGAATCTCCGTGCGGGCTGTTCAGTTGCAGCCTGTCGACTTTCTTTATGCAGCCATGTTGTGCAAAGTCAGGCTATGTAGCCCCGGTGTCATCGCCATGAAGCTTTGGTGATGCTTATATGACAGCCCTCAAGGAGTCCGCCCAATGCCCTGGCACACCCTGATCGAACACGGCGAGCGCTTGCCCGCCCATCCGGACTTGGCTGAAGGTTATTCAGCGTTGTTGCAACGCCTGGGGCCGGTGACGCCGTTCGAGCTGGCCGTGCTTGGAGCTCGCTCGATGGCCACGCCGGGGCTGGCGTTCCTGGTGGGCTACCAGGCGGCACTGCGGGTGCTGTGGCCCAGCGCGCCGCAGAGCCTTGGCGCCCTGTGCGCCACTGAGCAACGCAGCGTGCGGCCGGCGGACATGCACACCCGTCTCGACGACTTGCGCCTGAGCGGACGCAAGGATTTCGTCACCGCTGGCGACGCCGCCGAGTGGCTGCTGATTGCCGCCCGCTGCGAAGCGCCCGGTGAAACGCCACGGCTGAACCTGGCGGTGGCCTACGCGGGCGAGCCCGGCGTGACCTTGGAGAAACTGCCCGCCATCGGCCTGATGCCGGACATCAGCCATGGCCGCGTGCTGCTCGATGGCGCGTTGTGCGAGTTGCTGGCAGGCGACGGTTGGGACGCCTACGTCAAACCGTTCCGCACCCTGGAAGACCTTTATGTGCTCAGTGCGATGAGCGCCTGGTTGTATGGCGTCGGGCAAGAGTGCGCCTGGCCCCAGGCGTTGCAGCTGCGCCTGCTGGCGTTGCTCGCCGGCTGTGCGGAAGTGAGCCGGCATAACCCTTCGAGTGCTGCCGGGCATGTGCTGCTGGGCGGGTTGTTCGCCCAGTTCCACGGGCTCGACGGCGAACTCAGCGCCGCCCTGGCCGGCGGGCCTGCGACGTGGCGCGAGCTGTGGACGCGGGATAAAGGCGTGATGGATATCGCGGCGGGGGCGCGGGCCAAGCGGTTGGCCAAGGCGTTGGAATCTTCATCGGGTTGAAGGGCCTCATCGCGGGCAAGCCTTGCTCCCACAGGTGCAATGCCAAATGACAGTCTGCTGAAGACCTGTGGGAGCAAGGCTTTCGCTAGACCTGTGGGAGCAAGGCTTTCGCTAGACCTGTGGGAGCAAGGCTTTCGCTAGACCTGTGGGAGCAAGGCTTGCCCGCGATGGCGTCAGCACTGTCGACACAAGTCCCCAAACTGTCATCAAGTCCGAATAGGCTCCGAAGGTTCAACCCTGCGAGCCCCAAGCATGTCCAAAGGCTGGTTGCTGATCCCGCTGTTATTGCTGAACCTGAGCGTCCACGCCGAAGACTGGCCCGGTGAGCAATGGCCAAGCGGCCCGACCCCGAGCGGCCCGGCCATCGAGGCCTTGGCGCAATACGCCTTCCCGCCCCGGGACGATGAGCGGCGCGAGGGCATCCGCACCGATGCGCTGCTGGTGATCCAGGACGGTCGGCTGGTCTATGAACGCTACGCCGGGCCAACCACCGCCCAAACCCCGCACCTGACCTGGTCCATCAGCAAAAGCCTGCTGGCGACGGTGTTCGGTGTGGCCTACGGTGAACAGCGCTTTGCCCTGGACGATCCGGCCGCCAAGTACTACCCGCCGCTGAACCGACACCCGGGCCTGACCCTGGCCGATCTTTTCCACTGGGCGTCCGGCCTGGACTGGCAGGAAGACTACGAATACGCGCCGCTGAAGTCATCGGTGGTGGCGATGCTCTACACCCGCGGGCGGCATGACATGGCGGCGTTTAGCGCGCAGCATGAACGCTTCGGCCCGCCGGGGCAGGCGTTCCGTTATTCCAGTGGTGACAGCAACCTGTTGGCGGCGGCCCTGAAAAATATCGTCGGCCCGGCACGTTATCCCGATTACCCCTGGACCGCTCTGTTCGAACCCTTGGGCATCCGCCACGCCACTTGGGAAACCGACGCCAGCGGCACGTTCGTGGGGTCGTCCTATGCCTACCTGACGGCGCGGGACCTGGCACGTGTCGGCTTGTTGATGCAACGGGACGGCCGCTGGGGCGAACGGCAACTGATCCCCCAGGATTGGGTCGCGTTCAGTCGCGAGCCTTTCGTGCATTTCCAGGCGGGCCAGGATGAAGCCGTGCCGGGCGGGCATTGGTGGCTCAATCGCGCCGCCGATCCGGCGATCCGCCCCTGGCCCGACGCGCCGCCGGACACCTTTGCCGCGCTGGGCCATTGGGGCCAGGCGCTCTACGTCATCCCCAGCGCCAAACTGGTGATCGTGCGCTACGGCGACGACCGCGACGGTCGCTATCGCCACAACGAACTGCTCAAGCGCGCCATGGCGGCGTTCGCCGGGACGGTGCAGCCATGAAGCGCAACGTGTTGCTCTCCCTGTTGTCGATGTTGCTCATCGCCCTGTTCAGTTGGATGTGGCTGGAGCGGGTGGCGTTGCGGGCCTTTCCCGACATCATCAGCGCCTACACCGCCAAGGAGTATTGCTCGTGCCGCTATGTGATGCAGCAACCGGCCGAGTACTGCCGGGGGTATGTGAAGCAGTCGGTGCCTACCAGCGATTTTCTCGAGACCGTTGAAGCGAAACGCATCACCGTCAGCGGGTTGGGGCGTAGCAACAGCGCGCGGTGGATGGGGGAGCGGCAGGGGTGTCGGTTGGAACCCTGAGCTGACTGTTGAGGACAAGGCCCGTGGGAGCAAGGCTTGCCCGCGATGGCGATTGCAAAAACGCCATCGCGGGCAAGCCTTGCTCCCACAGAAACCCTCTTCACCCAGGGAGCCTTGCTCCCACAGATGAAACCCTTCACCTCAGGTTCTCTGCATTCCTGGGCAGTTGTTGAAACAGACAGTTTGCAAGCGCCCTCGGCCCGGTTAAGGTTCGCCACAGGTTTATCTACCCTCCGAGTGTGTATGTTCAAGCGGTTTTTCCCTTACGCGGTCGCCGGCGTGCTGCTGGCCTGCGCAGCGCTGCCGGCCCAGGCCGACTGGTACCTGGACGGCGAGTCGTCGCGGCTGTCGTTTATCAGCAGCAAAAACGGCAACGTTTCCGAGGTCCAGCGTTTCCTGGTGCTGCACGGCCAAGTCCAGCCCGACGGCTTGGCGCGCCTGGAAGTGGAACTCGAATCCATCAACAGCGGTATCCCCCTGCGGGATGAGCGCATGCGCGCCGAGCTGTTCGACATCAAGCAATTCGCCGAGGCAACGGTCACCGCCAAGATCGACCTGATGCCGATCCAGGACCTGGCCAACGGCGCACAGCTGGAATTGCGCCTGCCGCTGACGGTGAACCTGCACGGCAAGCAGCATGAATATCCCGTTGAGTTGCTCGCGACGCGCCTGGATGAGCGTCGCTTCCAAGTGGTGACCCTCGAACCGGTGGTGCTCAACGCGGCGGATTTCGATTTGGCGCCGGGCCTGGAAAAGCTGCGCAACCTGGCCGGGTTGTCGGCCATCAGCCTCTCGGTGCCGGTGAATGCGGTGCTGATCTTCACGGCGCGCTGATATGAGCGGCCCGGTCTTTCCCTGGCGTGAAGGCAATCGCTTCGAGCTGTTGATCGATGGCCCGCAGTTCTTCCCGCGCATGCTGGTGGAAATCGCCCGTGCCCAGGAACAGGTCGAGCTGGAACTCTATCTGGTGGAGGCGGGCACATGCGCCGAGGCGATGGTTCAGGCGTTGGTCCAGGCCGCCGAGCGTGGCGTTCGGGTGCGCTGCCTGTTCGATGACTACGGCAGCCTGGCGTTTACCCTGGCCTTGCGCAAGCGCCTGACCGAGGCCGGGGTGGAGTTGCGTTTCTACAATCGCCTGAGCTGGCGGCGCTGGGTGCGCAACCTCTACCGGGATCACCGCAAGTTGCTGTTGGTGGACCAACGCCTGGCCGTGGTCGGTGGCACCGGGGTGACCGATGAATTCTGGAACCCTCTGGACGATCGCAGTGAATGGCACGAAGTGATGGTGGAAATCGTCGGCCCGCTGGTGCTCGACTGGCAACTGCTGTTCGACCGCCAGTGGCTCGCCAACCGCCATCGACGTGCCTGGAAGCCGGCGTCCAACTTCGGCTTGCCGCGCCTGCCTCGCGTGCCGCCGGTGGGCGAGGGCATGGGCCGGGTGGCGTATGCCGACGCCCGTCAGCATCGCGACATCCTGCAGTCACTGTCCCGGGCATTGAACAGCGGCCAGAAACGCATCTGGATGGCGACGCCATACTTCCTGCCGACCTGGAACGTGCGCCGTTCCCTGCGCAAGGCCGCCGCCCGCGGCATCGACGTGCGCCTGCTGCTGACCGGCCCGCGCACCGATCATCCGTCCGTGCGCTACGCCGGGCACCGTTACTACCCGCGACTGCTCAGGGCCGGCGTGCAGATCTACGAGTACCAGCCGTGTTTCCTGCACTTGAAGATGGTGCTGGTGGATGACTGGGTCAGCATTGGTTCCTGCAATTTCGATCACTGGAACCTGCGTTTCAACCTGGAAGCCAACCTCGAAGCCTTGGATTCCAGGCTCAGCAGCGCCGTGGCCGCCAGTTTCGAACGGGATTTCGCCCAGAGCCTGCAAGTCAGCCTCGACGCCTGGCAGCGCCGGCCGCTGTGGAAGCGGTTCAAGCAGCGGGTGTGGGGGTGGGTGGATCGGTTGGTGGTGAATCTGCTGGATCGGCGGGGCTAAATCCCTACCGAAAACCACTGTGGGAGCGAGCCTGCTCGCGAAGGCGGCCTGACAGTCGATGATGCAGTGACTGATAGGCCCTCATCGCGAGCAGGCTCGCTCCCACAAGGTTATTGCAGTGTTGTTGGGTCAGAGCAACTCAAAACTCTGCTGTTTCACATCCTGGGAATCCAGGCCGATCTGCACGTTGAACTTGCCTGGCTCCGCGGCGTACTTGAGCTGGGCATTGAAGAACTTCAGGTCGTCTTCGGTGATGGTGAAGTGGATGACTTTCTTCTCGCCGGCCTTGAGCATCACCTTGCGGAAGTTCTTCAGTTCCTTCACCGGGCGAATGATCGAGCCGGTCACGTCCTGGATGTACAGCTGCACCACAGTCTCGCCGTCACGCTTGCCGGTGTTTTCCAGCGTCACGCTGGCATCGAGCTTGCCGGTCTTGTTCAGCGTGGTCGACGACAGCGCCATGTCCGACAGGCTGAACTCGGTGTAGCTCAGGCCGTAGCCGAACGGGTAGAGCGGGCCGGTGGTGTCGTCGAAATACTGCGAGGTGTAGTTGCCCGGCTTGCCCGGCGTGAACGGCCGGCCGATGCTCAGGTGGTTGTAGTAGGTCGGAATCTGCCCCACCGAGCGTGGGAAGGTGATCGGCAGCTTGCCAGACGGGTTGTAGTCGCCGAACAGCACGTCCGCGATGGCGTTGCCGCCTTCGGTGCCGCTGAACCAGGTTTCCAGGATCGCGTCGGCCTGCTGTTTTTCTTCCAGCAACGACAGCGGACGGCCATTCATCAGCACCAGCACCAGGGGTTTGCCGGTGGCCTTCAGGGCCTTGATCAGCTCGCGTTGGCTGGCGGGGATATTCAGTTCGGTACGGCTCGACGATTCATGGGACATGCCACGGGACTCACCCACGGCGGCCACTACCACATCGGCATCCTTGGCGGCTTGCACCGCTTCGTCGATCAGTACCTGGGCCGGGCGCGGGTCATCCACCACTTCCGGGGCGTCGAAGTTGAGGAAATTCAGATAGTCGAGGACCTTCTTGTCGCCGGTGATGTTGGCGCCACGGGCGTAGATCAGCTTCGAGTCGGCGCCCAGGGCGCGGGTCATGCCGTCGAACAGGGTGACCGATTGCGCAGGGCGCCCGGCCGCGGCCCAACTGCCCATCATATCGATAGGTGCCTTGGCCAGCGGGCCGACCAGGGCGATCTTCGCGGTTTTCTTCAGAGGCAGGGTCTGGTTGCGGTTTTCCAGCAGGACCAGGCTGCGACGCGCCACGTCACGGGCATCGGCGCGGTGCAGGCGACTTTCGGCATAGGTGTCGGCCGGGTCGTCCTCGGCCTTGCCAATGCGCAGGTACGGATCCTTGAACAGGCCCATGTCGTATTTGGCGGCCAGCACTTCACGCACGGCGTTGTCGATGTCGCTCTGCTCGATCTCACCGGCCTTGAGCAGCCCCGGCAGTTCCTTGCCATAGAGCGAGTCGTTCATGCTCATGTCGATGCCGGCCTTGATCGCCAGTTTCGCCGCTTCGCGACCGTCCTTGGCGACGCCATGCTTGATCAGTTCGAAAATGGCGCCGTGGTCACTGACCGCCAGGCCCTTGAAGCCCCATTCCTTGCGCAGCAGGTCGTTCATCAGCCAAGTGTTGGCAGTGGCCGGCACGCCGTTGATGGAGTTCAGCGCGACCATCACCCCGCCGGCTCCGGCGTCGATGGCGGCGCGGTAGGGCGGCAGGTAGTCCTGGTACATTTTCAGCGGACTCATGTCCACGGTGTTGTAGTCCCGGCCGCCTTCCACCGCGCCGTACAGGGCGAAGTGCTTGACGCTGGCCATGATGCTGTCGGCGGCGTTGGCCCCGTTGCCCTGGAACGCCTTGACCATCACCCCGGCGATGCGCGACACCAGGTAGGTGTCCTCGCCGAAGCCTTCGGAGGTGCGGCCCCAGCGCGGGTCACGGGAGATGTCGACCATCGGCGCAAAGGTGATGTCCAGGCTGTCGGCCGCGGCTTCCTTGGCGGCGATGCGGCCGGAGTGGTAGATCGCGTCCATGTCCCAGCTCGACGCCAGGGCCAGGGGAATCGGGAAAATCGTGCGGTGGCCGTGGATCACGTCATAGGCGAAGAACATCGGGATCTTCAAGCGGCTGCGCATGGCCGCGTCCTGCATCGGACGGTTTTCATCGCGGGTGATGGAGTTGAACGTCCCCCCGATGTTGCCGGCGGCGATTTCCTTGCGAATCATCTCCCGGGGCATTTCCGGGCCGATGCTGATCAGGCGCAATTGGCCGATCTTTTCTTCGAGGGTCATTTGCTTCATCAGGTTACTGATGAACGCATCCTTGTTCTCTATGGGGGCTGGCAGGTTGTCGGCTAATACGGATTGACTGGCCAGACTGACAAACAGGCCCAGCAAACACAGCTTCTTCATGAATAATTTTCTCGCAAGCCTAAAGGGCGGGGATCACACCACGCCGGTCAGCCGAAATGTGAGGAGCGGCTATTGTTGTTCAGTTAAATGCAGCACACTTTCGAACCCATTGGGCTGAACTTAGTTTCGCACTGCGCATCTTTTAGCCCATCGACCCGTTTCAATCCAGTGCGGCGGCAGATTATGCCCCAGACGCTGGCGGGATAGGTGGCCGGGTTTTTCCAATGTCATGCCAGGGAGCGCTTCATCCAATGAATCCACGACTGAATGACCTTCGCAACTTGCCAATGCTGGCCTTGTTGCTGCTCACCACGCTGCTGGCCGGTTGCGGCATCAATAACATCCCGACCCTGGACGAACAGGCCAAGGCCGCCTGGGGCCAGGTGCAGAACCAGTACCAGCGCCGTGCCGACCTGATCCCCAACCTGGTGGAAACCGTCAAGGGCTACGCCCAGCACGAGCAGGAAACCCTGACCGCAGTGGTAGAGGCGCGGGCCAAGGCGACGTCGATCCAGGTAGACGCCAGCACCTTGGACAACCCGGAAAAACTCAAGCAGTTCCAGCAGGCCCAGGACCAGTTGAGTGGCGCATTGAGCCGGCTGATGGTGGTGGTCGAGCGTTATCCGGACCTCAAGGCCAACCAGAATTTCCTGGCGTTGCAATCCCAGCTCGAAGGCACCGAGAACCGCATCGCCGTGGCCCGCCGCGATTTCATCCTGGCGGTGCAGAAGTACAACACCGAGATCCGCACGTTCCCGGGGCGCCTGTGGCACAGCGTGATGTACAGCGACCTGCCGATCCGCGAAACCTTCGAGGCCACCAGCCCCAATGCCGAAAAAGCCCCTGAAGTGAAGTTCTGATGAAGCAGCTTCAAGTTCCAAGTGGCAAGCTTCAAGCCCAGGCAACGCGTACCGCTTGGGGCTCGGCGCTTGCCGCTCGAAGCTTGAAGCTGTTTGCGCTGTTGCTCTGGGTCTTTACATTCACGGCCCAGGCCGAATTGAAGTTTCCGGAACTGACCGGGCGGGTGGTGGACGCCGCCCAGATGCTCGACCCTTCGGTGCGCGCGCAACTGGACTCGCAGCTCAAGGCCCATGAACAGGCCACCGGCGAACAGGTAGTGGTGGTCACGCTGGCGGACCTGCAAGGCAGCAGCATCGAAGACTTCGGCTATCAACTGGGCCGCCATTGGGGCATCGGGCAGAAGGATAAAAACAATGGCGCGCTGCTGATCGTCGCCCGGGATGATCGTAAACTGCGCATCGAAGTGGGTTATGGCCTGGAAGATCGCCTGACCGACGCCCAGAGTTCGGTGATCATCAATCAGGTGATCACGCCGGCCTTCAAGACCGGCAACTTCAACAAAGGCATCAGCGATGGCGTCGCGGCGATGCTGGTGGTGCTGGGCGGCAGCCCGCTGGACGAGCCCGCGACTGCTTACAATGCAGATGGGCAGCAGGGCGATTTCGTCGAGCGCCATCCAGGGTTGTTCATCTTCCTGGTAATCCTGTTTATTTTGACGATATTGGTCTGCCAGACGCTCGGTATCCTGCCGACCGGACGCGGTGGCTCCAGCGGTTCGGGCGGTTACGGCGGTGGTGGCTTCGGAGGCGGTGGGGGCGGCTTCAGCGGTGGCGGTGGTAGTTTTGGGGGCGGCGGTTCGTCGGGCGGCTGGTGATAATAATAATGAGCAGGCACTTTTAACCATGGCATTACTGACTGAACACGAACAGCGCAAGGTCGCCGAGGCCATCGCACGGGTCGAGCGGCATACCGATGCCGAACTGGTCACGGTACTGGCCGCCCGCGCCGACGACTACGCCTACATACCGCTGCTATGGGCGAGCCTGCTGGCCCTGGTGGTGCCTGGCGTGGTCCATTACCTCAGCGGCTGGTTGGCCCTGCACAGTCTGTTGCTGGTGCAATGGATCAGTTTCATCGTGTTGTGCCTGGTGTTCCGTATCCCCAAGATCACCACGCACCTGATTCCCCGTTCCGTGCGCCACTGGCGGGCCTCCAACCTGGCGCGCCGGCAATTCCTCGAACAGAACCTGCACCACACCGTGGGCAGCACGGGCGTGCTGATCTTCGTCTGCGAGGCCGAGCGGTATGTGGAAATCCTCGTCGATGAGGGCATCTCCAAGCACTTGGACAACAAATGCTGGGACGCCATTGTCGCGGCGTTTACCCAGCAGGTTCGCCAGGGGCAGACCTTGCAAGGGTTCGTGACGTGCATCGAAGCCTGCGGAGAATTGCTCAAGGAACACGTGCCGCTGACCCAGGAACGCAATGAACTGCCGAATCGGTTGGTGGTTTTAAGTTGATTGTCGATCACCATGGCCAGAGCCGCTTTTGTGGCGAGGGAGCTTGCTCCCGCTCGGCTGCGAAGCAGTCGTCGATTTGCGAGCTCGTTGCCCGACCTTGGAGCCGATGGGGACCGCTTCGCGGTCCAGCGGGAGCAAGCTCCCTCGCCACAAAAGCTCACTCGCCACAAAAGCCCCAGTGAGCCACAAAAAGCTCAGTGAGCCGCAAAAGCCGGGGCCTTCGTAAAAAGGGCCTGGATTTTCTACCGCTGGGGAAATTCCCCGTGCCCTCGCTGCCCATCCCCCCTAAAATACCCGCCATTCCCGATCCGCCCGCCCCGAGGCCGCTTGTTCATGTCCGTCACCGCAACGCCCGTCCGTCCCGCGCCGGATCACCACGCCCAATTCATCGAGCTGCTGCGCACCAGCCTTGAACAAAACGCTTTCATCAAACTGGTGTTGGCCAAGTACGTGGGGGACGAGGTGGACCTCCAGCGGCTGATCATCAAGCAGCTGACAGTCAAGGACCAGCCGTGCCTGTCCTTCGTCTACCGCTACAAGACCCGCGACATCACCAAGAATTTCCCACTGGCCGAAGGCGTGGACACCATCGCCGCGCTGTTGCCGGCGTCGTTCAAGAACGCGCATTTGCTGGCGGTCACCGACGAGGCGCAGCTGGAGTACAGCAAGAAGGGCAAGAGCTCACTATTCAAGAGCAAGCCCCAGCAACTGCGGGAAGTGCCGTCTGCCGAGCACAACCGTGAGAAAAATCGCTTTCTCGACCTGAATCGGCCATTTTTGGCTGACCTGGGCGTGACCAACCACAAGCACGAGCTGATTCCGGCGATGTCGCGCAAGTGGAAGCAGATCAACAAGTTCATCGAGGTCTTCAGCCATGCGCTGACGTCGTCGCCACTGGCCCTGGACAAACCGGTGCGGGTCTCGGATTTCGGTTCGGGCAAGGGCTACCTGACGTTCGCCATCCATGACTACTTGCGCAACACCTTACAGGCCGAGGGCGTGGTGACCGGTGTCGAGCTGCGCGAAGACATGGTCAAGCTGTGCAACGAAGCCGCCGCGCGCCTGGAGCATCCGGGCCTGAGCTTCCAGCACGGTGACGTGCGCAGCGTGGCGCCGAGCGCCGTGGATGTGATGATCGCCTTGCACGCCTGTGACATCGCCACCGACTACGCGATCCACATGGGCATTCGCTCGGGCGCCTCGATCATCATGTGCTCGCCGTGCTGCCACAAGCAGATCCGCCTGCAGATCCAGAGCCCGGCCTTGCTCAAGCCGATGCTGCAATACGGCCTGCACCTGGGCCAGCAGGCGGAAATGGTCACTGACAGCTTGCGGGCGCTGTTCCTCGAAGCGTGTGGCTACGAGACCAAGGTCTTCGAGTTCATCTCCCTGGACCACACCAACAAGAACAAGATGATTCTGGCCGTCAAACGCGCCGAACCGGCGGACCCCACCGAGCTGCTGGCAAAAATCGAAGAACTCAAGGCCTTCTACCACATCACCGAGCACTGCCTCGAAACGCTGCTGCGGGCGGATGGCTATCTCGCCTGACCTACTGGTGCATTACCCCTGTGGGAGCGAGCCTGCTCGCGATTGAACGATGACGCGGTATGCCTGATAAACCGCGTCGCCTGAATCGCGAGCAGGCTCGCTCCCACAGGTTGCATCCAGCATTCAACCTCCAGCGGCATGCATCCCGTCAGGTCACGGCCGGTTACCGCTCGCCCACCGATACTCCCGGCTACCTTTAATGCGTCAACCCCTCACGCATTCCCAAAGGAGCCCTTCCCATGGCCGCGAAGAAAATCCTCATGCTGGTCGGCGATTACGTCGAAGATTATGAAGTCATGGTGCCATTCCAGGCGTTGCAGATGATCGGCCACACCGTGCACGCCGTGTGCCCGGACAAAACCGCGGGCCAAACGGTGCGCACGGCGATCCACGATTTCGAAGGCGACCAGACCTACAGCGAAAAACCGGGGCATTTGTTCGCCCTCAACCATGACTTCGCCAACGTCCAGGCCGCCGACTACGACGCGCTGTTGGTGCCGGGTGGGCGGGCGCCGGAATACCTGCGCCTGAATGAAACCGTCCTGCAACTGGTGCGCGATTTCGATCTGGCGGGCAAGCCGATTGCCGCGGTGTGCCACGGTGCGCAATTGCTGGCGGCGGCGGGCATCCTCGAAGGGCGCGAATGCAGCGCTTACCCGGCGTGCGCCCCGGAAGTGCGGCTGGCGGGCGGGACCTATATGGACATTCCCGTGACCCAAGGCCATGTCCAGGGCAACCTGGCGACCGCACCGGCCTGGCCTGCGCACCCGAACTGGCTGGCGGGATTCCTGACCTTGCTGGGCACAGCCATCACTTTGTAGTAACGGACTGGCGGGACAAGCGCAGCGGGTCTTTACTCTCGGGGCATGCCCTCATTGCCTGGAGAATAATCATGTCCGGATGGTACGAAGTCAGCAAAAGCAGCAATGGCCAGTTTCGGTTTGTGCTCAAGGCGGCCAACGCCGAGACCATCTTGACCAGCGAGCAGTACACCACCCGCAGCGGCGCCGACGGTGGCATTGCGGCGGTGCAGAAAAACAGTCCGCTGGCCGAACGCTATGAACTCAAGACGACCAAGGACGGCCATCCGTACTTCAACCTCAAGGCCGGTAACCACGAAGTGATTGGCAGCAGCGAGGCGTATTCATCGGACGCCGCCCGGGACAAAGGCATCGCCAGCGTCAAGGCCAATGGACCGACGACGGTCATCAAGGACAAGACCGTGGCTGCGCTCTGAACCAATCCCTATGGGAGCGAGCCTGCTGTAGCGAGTGGGCTTTTGTGGCGAGGGAGCTTGCTCCCGCTGGACCGCGAAGCGGTCCCCATCGGTTCCAAGGCCAGGCAGCAGGCTCACAAAATGACGACTGCTGCGCAGCCGAGCGGGAGCAAGCTCCCTCGCCACAGTCATGCGCTGACCTGGCATTGAGTTTCCAGGTCATGTAGCCCGAGACTAAACCTCCACCGGCACCGACAATTTCGGATCGCCCAACGGATGGCTCTTGGCATCGAAGAAGCGCAATTGCACGTCCTGCCCCTCGAACACCTTGGCGTAATGCCGCTTCTGATGCTGGATGAATGCCTGGCTACGGGGAAAGATCGAAATCGCCACGGTTTTCGGGGCGGCCAGGCGCAGGGCATGGACAATGTGCCGGTCCTGCTCGCCCAGGGCATGGCCGAACAGGCACAGGTTGTCGCCATGCTGCAGCAACTGGTCGTAGCAGAACGACAGGTAATCGCTGCTGCGAATGGTCTTGAGCTTGTCGATGCTGGGACCTTCATTGACGAACAGCGGCACATCGTCGAGGGTCTTGATCGTGTTGTTGATGGCGAAATTGCCCAGCAAGGTCCCTTCGGTGGACGTGAGCTTGCGCGCGGTGCCGTCCTGGTTGCGCACCAGGTGCAGGCCGCCGTGCAGGTACAGCAAGCGTGGTTTGTCCGTGCTCGCCTGCCTCAGGTCGAAACTGTGGTCATCGCCAAAGAACAGATCGGTGATGGTCTCGATCCCATGCTGGATCGCCCAGTAGTTGAGCAGGTCGTAATTGGTGGTGAACACCGTGCGGTAGCGGCTCAGTTCCCGGTTGAGCGTCGCCAGGGTCGATGGCTGCACCAGCCGCCACGGGATATGCAGCGCGTGCACGGTGTTGATCAACGCTTCCTTAATCGCATAATAGCGGTTACGCGGGGCGGCGGAGCTGACGGCCAGGGCCTTGTTGACCCGACTGGTGGTTTTCAGCGCCCCCAGCACCTGTTCGAAGCTGCGGGTCTGCATCGCGTCGAACACGCTCAGTTCCGACGGGCTCAAGGGTTTTTCCTCGACGGTGCGGGCATTTTCGAACAGCGAGTCATAGCCGAAATCGTCCCACACCGCACGGCTGGCGCCATTGCCCAGCAGCAGGCCGCTGAAGGCGGTGTCGGCGCGCAAGACTTCCCAGTCTTCGAGCCGGGTGTCGTATTCCTGGAAATCGGTCATCGCAAGGATCATCTCAAAACGTGGCAAAGGCAGGCCGCGACTTTATCACGACCCAGTCTTGAGCCAGATCAAGATGCGTCGTGACTACTCGGTCAATCCTGTACGCCCCTGCCGATTCGGCCTCTTCCAGGAGCGTGTGCCATGAGCAGCACTTTTTTCATTCCCGCCGTGAACATCATGGGGCTGGGTTGCCTCGACGAGGCCATGACCGCCATTCGCAACTACGGCTTTCGCAAAGCCCTGATCGTCACCGACGCAGGGCTGGCCAAGGCCGGTGTCGCCACCAAGGTGGCCGAGTTGTTGGCGATACAGGACATTGACTCGGTGATTTTCGACGGTGCCAAGCCCAACCCGAGCATTGCCAATGTCGAGCTTGGGCTGGGCTTGCTCAAGGAAAGCCAATGCGATTTCGTCGTGTCGCTGGGCGGCGGTTCACCCCACGACTGCGCCAAGGGCATCGCCCTGTGCGCCACCAACGGCGGGCAGATCCGTGACTATGAAGGGGTGGACCGTTCGAGCAAGCCACAACTGCCGCTGATCGCCATCAACACCACGGCGGGCACCGCCAGCGAAATGACCCGTTTCTGCATCATCACCGACGAGACCCGCCACGTGAAAATGGCGATTGTCGATCGCAACGTGACCCCGCTGATGTCGGTGAACGATCCGGCGTTGATGGTGGCGATGCCCAAGGGCCTGACGGCCGCCACTGGCATGGATGCGCTGACGCACGCGATCGAGGCTTATGTCTCCACCGCCGCCACGCCGATTACCGATGCCTGCGCCCTGAAGGCCATTACCCTGATCAGCAACAATCTACGCCTGGCCGTGCGCGACGGCAGCGATCTGGCGGCGCGGGAAAACATGGCCTACGCGCAATTTCTCGCAGGGATGGCGTTCAACAATGCGTCGTTGGGTTTCGTGCACGCGATGGCGCATCAACTGGGCGGTTTTTACGACTTGCCGCACGGCGTGTGCAATGCCGTGCTGTTGCCCCATGTACAGAGTTTCAACGCCTCGGTGTGCGCCGCTCGCCTGACCGACGTGGCCCATGCCATGGGCGCCGATACACGGGGTTTCAGCCCGGAAGAGGGGGCCCGGAACGCTATTGCGGCGATCCGCAGCCTGGCACAAGACGTGGACATTCCGGCCGGTTTGCGTGATTTGGGCGTGCGCCTCAACGACGTTCCGGTGTTGGCCGCCAACGCCTTGAAAGACGCGTGCGGCCTGACCAATCCACGAGCCGCGGATCAGCGGCAGATCGAGGAGATTTTCCGCAGCGCGTTCTAAGCGACCCGGGGCGGCACGAACCTCACACAGAGCATCGCCGCCGCCCCCAGCAGCGCGCACAACGCCGCCAGTGGCCAGGCTTGCTGGCTCAACAGCAGGCTGGCGATGGCTCCGATCACCGACGCCATCAGTTGATGCAGGAACCCGCTCAATGCCATGGCATAAGCGCCGGCCACCGGCGAACCTTCATTGGCCAGGGACAGGCTGATGGGGTAGATCAACGACTGGCCGAACACCGCGAAGCAATACGGCAGCCAGAAGAGCAACGCGATGCTGCTCAGGGTGAGGCTGCCTGCCAGCATGGTCATGCTGCCGCCGAGCACCAGCGCGATGCCCCAGCCCATCATTCGCCGTTGACCGGTGCGCAGCACAAAGGCGTTCACCGCCAGTGCCCCGAACAGGTACGCGGCACTGATCGGCCAGCCCAGCAGGCCGTATTCAATGGCCGACCAGTGGAAGCTCTCCTGCAGGATCAGCGGCGCGGCGGTATTGAAGGCGACGATCACGCCGTAGCCCAACCCACCGGCCAAGGCCGGCAGCAGGAACGCCCGCTGCCGGAATATCTGCTTGTAGATACCCCATGCCGATTGCCCGTTGCTGGTCTGTATCAGCACCGGGAAACGCGCCCTGGACACCGCCGCTGCCATGGCCAGGCTGACGGCGCCCAATCCCAGGAAGATCGCCTCCCAGCCGAAAGCCGCCTGGATCAGCGAGCCCAGGTACTGGCCAATACCAAGGGCAATCACAAAAGCGATCGATATCCAGGACAGGGCCTTGGCCAGCAGGTCACCGCTGAAACTGTCACGAATCAGGACCCGCGCCATCACCGAAATACCGCTGGCGCCGATGCCCTGGATCAACCGAAGCGTCAGGAACGCCTCGATTGTCGTGCCCAGCGGCAAGGCCAGGTTGCCCAGGCCGTACAACCCCAAAGCCGCCAGCAAGACCGGCTTGCGCCCCAGGCGCTGGCTCAGGCTGCCCCACAGCAACATGGGCAGCGCCATGCCGATCAGGTACACCGACAGGCCCCAGGACACCCGGGACGCATCGGTACCGATAGCCCGGGCGATATCCGGCAGGGCCGGCAAATAGATGCTCATACCCAGTTGAGCCAGGAAGACGGTGGTGCAAGTGACGATCAGGGTTGTGCGGTTATTCATCAAGCATCCTGTCTCAGGGGCGGAGGTCACGCCCGTGGGTCAGCAGCAGTTCGGTGATCTTTTCGCAAAACGAGCGAATCACGTCAGGCTCCATGTCGGCGCGCAGGGTAATGCGAATGGCGGCCTTGCCTTGCGGCACCACGGGAAAAAATACCGCCGAGGTGAAATACCCCAGTTCGGCCAGTTCGACCGCCAGGCTGTTGGCCAGGGCCGCTTCACCGCAAGGCACCATGCGGATCGCCATGGGGGTGCCGCCTTGTCCGGTCCGCACGAGGCTGTCGAAGAGGCGGATATTAGCTTGCAAACGCGCCTGCAAGGCGCTGAATTCCAGACTGCGGTGCAGGCGGATCGAAGCCATGCCGGCACCGATAGCTGCTGCGTTCAGGCTCTGGGACCAATTGCTCGGTCCACCGTAGCGCTGTACCAGCGCCTTGTGCCGTTCACTGCCAAACATGACCAGCCCGCCACTGGCGCCGAATGACTTGGCCAGCGAGGCCACGATCAGCGTGCGCTCGTCCACCGCCGGGAGGCGCGAACGGACCAGGCCGGCGCCGGATTCTCCAACCGCAGACAGGGCGTGGGAATCGTCCAGGTAAAGAAACAAGCCGTAGCGCTGCTTGAGGTACATCAGGCTGTCTAGGTCGGCCATGCCGCCCATGCTGTAGGCGCCGTCGGCCACATACGCCACCTCGCGCTGGCGTTTGCACACGTCCTCGAGGAAATCCATATCATTGTGCGGACTGGTGATGACCTGGGTTTCGTCGGCGCAGGCGGCCTTGCTGTGGTTCATCGAATAATGGGCATGTTTGTCGAACACCATGACGGGCGCACGATTTTGAGTGAATGCACCGCTGGCCAGCAGTGGTAGGATCCCGGCGCTCGCCGCACTGCAAGACAGGGCGCTGAGACAACTGGCGCCAAAAAGCTCCGACAACTGGGTTTCGTACTGGTCCAGGATCGCCAGCTTGCAGCGATTCCTTGAGTTGGCGACCCGCAGGGTCCCGGCCTCCCACAGGGCGGTCATGGCGCCGTCCAGCAACGCAGGGTGATAGTCCAGGCCCAGGTAGGACGTCGTGCAGAAGTGATGAAGAGCCCGACCGTATTGGTCGACCAACACGTTGGGTGTCTTGACCTCGACATTCAGCCCAGAGACTTTCCCGGCTTCGGTGCTTTGCCAATCCTGGTCTGCAAGGGAAATGAGTTTGCGGTAGTTGGTGAAGTAATGAGGTGATTGAGCCGTCTGGTTCATGGTGCGTTTACATTCCTTGGTGAATGGTACAGTCCGTGGGGTGTTTCGATTGCGGCGTATTTCCAGACTTTACAGATTGTTGTGCAGGGCTTTGAATCGGCTGTTTCCGGCGTGCTTGAGTGTCACTGGAGATTTCTGCGTAGGACTTTGCCTAGTGGCCTGTACGGTTAATTCGAGTACTCAAATTCGAGTGCCAGGGCTTGCCAGGCAAGGCGCCATGACGAGTCGTAGCCCGCTACGGCGAGGAATGGCAACGCAGACTGGCAAGTTCTGGCGCC
>NZ_JAGDEZ010000057.1:0-30420 GCF_017498305.1 Pseudomonas sp. OA65
ATGAAGTCAGCCCGCCGATCTCCGGATTGGAGACGGATTCGTCCTGCCACAAGCCGCTGTTGAGATTGATCACTGCCATTGGAGCATCGCTCAACAGCCCGACTGTAGCGTCCTGGACCAACACCGCCGCTGGGGCACTGTCTTGCAGCATGTAGGCAATCCGATCCAACGGATACGCCGGATCCAACGGCACATAACCACCGCCGGCCTTGAGGATCGCCAGCAGCCCCACCACCATGTCGATGCCACGCTCGACACAGATCGCCACCCGCGAATCGGGTTCCACGCCCTGCTTGCGCAGGTAATGGGCCAGACGGTTGGCCCGCTCGTTCAACTCGCGGTAGCTCAGGCGCTGCTCGCCACGGATCACCGCCACCGCATCCGGCGTACGCTGCACCTGCGCTTCGAACAGCCCATGAATCGTCTGCTGCCGCGGATAGTCAGCCTCAGTAGCGTTGAAATCCCGCAACAACTGCCAACGCTCGTCTCCCGGCAGGATATCCAGCGCGTTGACCGGCGACTGAGGCGCAAACTCCAGCGCCTCCACCAGGCTCGCCAGGGCTGTTTCCATGTAGGCGCCGACTTGCCGGGCATCGACGGCGCCAGCGGTCTGCACAGTCAACAGGAAACCTTCGCCCTGGTCATCGACCGACAACATGCACGGATAATTGGTCCGTTCCATGACCGCCAGCACTTGCGCACCCGCCCATTGTTCGATGCCGTCGTTATCCTGGAGCGGACTGTGGCGGTAGTTGAGCAAGGCACTGAACAGCGGCAACGCAGCCGGCACGCCGCTGCAGCGTTGGGCCAATGCCAGCGAGGCGTGTTCATGGCCGAGCAACGCGGTCAGCCGCCCATGGGTCGCCTTGACGCCTGTGCGTACGTCCTCGGCGCCCACTTTCACCCGCAACGGCAAGGTATTGATGAACATGCCCAGCGCGCGGTCAGAGCCCTCGCCGCTTTGCATGCGGCCCAACAACACGGTGCCGAAGACCACATCTTCGCGTCCGGACAAGCGTCCAAGGACCCTCGCCCACGCCAGGTGATGCAGGGCCGCCGGGCTCACGCCCAACTGACGCGCCTGCTGGCGCAGGCGCAGGCTCAATGCGTTATCGAGGTTCAGCTTGACCTCGTCGATGCCCCGGCCGTCGCCCTGTACCTCACGCAGCCCGAACGGCAGCGTCGGCTCCTCGACATCACCGAGCATGTCGCGGAAGAAACCTTCGTGTTGCTCGCGGCTGACACCCAGCAGCGTCTGCGCCACGTAATTGCGGTAGGGCATGGCGGCGTCCAGGCGCTCGGCCTCACCGTTGAGGCACGCCAGCATTTCGTCCTGCATCACGTCCAGTGCCGTATGGTCCAGGGCGATGTGGTGGAACAGCAGGACCGCCACCCAGCGCTGCTGGGCACTGTCCCAGGCACACGCCAGGCGCATCAGCGGCGCCTTGCCCAAATCCAGGCGACAATGCCGAGGGTCGAAAAGCGCTTGTAGTTGCGTGGCGATGTCGCCTTGGGCCGGGTCCACCAGCGGTTCTTCCAGCAGCAGCTCGGTACGGCGCAGGACCACTTGCAAAGGCTGGTCGAAGCCTTCCCAGAGCACCGCGGTCCGGAGGATGTCGTGCCGATCGATGACTGCCTGCAACGCCTGGACGAATCCATCGAGCCGGGCACGGCTGTCCAGGGCAAACGTGGCTTGCAGCAAGTACGGGTCGCCCGCTTGCGCGGCAATGTGGTGGTAGAGAATCCCCTCTTGCAGCGGGGCCAGCGGGTAGATGTCCTGTACGTTCGCGACCCCGCCAGGCACCGTGGCGACAATCCGGTCGATGGCGGGCTGGTCCAGCGACACCAACGGCAGCATGGCCGGCGTGATCCGCTGGCAACCGGCGACGATACCATTGGCCGGCACCACGACGTCAGCGCGACCACCCACCGCCGCGGCCAGGGCCGCCAGGGTCGGTTGACCGAACAAGACGCGCACATCGGCGCTCAGGCCGGCCTGGCGCATGCCTTCGATCAGCTTCACGGCCAACAGTGAATGCCCACCCAACTCGAAGAAGTGGTCATGACGCCCCACCCGCTCCACGCCGAGGACCTCGGTCCACAGCCGCGCCAGCACGGTCTCCACCTCACCCAGCGGTGCTTCATAGGCCCGACTGGCAAAGGCGTCCGCCTCCGGTGCCGGCAGCGCCCGTCGGTCCAGTTTGCCGTTGGGCGACAGGGGCAGTTTTTCCAGGCGCACATAGGCCGCCGGGACCATATAGTCCGGCAACAGTGCTTGCAGATAGGCGCGCAGCGCTTCGGCGTCGGGCCAAAGGTCCGCGACCGCAGGCGTGAAGTACGCCACCAGGCGTTTGTCCCCAGGGTTGTCTTCACGGGCGATGACCGCCGCCTCTTTGATCCCCGCGTGCTGGCAAAGCCTGGCCTCGACTTCTCCCAGCTCGACACGGAAACCGCGGATCTTGATCTGATCGTCGTTGCGCCCCAGGTACTCAATGCAACCGTCGGGCTGGTAGCGCCCCAGGTCCCCGGTCTTGTACAGGCGCGCCTGGCCACCCACCGCAAACGGATCGCGGATGAACCGCTCGCCGCTGAGGTCGTCGCGGTTCAGGTAGCCACGGGCAACGCATATGCCGCCGATATGGATCTCGCCCGCTACGCCGGTCGGAACCGGACGCAGGTGCTCGTCCAGCAGATAAATGCGCGTGTTGGCCACCGGGTACCCGATGGCCGGCAGCGTAGGCCAAGCGGCGACATCGTCCGGCAAGGTCAGTGCAGTGGCGACGTGGGATTCGGTCGGGCCGTAGTGGTTGTGCAGGCGACAACCATCCAGGCGGGCAAAAAATTCACGGATCTGTGGCGTGATGCGCAGTTGCTCGCCCGCGGTGATGACATCCCGCAGTGGACAGGCCAGCGGCCCGCCCTCACCGTCGCCAACCACCGCCTCGGCCAACGCCTGCAGGGCGACACAAGGCAGGTAGAGGCGTTCGATGCGCTGGTCGCGGATGTGCTGGAACAAACGGTGGAAATTCAACCGGATATCGGCATGGATCAACGACAATTCGCCACCGGCGCACAGGGTGCTGAAAATCTCCTGGAAGGCAACGTCGAAGCCCAGGGCCGCGAACTGCAAGGTGCGTGCGGTCGCGCGTCCCTGCTGCCGGGCCTGTTCGATTTGCCACTGCATCAGGTTGACCAGGGCCCGGTGCGGCATGGCAACGCCCTTGGGCTGACCGGTAGAACCCGAGGTATAAATGACATACGCCAGGTTGTCGGGGCCCAGGCCGCTCACGTGCGGATCGGTTTGCGGCTGAGCGCTGATGCCGGCGCCATCGCGTTCCCCGGCGTCGAGCAACAACACCGGCACGCTCGGTTGCGCGAAGCGCGCCTGCAAATCGCGCTGGGTCAGCAGGGCCTTGGGCGCGCTGTCCTCCAGCATGTAGGTCAGGCGTTCGCTCGGATAGGCTGGGTCCAGGGGCACATAAGCGGCGCCGGCCTTGAGGATACCCAGCAGCCCCGCAACCATTTCCAGGCTGCGGTCCACGCAGATCGCCACACGATCATCGGCACCGATGCCCTGCTCGATCAGGCGATGGGCAATCTGGTTCGCCAGCCGATTCAGCTCACCGTAGCTCAGGCACGCGTCCTGATACGTCAGCGCGATAGCGTCCGGCCGGGCCTGGACCTGGGCTTCGAACAATTGATGGATCAGCAACCCCGCCGGATAGACGGTATCGAAGGCATTAAAGTCCTCGACCAACTGCCGCCACTCATTGGCGGGGACAATATCCAGGCCATGCAGCGGGGTGTCGACAGTCTGGTCGAGGGCATCGGCCAGTGCTTCGAGCACTGTATTCATATAGGCGCAAACGCGCTGCGCGCCGATGCCGGCCACGGCTTGCACCGTCAGCCCGAACGACTCGCCCAGGTCGTCTATCGACAGCGACAGTGGGTAGTTGGTCCGCTCTTCGCCGCCGAGGATCTCGACCCCGGCCCAGGTTCGCGCCTGGCCGGCGTCCTTGGGTGACTGCGCAGCCACCGCGGTCTGCCGGTAGTTCAGCAACGCGCTGAACAACGGCGTCGGCGCCGCGACTGCGCTGCAACGCTGGGCCAGGGACAGCGGCGCATGCTCGTGGCCGAGCAACGCCGCCAGGCGCTCGTGGGTGGTATTCAGCGCAGCCAATACTCCCTGCCCCCCGGCCTCGACACGCAACGGCAGGGTGTTTACGAACATGCCCAAGGCATGCCCGTCATCCTGGCCGCTGTGCAGGCGCCCCATCAACACCGTCCCGAACACCACATCCTGTCGACCGGACAAACGCCCCACCACCTGGCCCCAGGCCAAATGGTGCAGGCTCGCCGTGCTGACCCCCAGGCGTCGTGCCTGGGCGCGCAGGCGCTGGGTCAAGTCGGCAGCCAGGGCCAGCGAAGCTTCTTCGATACCGGTGCCGTCGCCCTGCACATCCTGCAAGCCGAACGGCAGCGTCGGCTCGTCCACGTCCCCGAGCATTTCGCTGAAGAACGCTTCATGTTGGCCAGGATCGCTGCCCAAGCGCACCTGCGCCACATAGTTGCGATAAGGCACGGACCTGGGCAGTTCATCCGCACGGTTTTCCAGGTGTGCCTCGATTTCCTTGCCCAGCATCCCCAGGGACGTGGCATCGTCGATCAGGTGATGGAACAGCAACACCGCGACCCAACTGCCATTGGCGAGGTCTTCGGCCACATGGATGCGCATCATCGGCGCCTGGCGCAGGTCGAAGCGGGTATGACGAGGATCGAAGCGGGCCCGCAACTGCTCGGCGATGTCGCCATCGGCGGCATTCAAGGCGAGTTCTTCCACCGTCAGCCGGGCCTGGCGCCAGACCACTTGGACCGGCTCGCCCAGGTCTTCCCACATCACCGACGTACGCAGGATGTCGTGCCGTTCGATCACCGCCTGCAAGGCCTGGACGAACGCATCCAACTGCTCGCGACTGCCCACGCGCAACAGCGCTTGCAGCAGATAGGGATCGCCCTGGGTGGTCGCCAGGTGGTGATACAGAATGCCCTCCTGCAACGGCACCAACGCGTAAATGTCCTGGACGTTGCTCACCCCGCCCGGCACCGCCGCGACAATACGGTCGATCTCGCCCTGGGTCAGCGTTGCCAGTGGCAGCATGTCCGGCGTGATGCGCTGGGCATCGCGGGCAATGGCATTGTCCGGTACGACGATGCCGCCGCGGGTCCCCGTGACGGCCGCCAGTGTCGCCAGGGTTGGCTGGCCGAACAGCACCCGCACATCGGTGTCCAGATTGACCTGGCGCATGCGCTCGATCAGCTTGACCGCCAGCAGCGAGTGACCGCCCAGTTCGAAGAACCGATCATGGCGCCCTACCTGTTCGACGCCGAGCAGTTCAGTCCAGAGCCCGGCCAGGGTGATTTCCACGTCGCCTACCGGCGCTTCGAAAACGCGATAGGCGTAAGCCTGCGCATCGGGCGCCGGCAGGGCCTTGCGGTCGAGTTTGCCGTTGGTGGTCAACGGGAATGCCTCAAGGACCACGAAGGCACTGGGCACCATGTAGTCCGTCAACGAACCCAGCAGGTCCGAACGCAACTCGACCGCCGACAGATGTGCGCCTTCGCTGGCGATCAGATAGGCCACCAGGCGTTGATCGCCCGGCGTGTCTTCACGGGCAATGACCACCGCTTCGCGGACTCCCTCGCACGCCGCCAGCTTCGTCTCGATCTCGCCAAGCTCGATCCGGAAGCCACGGATTTTCACCTGTTCGTCGTTGCGCCCCAAGTAATGCAGCTCGCCGTTCTCCTGCCAGCAACCGAGATCGCCGGTGCGATACATCCGTGCCCCGGCAGTGCTGTCGAACGGATCGGCGATGAAGCGGCTGTCATTGAGTTCAGGCCTGTTCAGGTAACCCCGCGCCACCCCCGCGCCAGCGACATACAACTCGCCTGTCACACCCACCGGCACGGGCTGGCCGTACGGGTCGAGCAGGTACAGGCGCAGATCAGGGATACGCTTGCCGATCGGACTGACCCCGCCCCACTGCGCGTCCGCCGCTTCAAGGGGACGATACGTCACGTGCACCGTGGTTTCGGTGATGCCGTACATGTTCACCAACTGCGTCCCGGCATTGCTTGCACGGTCATACCAGGGCTTGAGAATGCGCGTGTCCAGCGCTTCGCCACCAAAAATCACCTGACGCAGGCTGTGGCGCAGGTCGCTTCCGCCCTGGGCCGCGATCAACTGGCGGAAGGCGCTTGGCGTCTGGTTCAACACCGTCACACCAGCCTCGCACAGCAGCATGTAGCACTCTTGTGGAGAGCGACTGACCAGTTGCGGCACCACCAACAGGCGACCGCCGTGGAGCAACGCGCCCCAGATTTCCCAGACCGAGAAATCGAAGGCGAAGGAATGGAACAGCGCCCACACGTCTTGCGGGCCGAACTCAAACCACGGTTGGGTCGCCGAGAACAGCCGTGCGACATTGCGGTGCTCGACCATCACGCCCTTGGGCAACCCGGTCGAACCCGAGGTGTAGATCACGTAGGCCAAGTGGTGCGACGTCAGCGTCGCGTTGACGGGGTCGTGGCACGGCTGTTCAGCGATACCTGCGCTTGCGGGCTGATCGAGCCATAACACCGGGGCGGACAGCGCCGGCAGTTGCACCTCCAGCGCCGACTGGGTGAGCAATGCCACCGGGGTGCTGTCCTTGAGCATGAAAGCCAGGCGCTCCGCTGGATAGGCAGGGTCCAGCGGCACGTAACCGGCGCCGGACTTCAGGATCCCCAACAAGCCGACGATCATGTCCAGGCCACGCTCGACACAGATCGCCACCCGGTCATCCGGGCGAACGCCCAGCGCCAGCAGGCGATGGGCAATCTGGTTGGCTCGGATATTGAGCTCGCCGTAGGTCAATGCCTGGTCTTCGTGGACCACCGCCACCGCATCGGGATGAGCGGTTGCTTGCGCTTCGAACAAACCGTGGATCGTGCGGTCATGCTCATAGTGCTGCCCGTCGTCGGCGTTCCAAGCCTGTAACTGGTGGGCTTCGGCCGGCGTCGGCAGCACAAACCCGCGGATCGGCAATGCGTCATTGCTCAAGCCTTGCTCCAGCACCTGCATGAAGCGCTCGGCCATCGCCTCGATCTCGCCGTCCTGGAAAAATGCCGCATTGTAGATCCAGTGCAGCCAGGCGTTATCGTCGTGCGGGTTGCTCCGGATGTGAATGGCCAACGGCATCTGTTCGTGACCGTTCGAGCACTTGAACGAACGGGCCGGGGCTTGCCCGAACATGAATTGGTGGTCGTCCAGTTCATAAGAGAACGATATGTCGAACAACTGCCCGCGGTTACCCTGCAGCAGCTCGAGCGATCGGTTCATGTCGCTCAGGGGGAAACGCTGGTGGCGATAGTCCTGCTTGAGGGTGCGCGCCACTTCGTGGACCAACTCGCCGAATGACAGCTCGGCGCCAAAGCGCAACCGCACGGCGCTCACCTGGGTGAACATGCCCATGGTTTTCTTGAAGGACGCGTTGGACCGGTTCAGGATCGGCAAGCCGATCACCAGCTCTTCTCGGGCAGTGGTGCGGGCAAAATAAACGTACAGCGCAGCCAGCAACACAGCCGAGCGGGACGACTGGTGCAGTTGCGCCAAGGCATCGATTCGCTCGTTCAGCGATTGGGCGTAGGGCCATACGGCATGGCGGCTGGAGGCCATGCGATCAGGGTTGCGATCACGGTTGCGGGCCACGAACAAGGGCGGTGGGACTTCCTGGTATTTTTCCAGCCAGTATGCTCGTTCACGGGCAAACCGTGGAGAGTCGCGATAGCGGGCATCGTCCTCTATGAACGCCACGTAGGAAGGCGCCGATACGTCTGGCGCCTGGTTGCTTTCCAGCGCGCTGTAGAGCTCGCCGAGTTCCTTGAACATCAAGCCGATGCTCCAGCCATCCAGGACAATGTGATGAACCTGGATGACGAAATAGAACGAAGCGTCATTGAGCTTGAGCAGTGCCAGGCGCAACAGCGGCCCCCCGTCCAGTGGGAATGCCATCGCCATCCGCTGCTGGACCCAGGCCTGTGCCGCTGCCTGCGGATCGGGCTGATCAGACAAATCATGCACGGGCACCTGCACCGCCAGCGTATCGACCAGCGTCTGCATCGGCACGCCACCTGCGTCAGCTTCACAGAGCAATACCGTGCGCAGGGCATCATGTTTTTGCACCAGCAAATCGATCGCCTGCTGGAACCGCTCGGGGTCAACCGCACCCTCGATGTGCAGGTAACCGCCGATGTTGTACAACGGGGAATCGCCCTGGACCATTTGCTCCAGCCAGATGTCTCGCTGGGCGGCCGTCAACGGGTAGGTTTTCGAAAATGGCAGGGACTGGTTCATACCCGCCCCTCCGACACCCGAACGCTGGCCGACAGCAGACGGCCCTGTTGCTGCTCATGGCAGCGCTTGGCCGGACCGCCGGTTGCAACAACGTCACCCACCACACGCGCAAAGATAAATTTCATACGATCCTTCTCAGAGATTTGTCAGTGCTGCCCGGTTGAATGCAACAGGCACGCCTGGCGTTGATGCAATCCGCGCAGGTAGCCGGCGCGGCATGGGGTCGGTCGAACGGTCAGACGTTCGTGCATGGCATCGCCACCCGGCGGCGGATACGCGCCTGCCGGGTGGGTCGATGCCAAGCGTTTTCACAGGGGTCCGGCAGTGCTGTCGCGACATCGCAAGCCGAACGACAGGGCCTGGAAGGTCATTCAGGCTCGCTTGTCGCGCAGGGCGCAGTTGATGTCGGAAATGATCTGGCCATCCGACAACTTGATGATGCGATCCGCCAGTTGGAAATACTGGTCGTCGTGAGTAATGATCAGCACCGTCTTGCCACGACGCTTGAGGTCGGGCAGCAGTTCCTCGTAGAAGAACTTCTTGAACGGCGGATCCTGGTCCGCGGCCCACTCGTCCAGCACGTAGACCGAGCGGTCCTCCATGTAGGCGCACACCAGCGCCAGGCGTTTTTGCTGGCCATAGGACAAGGCCTTCAGGGTGGAATACCCCTGCCCTTCGATCTTGATCTTGTCGGCCAGCCCCAGGGTTTCCAGGTACTTGCGCGCCAGCGTCGGGCTGCCGTCCTCTTCGTCGGGGCCGATGAGGCGGTTGAACAGGTGGAAATCGGAAAACACCGCGGAGAACAGGTCGCGATAGTCGTTGCGACTTTCATCCGTGACCGGCTTGCCATCGAGCAGGATCTCACCCGCCTGGGGGATATAGAGCCCGCAGAGAAGTTTGGCCAAGGTGCTTTTGCCGCAACCGTTGCCACCGACGATGTAGATCAACTCGCCGGCCTGCACCGTCAGGTCGATGGGCCCCAGGGAGAAACCGCTCTCGGCGTGCAACTCCTGGTAGTGCATGCGCACGGCCTTCAGTTCGATGCGATTCCACGGCTTCTTGTGCTCCAGCAGATGCACCTTGGGCGCGTCGGTCTCGATGGGTTCCGGGTGTGGGCCGTTGATCGAGAAACCAAATTCCGCAAGACGGGTAGAAGCCACCCGCCCCGCCGCCAGCAAGGGCATCGCCCCGACCAGCAACGACAGCGGGCCCATGATGTACAACACGGCCAGAACGCTGGCGGTCATGATTTTCGGATCGACGGCACCGACCAGGGGGGCGGCGAACAGCAGGCAACCGATCAGCAACGACAGCGTGAACTGCCCGACGTTGTCGGCGGCGGTGTACCAAAGGCGCTCGACGAAGTTGTAGCGCGCCACACGGGTGGAAGACGCCTCGATGGCCGAGCGACCGAACCAGCGGCGCCGCACGCCATTGAGCTTGAGTTCCTTGAGGCCGAAAACCAGGGCATGCGTGTATTCATTGAACGCGGTGTATTCATCTCGTACCCGGGACGTGTTCCTGACGCCACAGGAGAAGAAGAACAGATACAGCCCCACCCCCAGGATCATCAGTGAAACCGTCAAGGCCAGCACGACCCACGACAGGTAGGCCAGGTAGCCGATGCCGAACAGAAAGACCGTCGTCTCCACCAGGATCGTGGGCATGATGATCAGCGTCGTATTCAATTGCGGGATGTCGTTGGTCAACATCGTCAGCACATTGGGCGGGCCGCGCCGGTCCACTTCTTCCAGCGGCGTGGCGAGAATCTTGCGACACAGCGCAATGCGCAAGCGCGTCATGATGCGCATGCTGGCGTAGGCCGGGAACAAGGCTGCGCCATTGCGCAAGATCAGCGCCGTGGCACTGAGCCCGATGAACCAGTACAGCGCTTGCAGGCGCGAGCCGTCGTTGTGGATAGCCTCGTTGATTACGCTCACCACCGCGATGGACGCCACCCCGCTGATGACACCGCAGATCAACGTAAAGAGCGTCAGCCAGGGATGGTTACGCCACAACAGGCGCATGACCGAGCCCGGTTTTGGCTTCTTCTCTTTCTTCGCGTTCTGCTCGTTTTTCATGGGTTGCTGTCCTCGAATGGAGTCACGAAAGGGCTCACGCCGGTCGCCATACGTCGCCCCGGGCGGTCATTTCGCCCATCGCCACAACGATGAGGCGTGGTTCCTCATAAGGGTCGCGAGCGTGGGCGGCCAACATGTTGTCGAGCATCACCACATCGCCCTTGCGCCAGACGAACCTGACCGCACAGGCCTCATAGGCCTCGCCGAGCAGCGCCATGACGTCGTCTTCAATCGGCGTTCCGTCGCCATAACTGACCATGCGTGGCAGTCGATCGGCGCCGAACATATCGAGCAGGTCTTCGCGCATTTCCTCGCCCAGACAAAACGGATGGTGCAGCTGTACCTGGTTGAAAAATGCCCGTTCCCCAGTCACCGGATGCTGGATAACCGCCGGGCAAAGGGTGCGCACTTGCAGGGTTTCATCGTCGAGCCATTCGAAATCGGTGCCCTCTTCCCGGCAACGCTGTTCGACGACGGCGCGCTCGGTGGTGCCGAAAAACGACGCCCAGCTCGGCTCGACACCGGCGGTGAAGGTGCGGCTGTAGCTCAGGCCTTTTTGTTCGAATCGGGCGATCACCTGCGCAGGCAGGCATCGCAGGACCTGGCGGATGTCGGCCAGCGGCGTCGCACCGCCCACCCGTGATGGCTGCTCGCAATAGAACCATTGCTTGCGCGGCCAGCTTTCCAGGTGCGAACTCTCGTTGTGATACAGGATCATTTCGCGCTCGGGATAAGGCGTGGAACGGTAGACGTTGCGTCCGCCCTCCTTCTTCGGCAGGTCGCCGTAGCTGCCGTGCAACCCGGGCGACAAGGCTTCGGCGAATGCCTCGAAGGCTGGCACCGAGCCGAGATCGAAACCGCGAAACAGCACCGCACCGTGGCGACACAGCAACGCTTCGATGGCTTCACGATGGGTGCTGGCCCACAGCGAAGGATCCAGCCCCGGTTCGACCGGCTCGATCACCACCGGCAAACTCAAACCGTCGGCGAGCAACGACAGCCTGACCGATTCGCCGGCTCCAGGACCTGGCCAGGCAAGCGAATCCGCCATCCCGTCAGCGGGCATGACGGGCGAAGCGTCAGTTTGAAGACTCATGAATAACTCCTGAACCACGGATCGTCGGATCCACGTCGCAGGGCCGGACCAATGCGACCCACCATCGGGCAAGGATAAAAACATTGATCGGGGGGGATGTCTGGCACCGCAAACCGGGACAGAGGTTTTGATGGGGTTACTTAGGTCGTTATCGGAGGTTTTGATTATCTGTTTCGAGAGGCGTGGTTTGGTGGGTATATCCGTTGCTGCGGTAACGGCTACTTAGGGTTCCGCTTTTACAGCGGGTCACTTTTGGAAAAGCCGGGAGCCGGACCAGCCAAAAGTAACCAAAAACGCTATTGCCTGCGTTCGGCCATCGTGGTTAACGGGGCGCCCGAGATCAACGTCCACTCCGAGGCGGCCTAACAGCCGACTTGGTTCTTGGTGGGACCGCGTTTCTCCTGTGGGAGCGGGCTTGCTCGCGAAGAGGCCTGCACATCCAATATCTTCATTGACTGACACTCCGCTTTCGCGAGCAAGCCCGCTCCCACACTGGATTTTCAGCAGACACAAAAATCCATGTGCACCCAGCCCTCCTGTGGGAGCAAAGCTTGCTCGCGAAGAGGCCTGCACATCCAATATCTTCATTGACTGACACTCCGCTATCGCGAGCAAGCCCGCTCCCACACTGGATTTTCAGCAGCCACAAAAATCCATGTGCACCCAGCCCTCCTGTGGGAGCAAAGCTTGCTCGCGAAGAGGCCTGCACATCCAATATCTTCATTGACTGACACTCCGCTATCGCGAGCAAGCCCGCTCCCACACTGGATTTTCAGCAGCCACAAAAATCCATGTGCACCCAGCCCTCCTGTGGAAGCAAAGCTTGCTCGCGATGAGGCCTGCACATCCAACATCTTCATTGACTGAACCACCGCTATCGCGAGCAAGCTTTGCTCCCACAGGTCCTGCTCAAAAAAGACTGATGGGTGTACGACCGGAAGAGCCAGGTCGGCTGTTAGGCCGCCTCGAGGAGGACGTTGATCTCGACGCCCCGTTAACCACGATGGCCGAACGCAGGCATTGTGGAGTGGGCAACCCGGCATGGATGCCGGGTTAGCCGCGCTGGGCCATGGATGGCCCTTCGCGGCGGCCCACGGAGCAATGCCGGAGTGAGGGCATGCCGAGCCCTAGCGAGGCACCGAGTGGTGGGGCAAGCCTTTTTGGTTACTTTTTTGGCGTCTGAAAAAAGTGACCCGCCGTAAGGGCGGAACCGCCAGCAGCCGTTACCGCAGCAACGGATATACACACCAATACAGAACCCACCACCGACCGTTGCACAGATGCACAGATGCACAGATGCACCGACACACGTCGATCCAAACCAGCCTCGCTTGTCCCCATTTCCCGCGACAGACGCCGACACAAAGTCGGTGCTGAAATGCGCGAGCTGCGAAATGCACAGGTACCGCAAACGATGCCGTGGGTCGCAGTGACGTCTCGAGCACATCGGTTTGCGCAACACGCAAACACGTTGTGCCTGGCATTTAACAGGAGCGTTAGTCATGCCGATTAAGAACACTGGCGGATCGGTCAACCCCGCGCCAGCCCCCCTCACGCCCGGTGCATTCCTGCATGAAACATTTGCCGCCCGGGCTCGTGAATTCCCTGAGCGAACCGCGGTGTCCGACGCCTCTCGCTCATTGAGCTACGCACAACTCGACACGGTTTCGTCGCAGCTAGCCGCCCGGCTTCGCCAGGAAGGCGTCCAGGACGGCATGCTGGTAGGGATGTGCCTGCCACGTGGCGTCGACCTGGTCATCAGCCTGCTGGGCATTCTCAAGGCCGGCGGCGCCTACGTCCCGGTCGATCCGCAATACCCGGGCAAACGGGTCGAACACATCGTGCGCGATAGCGGCCTGGGCCTGATGATCGGGGAACTCGCCGACCTGCCGCAAAGCGCGTCCGTGCGTGTCCTGTCCCTGGCCGAGCTGCTGGCCGGTCCGGCCCTGCAAGCGCTGCCCGCCAATGATCGACGCAACCCCGACGAGGCCCCGGCCTATGTCATCTACACCTCCGGTTCCACCGGCGAACCCAAGGGTGTATTGGTGGCGCACGGCAACGTCAGTCGCCTGTTGGAAAGTACCCAACGCTCGTTCGCTTTCACCGAAAACGACGTCTGGTCGATGTTCCACTCCATCGGCTTCGACTTTTCGGTATGGGAGATCTGGGGCGCCCTCGCCCACGGTGGCCAAGTCGCCGTGGTGCCCTACGATGTGTCGCGCTCGCCAAGTGGCACGCGTCAATGGTTGGCCGACCTGGGCGTCACCGTGCTGAGCCAGACGCCATCGGCGTTCCGTGGCCTGGATGAAGCGGACCGCTCTGCCAGTACGCCATTGGCCCTGCGTTATGTGGTGTTCGGCGGCGAAGCGCTGCCCGCCACTGTCCTGCGACCATGGGTCGAACGCCATGGCGACCAGACGCCAGCCTTGATCAACATGTACGGCATCACCGAAGCCACCGTCCACACCACCTTCAAGCGGGTGCTCGGCCAAGACCTGGAAAGCGCCGCCATGGTGTCCATCGGTGCACCATTGGATGGCTGGCGCCTGCACCTGCTCGACGCCGATCAACAACCGGTGCCTCAAGGCAATGCGGGTGAGCTGTACATTGAAGGTGCCGGTGTAGCGCTGGGCTACCTGAATCGTCCCGCCTTGAACGCAGCGCGCTTCGTTCAGTTGCCGGGTACCTCAAGCCCTGCCTATCGCACGGGCGACCTACTGGTGTTGGGCGACGATGGCGAATACCGCTACGCCGGTCGTTGCGATGAACAACTGAAGATCCGCGGGTTCCGCATCGAGCCAGGCGAAGTCGAGGCGTGCCTGCAAGCCTGCGCGGCCGTAACCGCTGCCCACGTGGCCGGTCACGATTATGGCGATGGCGACTGGCGCCTGGTGACCTATGTGGTACCGACCCATGGCGTGACTGCCTGGACCGAACAGGTCCGCAGCGAAGTGGCCGCCCAGGTGGCCGCAAGCTTGCCGGACTACATGCGCCCTTCGGCCTACATCCCATTGGCGGCATTGCCGGTCACCGACCACGGCAAGATCGACAAGAGCCGCCTGCCCTCGCCCGATTCGGTCCCATCCACCGAGCTCCACGTCAACGAACCGGGCCTCACCGAACAGGAGCAGTTCGTGCTCAAGGTCTGGTCGGACGACATCGGTCTGAAAAACATCGGCCTGAACGATGACTTCTTCGATTTCGGCGGCACTTCCCTGGCCCTGATCCGCTCGTTGAGCACGCTCAAGGCCCATTACCGGGTCAACCTCGACCCTGGTGTGCTGGCCGATGGCGCGACCGCCAAAGTACTGGCCGGCTGTATCCAGCGCTCCCTTGTTCAAGCCCATTGATCGAAAAGGAAAAGCTCATGAGCAAAAAATTCGCCTTGACCCCGGAAGAACGTGCGTCCTTTGAAAAGAACGGTTTCATCGGACCGTTCGATGCCTATTCACCAGAAGAAATGAAAGAAACCTGGAAGCGCACCCGCCTGCGTCTGCTCGACCGCAGTGCCGCGGCCTACCAGGACCTGGATGCGATCTCCGGCGGCACCAACATTGCCAATTACGACCGCCACCTGGACGACGAATTCCTCGCCAGCCACATCTGCCGTCCGCAAATCTGCGACCGCGTCGAAAGCATCCTCGGCCCGGACGTACTGTGCTGGCGCACCGAGTTTTTCCCGAAATACCCGGGCGACGAAGGCACCGACTGGCACCAGGCCGACACCTTCGCCAACGCCTCGGGCAAGCCACAGATCCTCTGGCCGGAAAACGAAGACTTCGGCGGCACCATCACCGTCTGGACCGCCTTCACCGACGCCAACATCGCCAATGGTTGCCTGCAATTCATCCCCGGCACCCAGAACAGCATGAACTACGACGAAACCAAGCGCATGGCCTACGACCCGGATGCCAACAACAGCTCGGTGGTCAAGGACGGCGTGCGGCGCGGTTTCTTCGGTTATGACTATCGCCAGTTGCAGATCGACGAAAACTGGAAGCCTGACGAAGCCTCCGCCGTGCCCATGCAGATGAAGGCCGGCCAGTTCATCATTTTCTGGTCGACCCTGATGCACGCCTCCTACCCCCACAGCGGTGAATCCCAGGACATGCGCATGGGCTTCGCCTCGCGTTATGTGCCGTCGTTCGTGAAGATCTACCCCGACTCCGACCACATCGAAGAATACGGTGGCCGTATCAGCCTCGAAAAATACGGCGCGGTGCAGGTCATTGGCGACACGACACCTGAATACAATCGCCTTGTCACCCACACCACCCGAGGCAAGAAATTCGAAGCCGTCTGACCTTTTCACTGCCACATGACAGTTGGCATGCGCAACGTGCCTGACAGGAGTCCCCAATCCATGACTATTTCCACTGACGCAGCGACGCGCCTGTGTGAGACCGTGAGGATGCTTAGGCACCTTGCCATCCATTTGCCCGATCCGATCTGCCTGAGCTTCCTGGCCCAGGGCAGTGACGTGGCGCCCGACCAAGCTTCCTCCAGCGTGAGAGCCACGGAACGGGCGGTTAGCACCGCGTTCGCCAGGATCGGCGTCAAAGCCGTGCAGTACGTGCATGACGGCGAGGCGCAACTGTCGTCTTTCGAAATGTTCATCAGCAAGAAAATCTGCCAGGCCCTCGAGTTTGCCTATGATCACTTCGACGATGTCGACAGTGCCAAGGACTTCGGGCGCCTGGTCAGACACTTCGATTTCAGCGGTGCCGTGCCCGAGGTCGAGACACTGCACCTGATTACTCGCGACAACGTGGCGCTGTCGGTGCATGCCAGCACCGAGCGAAACCGCCCGGCCATCGTCCTGGCCCTGCCCTGCGGCATGCCATTCGATCTGTGCCGCGACTGGTTCAATGCGCTGAGCGAAAGATTCTTCGTGGTCACCTGGGAAACCCGCGGGCTGTTCGGTTCATGCACTTCGTTCGACCAGTTGTCCGTGGACACTGACGCCCAGGTGGGCGATCTGATCAATGTGATGAACCACTATGGCCTGGACAGCGCGCACCTGATGGGCATTTGCGGCGGCGCGGTGATCGCCCTCAGCGCGGCGGCCACCCACACCGATCGGGTCAATTCCCTGAGCCTGTGGCACGGCGATTACAACCTGGGGGACGACAGCCTGCGCACCGCCCACCAGCAGAACTTCGAATGGCTGATGGAATCGGCCGCCGTGGACCGCAACGAAGCCAGTGACTTGCAGGCGTTATTCCTGGACCAGGCCACCCTGGCGACCATTCCGGATTCCATCGCCCATGCGGCGCTTTATCCCTACGTCAACGAAGAGCTGTTCTACCGCTATGCGCGACTCAACGATGCGCTGAACAAGACTGAGTTGAAGTCGCGGCTGGAACAAATCACGGTACCTACGCTGGTTGTCGCCGGCGACTGCGATGAAACCACTCACCTGGGTGGTTCCAAGCACATTGCCGAATCCATCAGTGACGCCCTGCTGCATGTGGAGCGCAATGGCAGTCATCTGGCGTTCTTCGAGTCGACCCAGGTTTCTAAGCAGACGGCTTTTCGTTTTCTGGAGTCGGCGCTTGAATCGACGGTGGGCTCGGCTCATCTGGCGTGAGGCGAGCCCTGTGGGAGCGAGCAAGCTCCCACCGGATAAAAACCTACGCCAGGAGGGAATAGACCAACGCTGTAATCGCCACCAACCCCACCAACACCACAAAGACATTGGAAGCCTGACCGCGATAACGGGCCATGGCCGGGACTTTGCGGATGGCATACATCGGCATCAGGAACAGGATGGCCGCGATGACCGGGCCGCCCAGGGTTTCGATCATGCCCAGGATGCTTGGGTTGAGGGTGGCGACGATCCAGCACACCACCAGCATGAACGCTGCGGTGAGACGGTCCAGTGTCTTGGGCGCCGGGCGGCGGCCGCTCTTGACGATCAGACCCTTGAGGCCTTCGCTGGCTCCGATGTAGTGCCCCAGGAACGATTTGGAGATGGCGACAAACGCAATCAACGGCGCGGCAAAGGCGATGGTCGGATTGCTGAAGTGGTTGGCCAGGTACGACAGGATCGACAGGTTCTGCGCCTTGGCCTCGGCCAGTTGCGCCGGGGTCAGGGTCAGCACGCAGCTGAACACGAAGAACAACACCATCACCACCATCAGCACGTGGGCGCGCGACAGGATCTGCGAACTGCGCTCCTCGGCATTGCTGCCGTAACGACGCTTCTGATCCACGGCAAACGCCGAGATGATTGGCGAATGGTTGAACGAGAACACCATCACTGGGATTGCCAGCCACAAAGTATGCAGCAGCGCCGAAGGCGCAGGCGGCGTCGAAGCCGTGGTCAGGATACCGCCGCTCCAGTGGGGAATCAGGAACACCGCCAGGAACAACAGCGCCACGATGAACGGATAGACCATCAGGCTCATGGCCTTGACGATCGCCTGCTCACCGCAGCGGACCACTGCCAGCAGGCCCAGGATCAGAACCAGGGACAGTACGGCCCGAGGGGGCGGTTGGATGTGCAACTGATGCTCCAGGAAACTGCCCACGGTGTTGGTCAGCGCCACGCTGTAGATCAGCAGGATCGGGAAAATGGCAAAAAAGTACAAAAGCGTGATCAGCGCACCGGCCTTGAGACCGAAATGCTCCTCCACCACCTCAGTGATATCCGCGCCATCGCGACCGGACAAGACAAAGCGGGTCAGGCCTCGGTGGGCATAGAATGTCATGGGGAACGCCAGCAACGCCAAAATCAGCAGCGGCCAAAAACCGCCCAGGCCCGCGTTGATCGGTAGGAACAAAGTGCCTGCACCGATGGCGGTGCCAAACAGACCCAGCATCCACGTGGTGTCCTGACGACTCCATTGGCTGAGGGTGGCTGGGACTGTCGTTTCAAAGCGCTCTTCGACGCTATTGGCCTGATCATTCATCCGGTCGGATCTCCGCTTTCCGGTCACATGCACCCGGCCAGGACGAGTCGGAAAACCCCGACAGGCAGCGCCCTGGCCGAAACAGGGGCGCGATTGTCCGGGATTAATGAACAGAAGCAAAGACTTAGCTGAGGAGCGGTTATGCGGATCAGATGGCTGTCATAAAAATGGTCCCCGTATTTCCCTGTTTTTTCCTTGTGGGCGTGAGCTTGCTCGCGATAGCGGAGGATCAGTCGACATTCATGCTGGATGTGCCATCGCCATCGCGAGCAGGCTCGCTCCCACAGTTGAATTGAAGTACAGCCGCCAGACAGGTCGGCTGTCAGGCCGCCTCGCGAGCAAGCTTTGCTCCCACAGATCTGATGGGTGTACGGCCGGGAGAATCAGGTCGGCTATCAGGCCGCCTCGCTTTGGCTTTTGATCTTGATCTTGATCTGAGGCGCCCCGTTAACCACGATGGCCGAACGCAGGCATTGTGGAGTGGGCATCCCGGCATGGATGCCGGGATAGCCGCGCTGGACCATGGATGGTCCTTCGCGGCGGGCCCACGGAGCAATGCCGGAGTGAGGGCATGCCGAGCCTAGGCGAGGCACCGAGTGGTGGGGCAAGCCTTTTTTGCTTACTTTTTTTGGCGTCTGAAAAAAAGTGAGCCGCCGTCAGGGCGGAACCCTAAGTAGCCGTTACCGCAGCAATGGATATGTACCCGATCAACAAAACCCATGTCGACTGATACCCCGCTATCGCGAGCAACCCCGCTCCCACAGTTGGATTGGGGCACGGCCGGAGAGACAGGCCGGCTGTCAGGCCGCATCGCGAGCAAGCTTTGCTCCCACAGATCCCACAGATCCCACAGATCCCACAGATCCCACAGTTGGATTGAAGTACAGCCGCCAAAGACAGGTCGGCTGTGAGGCCGCCTTCGCGAGCAAACCCACACACATAGGCACTGCTACAACCGAAATGCACATAAAAAGCCAAGCCCCCCTGCCCCCGGCTCCTACAATCAGGTTGAATACATGAAATCGCCCTCCGCGCCCACAGGAGCCCAGCATGACCGCAACCGTTCTGGTACTGGTTGAAACCGTCAATGAATACCTGCCCATTCTCGAAAAGCAGGGTTACCACTTGGAATTGGCGCCCACGCCGGCCGAACGCAAGACAGCGATTTTCGAACACGGTGAACGCTTCAGCGCAGTGCTGACCCGCGGCCCACTGGGTCTGTCGGCGCAAGAAATCGCCGCCCTGCCCAACCTGCGGATCATCTGCGTGATCGGTGCCGGTTACGAGCAGGTGGACCTGCAGGCCGCGCGCCAACGGGGCATCGTGGTGACCAACGGCGCCGGGGTGAACGCGTCGTCGGTCGCCGACCATGCCATGGCGCTGTTGCTGGCGTTGGTGCGCGATATACCTCATTGCGATGCCGCCCTGCGACGGGGCGAATGGCCAAGGGCTGCGCGCCCTTCCCTGGCGGGTAAGCGGCTGGGCGTGTTGGGCCTTGGAGCGGTGGGCATGGCGATCGCCAAACGGGCCGCCTTGGGCTTTGACATGAGTATCAGCTATCACAATCGGCGGGTTCGCAATGACGTGCCCTACACCTTCTGCGCCACTCCCATGGAACTGGCGCGGGTTTCGGACTTCCTGATCGTCGCCACGCCAGGCGGCCTGGATACCCGGCAGTTGATCAACAAGCAGACCCTCGATGCGCTCGGCCCGAAAGGGTTTCTGGTGAACGTCGCCAGGGCCAGCGTGGTTGCTACCGCCGATCTGGTCAGCGCCCTGGAGCACCGGCGAATTGCCGGAGCGGCCCTGGATGTGTTCGATCACGAGCCCGAGGTCCCGCAGGCGCTGAAAAACCTGCCCAACGTCGTCCTTACACCCCACGTGGCCGGCCTGTCGCCGGAAGCGACCCGCGCAATGGTAGAGCTGGTGGGCCAGAACCTGACCGCGTTTTTCTCCGGAAAACCGGTGCTGACGCCCGTGCCGTGGCCCGACGAGGAGCGTTAGAGAACGCCCAATAACGTCCACAACCGCCGGGATTCGGCATCGGCGCTGATCAGTTCGCCCAACAGCTCGCTCAGCGGCTTGTTGCCCCACTCCACGCCGCGCCGGATCAGGTAGGGCACGGGGCTGTGGGGCTCGGTACGGGCCAGGTAACCGGCGATCACCAGCAACTGCCGGTAGGCCTCTTCACGATTGGCCGGCTCCTGGAAGACCTGGACCGTTGCCGGCTGTGGCTGGGAGGTCGGTGTCGAAACCGCTGGGGCCGTTTGCGCGGGCACAACGGTGGGTTGCTGTGGGTGCATCGCGATGAACTCCTCTACCAATGTCAGCAACGCCTGCATCACGTCCTGCAAGGATTTGTAGCCCGGCGCCAGGCTGCCCAGGTAAGCGTCGCTCCAGGCTTCGAGCCGTTGCAGGTGCTGCAGGCTCAACATCAGGCTGCCCTGGCGATGCAACCAGAACGACAAGGGTGTGCCGCGAATCAGTTCGCTGAGCTTTTTGTGATCGTTGCGCGCCGCTTCCGCCGAGGCCTTGGCATTCTTGCTGTCGTTGGCCAACACCTGCTGGCGCTGCAAACGTTGCCAGTCGTCCAGGCAGAAACTGGCGAACGCCGGGTCTCGGCCATCAAGCAATGGCACCCGCGTCAGCAGCACTTCGCTGTAGCGACGGGCCAGCCACTCCAACGGAATCACCCGCCACGACTGGTCGCCTTCATCGGCCTGGGGGTGCAACTGCTCCGGATAGCGTTCGCACAGCCCGGCCACCAGCGCCAGGCTGCCCGGCAATCCCTCCAGCCCGGCCATATGCAGCCAGGCCTCCCCCAGCCAGGCGCTGATCATCAGGTCCTTGCTGCGCTCCAGCAGCAGCGTAGTCGCGAGCCGTTCCAAGTCCGGCCACAGGGCGCGCTTGATGGAAGACTGCCACACACCGGTGGGCAGGCTGGTGTCGTCCTCCCGACGCAATTCGCGCAACTGATCGTATTCCGGTTCGTAGCGCAGGTCCTGGCCACACGGCGATTCGGCGCTGATCGGCTCAAGCAACTGAGTGACCAGCTCCGGCAAAGGCGATATCGGCAAGCTCACAGGCCCTCCTCACGAGTGGCGATGGCGGGGCTCGATGAGGTCGCCATGAAGGGTGAACGGGGGGCCCGCGTCGGCAGCGGCGGGATCGACAACGGCAACTTGGAGCCCTGACTCATCAACGACAGGCGCACAAACATCAGTGTCTGCTCCGCCGTGCGAGCCTCGGTCTGGGCGGTGACTGGCAATTGCAGGGCCAACGGAAAATCGGTGTAGTCGACATTCGGCTGGCGCTGGGTCGACGCCTGCGAGCGCATCAGGCGCAGTAACGACCAGGGCCCTTGGTACTCCCAGCCCGCTTCCAGGTCGCGCACCACCAGGTTCGGTTGCAAGGGATCGTTGGCCGGACGCTGGTAACCGTTACGGGCCCAGCGCAAGGTCAGGCTCACGGGCTGACCCACCATCCACCGCAGGTTCTGCTGGCCACCGCCGGGGTAGCGGATCTGCTGGTTGCCGGCGTTCAGGCCCCAGGCGATTACCTGGTCGGCGCCGCGTTCCTCATCACGATCGGTCCGCCAGCGCACGTCCATCTCCACCCCGAGAATGCCGCTCTTGTCCCGTACGAACAGCGGCCCGAGCCAGGTGCCGGCCTGTTTCAACCGGTTGAGAAAATCTTCGGCTGCCAGCCGCTCCGGCGTCTGGCTCAACGCGAGCCCGGCCTGGGCCAAAGGCAGGCGTGTGTCGATCAACTCCAGCAAGTGTTGGACCCGCGCCGGGTCGGCATCGCTGGCCCGCACATCCTGGGCAAACGGAAAACGCCCGGCCAAGTATTGATTGAAATAGTTGGCCAGATCATTCCAGGCAGTCGCCGCCTGGTTCTGCTGCAAGTACAGGCAGCGCTGCAGGGCGCCCTGCTGCAAGGCGATCGTGCGCTGGGCCAGGTCACCGCGCCCGCTGGGCAGGCTGGAGGTCTGCAGGATCTGCGCGCAGGTCGCGGTGTCCATGGCGATGAAGTCGCGGCTCACCAATTGCTCCAACTGGGCCGCCGAGCTGGCCGGGTTCTGGTTCTTGTACTTGAGCAATTCATCGTTGAGGGCCATGAAGCGCGCCACCTGGTCATGCTCCAGAGCTGACAGGTTGTCCTGCTGGACGATCAGCCATTCCAGGGCAGGCATTCGCTGCTCGGCGGCCTGCAGCATCACGCCGAATTGCTGGCTCAGGCTCAACTTCAAGTCTTGTGGATCGCTGGCACCGTACAGCTGCAAGCCGAAGTTCTTCGAACCGCCCCAGCGCTGGATATCGGCCCGCTGGCTGAACAGCGGCTGGGCATCGATTTCGTCCAGGCCACTCTTGATCTGCGCCAATGCTCGGCGATTGAGCAGACGCTGGAAACGGATCGCCAGGTCTGCGCGATGCACATCCATGAAGGCTTTTTGCAGTGCCACGGCCTGGGCCGTCTGCACATTGAAACCCATGCCGGGCAATGACGCGTCGCTTTCGTCCAGGCTCAACCACATGGCCCGCGCCGCGGCCCCTTCGGCGGTCTGCATCAGCGCATCACGGTAATCCGGCGGAATGCGCGGCAGCTCCTCACTGGCATAGCTTTTGTAGCTGGCGAAGTAGTTCAGGGCGACGCTGAAATCATCGCTGCCATCGCCCTGGCCCATCGCATCGGGGTTGCTGTCCGGCGGATCCTTCTGCATCGCCAACGCCACGAAATCGCGCTTGAACAGCGCCTGTACCGCACCGTCCAGCGCCGTGACATGGTCTTGCAAGACCAGCAGGCCGCTGCCCTGTTGCACCAACAGGTTGTCCCGGGAACCGGTCTGGACAATCCACTGGTCGCGAAAACTCTGCTGCAACTTCGCCGCCTGGCTCTCCAGGTCCTGTTCGATATCCGGACCCAGCAAGGCGCTGTGGCTGACCTTGTCGAGCATCTGGCTGTAGCCGGGCACCAGGTCCTGGCCCTTGCCTCGGCCCCAGGCGGAATTGGTCAGGCTGACCAACGTCTGCAAATCGTCGATCAGCGCCATCAGGTCTTCGAGTTCGCTCAAGGAATTGCCGCTGCCGGCCTCCAGCCGTTGCAGGTGCAGCTTGAGGTAACCGGCCTGGCGCACGAAATTGTCCGCCAGGAAGTAATGGTCTAGCCAGCGCTGCATCAGGCCGGTGAAATTATCGGAGATCACCGGGCGCGCGGCGTTCAGATCCAGCCCTTTCAAGTCGCTGTTCTGGGCGTCGAACAGCACCCGGTTATAGAAATGTGCGCGGCTCAAGGTGCCGGTGTTGAGGCCCAGGGACAAGGCGGTGTTGCTCAGTTGCACCAGTTCGTCCAGTGGTGCCTTGGGATCGTTTATCACTTGGCTGAACATTTGGTTGTGCTGTTCCAGGCGTACCGCCAGGTCCACCAGCGCCTTGGCTTTCACGTAGCTCTGCCATTGCGCCGGATCTTCGCTCTCGACGTTGCCCCGCCGCTCGGTGTTACGGATGGACTTGAGTTGTTCCAGGTCTGAATTGAGCAGGTCCCGCAGCGGCAATATCCAATGATGCCGAGCGGTCAGGCGCAAGCCATTTTCCAGTTGCGTGTCCACGGAAGAGAACCACGAAGTGGGAAAGACCACCGACACGAAGCGCCAGCGCGGGGCTTTTTCCAACACGTTCCAATAGTTCTGCACGTTGTGCCGGGTCGGCTCCAGTTGCGGCTCGTCAGGGTCAACCACGAGGTGGTTCTTATGGGCGCTGAGGATCAACCGCGACAGTCCCTCGGCTTCTTCCACTGAATCGTGCCAGACCCAGACCATGCTCCCCAGCCAGACCAGCCCTACCACCATTGCCACCACCGCGGCCAAGCGATGCCCGCGTTGGCGCAAGCGCAACAGCCGTGGCACCGGCTGGGCCAGGCCCCGTTCGGCCACCAATCGCCGCGACCACAACTGCCGGGCGAACACGGTTTGCCGCTGGGCGTTGTCAGAGGCGGTGAACCCGTCGCCGCTGAGGGAAGGTGCCTGGCTGGCGGTGAAATACACCCCACGAAAACGCGGCGCTTCGCCTTGGGCATTGCCCTGGAACACCGGCTCCAGCAGGATCTGCAACGCCCTTCGCAAGCCTTCGAAACGCTCCGGCAAGCCATAAAGATCAGTACTCAACTGGCCCGACAGCGCACCGATCTCGATGATCGACTGCGACAGCGCGGCGTTGACCTGGTCCAGGGCCTGGTCACTCCACTGCGACCGCCACGCCGCGTCCGGCAGATACGGCGACGACCAGCCCAGCATTGATTCGCGCGCCTCGGCGGGCAGCGCGCTGACCAGTTCCTGGAACCCAGGCAGTTCTTCCATCCCGGTGATCACCACATACACCGGCAGGCTGAGGCCGAAGCGTTGTAACAGGTCGATGAAGCAGCGCCGGACCTTGAGGCTTAGCTCGGTGGTGTGTTCGATGTCGTCGAGGGTGCTGAACGGCACGGTCCAGATCAGCGCATCCAATGGCCGCTTGCTGCGCAAGCGCAACATCAGCCCGAGCAGGCGCCACCCATTGCCCCGTTGGCGGTTCATGCCTTCATCGGGCAGGAACAGCGCCTGGGGCACCACCAGCACCGAGCCCTCGGCATCGGAAAACCAGCGCCCGAACCAGGCGGCCTTGTCGGTCGGTTGCAAGCGCCACTGGGCGCACAACTGGGCGCCGTCGGTTTCGTTGCCGAGCATCATTAGCCAAGGCACCTGATAGCGGTCGCGGGTGCCCTGCTCCTGTTCCATGCGGCGCACCGCCCCATAGAAACTGCGAATCGCCGCGCCGCCCTGGGTCCGCAGCCACCAGACCAGGGCCGCAATCAACAGCAGCACGACAATGGCGAGCAGCACCAGGGCAACGAGACTGAACATGTTCATGAATCCTGCTCCTGGACCACCGACTCGCCCAGTTGCAGCACCGGTTCGAGCTCCAGGCGAATGTCACGCCAGAACACCTGCCCCAAGCCGGTGAGCAACAACACCATCGCCAGGATCGCCAACCCCAGCCGCAAGCCGTCCGGCAACGACTGCTGCACCGGCATCCGCGCTGGCGGCGTCGCCGAAGACAGCGCCAGGCGCTGGCTGACATCGACATAATCGGGCTCGTGTTGCCAGGCGAAGGTGAACAGCGCCGCGCGCCATTTGGCCTGCTGGAGCTCGCCGGGCTCGCCACGCAATCGCCCCTGGAACCCGAGGATCAGGCATTGCAGGTAGACATTCGCCAGGTCCCGGGTGCCGGGCATCTGCTCATCCAGCAATTTCTTGATCGCCGCCGGTAAGCGCTCGCCGGCCTGGCGACTGGCGTACATACGTGATTCGAGGGGGTGCTGCTGCCAGGCCAGTTGTCCGGGCCAGGGGCTGAACAGCAGGGTTTCGTCCACCAACGCCACGAAGGCATAGACCAACGCCTTGACCTGCTCGGTGGCCGCGTCGCCGACGGTGGCGAAGGCCACCCGCCACAGGCGCTGGGCGCTGCGCCCGGAAAACTCCACCACCCGATTGACCAATACCGCAGGGTCGCTGTCCTTGGGCAAGTCTTGCCATTCCTGGGACCACTTCAGCCAGGCCTGGCGAAAAGCGCTGCTCAGCGGCGCCTCATGCAGACTCCGAACCGCCCCGCCACTTCCGTCCGGCATACGACTCCCCTTTTGCGATCAAGCACTTTCCCCGGCTTGCGCCACGAACAACACCACCTGCCACGGGCTGCTGGCCTGGGCCGATGCCGGCGCCACGATGTGCAGCGGTAATTGCCCGTCGAACCATTGTCCGCTGGCGGCCACCACGAACAGACGGGTGTCGTCGCCGACGCTGTAGGCCACCTGTTCGTTGCGGCTCATGGCCTGGTGGGGCAAACCGCTCATGCGTTGCCGGCTCAGCAGCGGGACGTGCCGTGCCGACGCGATGATCGCCCCGCGCAGCCAGTCGGCCGCCGCTTGCTCGCTGGCGCCGTTGGGCATGCGCAGGCCGATCACCAGGCGTTGATCCGGTTGGTCGTCCGGCAACTGGATCGAGAAGACCTGCTCGTTGCGCTCGAAGGCCAGGCTGCGATAGCCGGCGCGGACCAGTTCCAGGGTGGTTTCCAGCCAGTCGAGCAGCGGTTCGTAGCCACGCTGCAACTCGAGAAAATCCAGCGGCGCGAAGGCCGGGACGCCTGCCAGCGGATCGAGGGCCGACCAGCTCCCGGCCAGCCCCAGCAACAAACCATAAAGGGCCTGGGGCGTCGCCACCCGGGTGTTCAACGCTCCTTCGACTTCTGGCAAGCGCGCCCACAAGGCGGTCAGTTGCCGGCGGATTTCCATGGCATCGTCCTGGTTGCCAGCCGCCTGGGCCTGGCGCAAGCGTCCGGCGAGGAACATGCATTTTTCCCGGGCCCGGGCACACACCCCGGCGACCCGCCGACCGAGGGCCGACTCCGGCAACAGGACCGGCGTCGGTGGCGTATAGGGCACGCGCCAGAAGCCGCCGCCCTCCTTGCGGATGCGCAGCAGCGGCAGGCAGATCGAATCGGCCTTGCTCAGTTGCGTGCACAGCCTCGGGTTGGGTCGCCAGACGGTGATCGACTCGGGAAACTCACCGCTGGTGAGGTCTGGCAGCGCCTCGCCGACCACCGATTGCAAGCGCCCCTTGAGCGGCAGCAGTTGCCCGGCGCGCCACAACGGGCTGACAGCGAGGTAGACGGTCACGGTGGCGTCGGCGGTTTTATCGATGGCCTCGCTGATGTCCAGCTCGAGGGTCGGCCCGACGCCCGCCTGCAGGTTGACCGGCAAACCGTCCGGCAACGTGCCTTGCAGTTGCAGCAGTCGAACCTGGCCGGCGCTGAGGGCCGACGGATCGACTTCCAACTGGCTGACGCCCCAGAACCAGGGGTTGCAGGCCCCGGCGAAATGCGCAGCCAAGGCCTCGGCGCGCAACCCCTGCAATTGAAAATGCTGGGGCAGCAATTGCATGCCCTCATGCCAGCACACCGCGTCAGGTAACAGACTCATACGACTCCCTTCGACATTCCAATGTCGCCGCGCAGGGCGGCCCGCGGTTCACTCAAGGTTGGCTGTCATCGCGCTGGCCATCGTTGACCAGGGTCATCTCGCGACTGTCGAACTTCAGCCAGGCCTTGCGCTGATCGTCCAGCCGAAGCCGGTGGGCTCCGGGAGTGTTATAGCTGGCGAAGACCAAAAGTCCAGCGGCGCGCCGGCCCTCCAATGGGAAGGGCTGACGGTCGATGAATTGCCCCGGAACCAGCTCCAGCCCCCACACCGACATGAGTTGACGATAGTCGCGCTGGAACTGTTCGCGCTCGGCGAACCATTGGCTGGCGGTGATGCCCGACAACTGCTTGAGCAGGTCCGGGTCGTTCACCGCAATGAAATCCACCGCGATCGGCGTGTCGTCGTTGGCACCGGAAGCGACGTCCAGGGTCAGGCTGTCGAGGTCGACGCTGGGGGCGAAGAGCGAGCAACCGGTAAGTGCCAGGCTCAAAAAAAATCCATAAAAAAAACCACGCAAAATGAATCTTCCTTTTCTCAGCGGTCAAAAATTGTTTTTGCTTGCTTTTTTATAGACCTGTTCTAGCGTCTTGGATAGTTCGACCCACACGGTTGAATGGACCAGGTTCGTCAAGGGAATGACAGGTTTTCTGCCGCCCATTTGCAACCTGCGGATCAGCAAGGGAATGCGATGAGCGGGACTCCCGATGCATTGCTCCCACACATGCATCGGAGTCGGCCGCCATGGCAGAAAGTACCCAGCACAAGCTCGACAGAGTCCGTCCTCCCCGCGTCCAGATCACCTACGACGTGGAAATCGGCAACGCCATCGAGAAAAAAGAATTGCCACTGGTCGTCGGCATTCTGGCCGACCTCTCGGGTAAGCCGTTGGACCCGCTGCCCAAGCTCAATGAGCGGCGCTTCACGGAAATCGATCGGGACAATTTCAACGAAGTGCTCGCCTCCATCTCCCCCCGCGCCACGCTCCAGGTGAACAACACCCTCAGCGGCGACGACAGCAAGCTCAACATCGAGCTCAACTTCCGCCACATCGACGACTTCGACCCGGTCAAGGTCGTGGAGCAAGTCACGCCGTTGCGTCGGTTGTTCGAAGCGCGCCAGCGCCTGCGGGACCTACTGACCAAGCTCGATGGCAACGACGACCTGGACAAATTGCTGCGTGACGTGATCGCCAACACCGAAGGCCTGCAGGAGATCAAATCGGCCCGGCCCCAGGACACGACGCCAGAGCTGCCGACCGTCGCCGCCAACGATGACCCTGCTCCGGCCGAGCCACAGGCCTGATCGCGCGCCTCATTCAAGGGAGATAAAGCCATGCCTGCTTCATCCAGCGCTCAAACCAGCGAGAGCACGACCCAGACCCTGTCCTTGCTGGACAAGATCATCGCCGAAGGCCGCATGGCCCACGACGACAGCCAGCAAGACTACGCCCGCGACATGCTGGCCGAATTCGCCACCCAGGTCCTCGACGAAGGCATGGCCATCGACAAGGACACGGTGGCGATGATCAACGACCGCATCAGCCAGATCGATCAGTTGATCAGCGCCCAGCTCAACGAAGTGTTGCACCATCCCGAGCTGCAAAAACTCGAAGCCTCTTGGCGCGGCCTGCACCTGCTGGTGCAAAACACCGAAACCAGCACGCGGCTGAAATTGCGCCTGCTCAACGTCACCCAGAAAGAACTGCAGAACGACCTGGAGAAAGCCGTCGAATTCGACCAGAGCGCGCTGTTCAAGAAAATCTACGAAGAAGAATACGGCACCTTCGGCGGCCACCCGTTCAGCCTGCTGGTGGGTGACTACACCTTTGGCCGGCACCCGCAGGACATCGGCCTGCTGGAAAAACTCTCGAACGTCGCCGCCGCCGCGCACGCCCCGTTCATTGCCGCCGCCAGTCCGCGGTTGTTCGACATGACCAGCTTCACCGAACTGGCGATCCCACGGGACCTGTCAAAGATTTTCGAGAGCCAGGAGCTGATCAAGTGGCGCGCCTTCCGCGAAAGCGAAGACTCGCGCTACGTGTCACTGGTGCTGCCGCACTTCCTGCTGCGCCTGCCCTACGGCCCGGACACGTTGCCGGTGGAAGGCATCAACTACGTCGAAGACGTCAACGGCACCGACCACAGCAAATACCTGTGGGGCAACGCCGCCTGGACGCTGGCGCAACGTATCACCGAAGCCTTCGCCAAATATGGCTGGTGCGCGGCGATTCGCGGGGCCGAAGGCGGAGGCGCAGTCGAAGGCTTGCCGGCCCATACCTTCCGCACCAGTTCCGGCGACCTGTCGCTCAAATGTCCGACCGAAGTGGCGATCACCGACCGCCGTGAAAAAGAACTCAACGACCTGGGCTTCATCTCCCTGTGCCACAAGAAAAACAGCGACGTGGCGGTGTTCTTTGGCGGCCAGACCACCAACAAGGCCAAGGTCTACAACACCAACGAGGCCAACGCCAACGCGCGGATCTCGGCGATGTTGCCGTATGTGCTCGCGGCTTCGCGTTTCGCCCATTACCTGAAGGTGATCATGCGCGACAAGGTCGGCAGCTTCATGACCCGCGATAACGTGCAGACCTACCTCAACAACTGGATCGCCGACTATGTGCTGATCAACGACAACGCGCCGCAAGAGATCAAGGCGCAGTATCCGTTGCGCGAAGCCCGGGTGGACGTGACTGAGGTGGCCGGCAAGCCTGGCGCCTACAAGGCCACGGTGTTCCTGCGGCCGCACTTCCAGTTGGAGGAACTGACGGCCTCGATCCGCCTGGTGGCGACGTTGCCGCCACCGGTAGCTGCCTGACGGCTGAAACCTGTGGCGAGGAGCGTGTTGTGGCGAGGGAGCTTGCTCCCGCTGGGGCGCGAAGCGGCCCTGTTCTTTGGGACTGCTGCGCAGTCCAGCGGGAGCAAGCTC
>NZ_JAGDEZ010000058.1:0-29818 GCF_017498305.1 Pseudomonas sp. OA65
GCTCGGCATGCCCTCACTCCGGCATTGCTCCGTGGGCCGCCGCGAAGGGCCATCCATGGCCCAGCGCGGCTATCCCGGCATCCATGCCGGGATGCCCACGGATCAATGCCTGCGTTCGGCCATCGTGGTTAACGGGGCGCCCGAGATCAACGTCCGCCCCGAGGCGGCCTAGTAGCCGACCTGGTTCTCCTGGTCGTACACCCGTCAAATCTGTTTGAGCAGGACCTGTGGGAGCAAAGCTTGCTCGCGAGGCGGCCTGACAGCCGGCCTGGTTCTCCCGGTCGTACTCCGATCCCATTGTGGGAGCGAGCCTGCTCGCGAAGACGGCGGTACATCCAAGGCTGATGCAAGCTGATCCACTGCCATCGCGAGCAGGCTCGCTCCCACAGGGATTTTCAGTGGCCGCAAATCTGTAGATCGTCCCCGACCCAGTGTGGGAGCGAGCTCGCTCGCGAAGACGGCGGCACAGGCGATGAATATGTTGAATGCTCAGGCCCCTTCGCGAGCAGGCTCGCTCCCACAGGAGAAACGCGATCACCCTAAATCAGGTCGGCTGTTAGGCCGCCTCGCGGTGGACGTTGATCTCGGACGCCCCGTTAAACCACGCTGGCCGAACGTAGGTATTGTGGAGTGGGCATCCCGGCATGGATGCCCGGGATAGCCGCGCTGGGCCATGGATGGCCCTTCGCGGCGGCCCACGGAGCAATGCCGGAGTGAGGGCACACCGAGCCTAGGCGAGGTGCCGAGTGGTGGGGCAAAAGCGTTTTGGTTACTTTTGCGCTTCTCAAAAGTGACCCGCCGTAAGGGCGGAACCCTAAGCCGCCGTTACCGCAGAAACGGATATACACACCGCCCTTACAGCCGACCAAGCTTTGTAGGAATGGTCGGACAAAATTCTGACTCAAAAAGAATTTTCCGACGAGTTCTGGCGGTTGCCGGGTGGGAAGAACCCTGGCTAACCTTTCCCCGTCGCTGCCAATTCAGCGTCCGGGCGTCGCGGCCCGAAAACTTGGTAATCCATTCCCTCTTTGGAGTACCGCAATGAGTGACAAACCACTACCACCTTCAGAAACCAATAACGCTTCTCCTGACTCCAGCCATAACACAAAAGGGCTCGATGAAGCCGCCAAACGCGCCCTCGACTATTACCTCGGCCCAAAACCCGAAGCCAAAAAGAAACCAACCTCAAACCAGCTATTCACGGTAGTGGACGGCATCGACACCGAATGCCTCCTCACCAACCTCAGCGAAACCCTGGCCTCCGCCAATGCCACGATCAGCGACCTGGCCTTCGAACTTGAAGGCTCGCGACGGCATGTCGCCTTGGGGGTACAGCAGCTGATTGAACTGTGTGCATTACTGGCCAATCGAGTACTGGACGAACGGGTGCCAGTGCCGGAGGGCTAGAAAGCGGCGTTACAGAGGGTGAGCGCCGAACCTGTGGCGAGGGAGCTTGCTCCCGCTGGGTCGCGAAGCGGCCCCCAACCTGAGACCTCGGTGCATCAGGTGATCGAGTCGCTGCTTTTGGGGCTGCTGCGCAGCCCAGCGGGAGCAAGCTCCCTCGCCACAGGGAATACGTGGGCTTCGAAACCGTGGCTCAATCCAGCCCAAGCTTCTTCAACCGATACCGCATCGACCGAAACGACAACTTCAACCGCTGCGCCGCCGCCGTGCGGTTCCAGCGGGTTTCCTCCAACGCCTGGAGGATAAGCTTGCGCTCGACGTCTTCCAGGTAATCTTCGAGGTTATCGACCTGCATCAAATCGGGATTGCCCGCCTCAGTCCCACTGCTGCCCTCGGCCAGACGCAGGTCATCCGCTTCGATCAGTTGTTGTTCGCACAAGGTATAGGCCCGCTCAAGCATGTTCTCCAATTCCCGCACATTGCCCGGGAAACGGTAGTTCTGCAGGGCTTCCAGGGCTCGCGGATGGAGCTTTGCCGCAGGGCTGCCGGTGGTGCTGGCCAGGCGCTGGAGCATGTGGTTGGCCAAGGGCTCGATGTCTTCGCGGCGTTCACGCAACGGCGGCACGCGCAATTCGATGACGTTCAGCCGGTAATACAAATCCTGGCGAAAGCGCCCGGCGGTGACTTCGGCGTCGAGGTCCTTGTGGGTGGCGCAGAGGATTCGCACATCGACCACTTCTTCCTGCTGGCCGCCCACGGCACGCACGGCCTTTTCCTGGATGGCCCGCAACAGCTTGACCTGCATCGCCAGCGGCAGATCGGCCACTTCATCGAGGAACAAGGTCCCGCCATGGGCGGCCTGGAACAGCCCGGGCTTGTCTTCGATGGCACCGCTAAAGCTGCCTTTTCTGTGTCCGAAGAACTCGCTTTCCATCAGTTCCGTGGGAATCGCGCCACAGTTGACCGGTACAAACCGCTGGTTGGCGCGGGGGCCTTGTTCGTGGATCAGCCGGGCGACCAATTCCTTGCCGCAGCCCGATTCTCCGCTGATGTACACCGGAGCCTGGCTGCGGGCGAGTTTCTCGATCTGTTTGCGCACGCTGAGCATGGGGGGCGAGTCGCCCAGCAGACAGCGTTCGAGGGTGCTGGTCGGTGAGGCGACCGGTGGCAGGCGCAGGGCACTGGTGACCAGTTCCCGCAGCCGACCCAGGTCGACCGGTTTGGTCAGGAAGTCGAAGGCGCCGGCCTTGAGGGCGTCGATGGCGGTTTCCAGGCTGCCGTAGGCGGTGATCATCGCCACGGGCAGTTGTGGATAACGTTGCTGGATGTGCTGCACCAGTTCCAGGCCGGTGCCATCGGGCAAACGCATGTCGGTCAGGCACAGGTCGAAGGCATCCCCTGCCAGCAGGGCTTGTGCCTCGGCAAGGTTCTTGGCGCTGCGGGTGTCGAGTTTCATCCGGCCCAGGGTGATGTCCAGGAGTTCGCGGATGTCCGGTTCGTCATCGACGATCAGGATTCGTTGCCGTGAGCGATTGTTCAAATCTGTTTCCGTCCGTGAGCAAAAGTGATGCGAAAGCAGCCGCCGCCTTGGCGTGGTTTGAAGTCTAGGCGGGCCTGGTTGCTTTCGCACAGCTCACGGGACAGATAGAGCCCAAGGCCGGTGCCCTGGCTGCTGGTGGTAAAGAAGGGTTCGAACAGATGCGCCTGCTGCTCGGGCGTGACACCGGGGCCGTTGTCGATGATGTCCAGGGTCGACAGCTGGCTGTGAGGGTCGATGAACAGTTTCAGCCAGGCGTCGGCCTGTTCATGGGCCATCGCGCTGTGGCGCCAGGCATTGCGCAGCAGGTTGTCGAGCACCTGGGTGAGTTGGTCGGGGTCCATGAGCGTGGTGTGGTCGCCCGGGTCGATGCTCAAGTGCAATTGCTGGTGGTCGGCCATGCTTTCGCGCGTCTGCTGGACGAACTGATCGAGCCAGGTCCGCAGGTCAAGGCGCTGGGGTGTGGTTTGCTGGCGGCGAGACAGCTGCAAGACGTTTTCAATGACGCGATTCATTCGTTGGGAGTGATCTTGAATAATCTGCGTCAGACGCCGATCCGCGTCGTTCAGTTCCTCGGATTCGCGCAGCAATTGCGCCGCGTGGCTGATGGCGCCCAAGGGGTTGCGGATTTCATGGGCGATACCGGCGGTCAGACGCCCGAGGGAGGCGAGCTTGAGCTGTTGGGCGTGTTGGGCCACCTGGGCCAGGTCTTCGAGAAACACCAGGATCTGCTGCTGGTCGTTGTGGCCCAGGGCGATGAAGCTCGGTTGCAGGGTCAGGCCTGTGCCGCTGATGGTCAGGCTGGGCGGGCGCAGGCTGGGGTTGTTCAGCCAGAGTTGCAGGCGCTCGACCAGGGCGCTGGAGCAATCGTCGATCGGCTGGCCGACCAGGTCGTGCATGCCCAGCAGGTTCAGCGCACTTTCGTTGGCCAGTTGGACCCGGCGCTGGCGGTCGAGCACCAGGATGCCGGTGCGCATGCGTTGCAGGATCAGGGCATTGAGGGCTTCCAGTCCGACCACTTCGCTGGCCCGCTGCTCGGCCAGGGTTTCGCTGGCTTCCAAACGTCGGGTCAGGCCCTGCACCAGCAGCGCTGCGGCAAAACACAACGCCCCGAGGGTGCCGGCTTGCAAGTAACTGCTGGGACCGTTCGAGTCGCTCAAGCCAAGAAATAAACTCGAACCGACGATGCCAAGGGTGGCGACGGCTGCGATCAACAGGCCGATCCGGCCGCGCAGCAGCGTATTGCCGATGGCCACCGAGACGATGATCAGGTTGCCAATGGCGCTGGGGGCGCCGCCCGCGGCGAAGAACAGCCACGAGAGCAGCAGCACGTCGGTCAGGGCCAGGCCGAACAGCCGGGCAGGGCGGCGGGTGTTTTCCAGGAACACCACCAGCAGGATATTCAAGACCAGGTACAACCAGCTGCCACTGCGCAACAGGTCGTCGTTGGCGTATTCCAGCAGACGGTTGTCCATGTTGCTGGAGATCAGCAGCACCAGGGTGATGCCGATACTCAGGCGGTACAGGTGGTAGAGGCGCAGCAGGCGCTGCGCCTGTTTGATGCGTGGGCTTGTCGCCTCAGCGTTCACGAGTGCCCGGGCCTTGCTCGAGGTGAGCCTGGCTGCAATACCATTGTTGTTCGAGGGCCAGCGCCCGGTCACGGGGCAGGTGTACGCCGCAATGGGCGCAACGGACCATGGGCGGTGCGTCCTGTTCCTGGGTAGGGCGGGACGCGCGGCCGCCGGTCTTCTTCACCCCGCGAAAGATCCAGATAGCGAAGGCAACGACGGCGAACAAGATCAATAAACGAAGCATGATGGGCGGCTTTTTGGCTAGAGATCAGGCAGTTTAGCCAAGGACAGGAACGGCGCACAGCGCAATAAAACTCGGGCACAAAAAAGGGAGACCGTCGGGTCAATGCTGTTCACTTAAGGCAATCGGCAAACCCGTGGCGAGGGAGCTTGCTCCCGCTGGGCCGCGAAGCGGCCCCAAAACCTGCCAAGTGCGGCGTATCAGACACACCGCACCCGCCGGTTTACGGCTGCTTCGCAGCCGAGCGGGAGCAAGCTCCCTCGCCACAGGGTCATCATTTTCTTAAGTGAACGGCATTAGACCGTCGGGTCTCCCTTTTTGTAGGTGCCTTGGCTCAGTCAAACAGGCCGAAGGTCATGTAGCTGAACCAGGAGCGGTCGCTGGAATCGCTCTCAGGCTCTTCTTCCTCGATCACGTCGCCATTTTCATCCTTGGGCTTGAGTTCGTTCGGGATGGCTTCCTTGGCATCCTGGAACTGACGCTGTACGTCCTGGTTGGCGCGGGTTTCGCCCGGCGGCAGCGGTGGACGGGACTCGATCAGGCCCAATGTCGCCTTGCTCAGCCACGAACGGTTGTCGGCTTCGTCAACGCGCGGGGTGAACTGGCCGTCGACCAGCGAAGGGTGATCCGGGTAGTTCAGCTTGAGGGTTTCCAGGCTGGTGGCGGCCAGGTCGTCCAGGTGCAGGCGCTGGTAGGCTTCGGTCATCACCGCCAGGCCATCACCCACCGAAGGGGTTTCCTGGAAGTTTTCCACCACGTAGCGGCCACGGTTGGCGGCGGCGACGTAGGCCTGACGGGTCAGGTAGTAGTCGGCCACGTGGATTTCGTAGGAAGCCAGCAGGTTGCGCAGGTAGATCATGCGCTGCTTGGCATCAGGCGAATAACGGCTGTTGGGGAAGCGGCTGGTCAGCTGGGCGAACTCGTTGTAGGAGTCGCGCGCGGCGCCCGGGTCACGCTTGGTCATGTCCAGCGGCAGGAAGCGCGCCAGCAGGCCGACGTCCTGGTCGAAGGAGGTCAGGCCCTTGAGGTAATAGGCGTAATCGACGTTCGGGTGCTGCGGGTGCAGGCGAATGAAACGCTCGGCGGCGGACTTGGCGGCTTCCGGCTCGGCGTTCTTGTAGTTGGCGTAGATCAGCTCCAACTGGGCCTGATCGGCGTAGCGACCGAACGGATACCGCGACTCCAGCGCCTTCAGCTTGGCGGTGGCGCTGGTATAGCTGTTGTTATCCAGGTCGTTCTGCGCCTGTTGGTACAGTTCGACTTCGCTCAGGTTTTCGTCTACGACTTCCTTCGACGAGCAAGCAGCAGTCAATGCGAGGATGGCGATCAGCAGCAGGTGTTTCACTTGCATGGCGGCTTGCGTCCCTATGACGGCCGCTGTCTTGGGCGGGGCCGTCCTGTTATGATGAGCGCCCCGTTGAAAGCCTCGGGGCAAAAGACGCCGTATTTAACCACAAGCGCGCAGCCGAAACCAAAGGCTGTGCCGACGCCCAGTCCGAGCATGTCCGATAAAATAGAACTTCGCGCAGAGGTGCCGTCCGATTTGGGCGGCCAACGCCTCGATCAAGTCGCCGCACAACTCTTTGCCGAGCACTCTCGCTCGCGCCTTTCCGCCTGGATCAAGGACGGCCGCCTGACTGTGGATGGGGCGGTGATCCGTCCGCGCGACATCGTCCACGGCGGTGCCATCCTCGAGCTGACTGCCGAGCAGGAGGCCCAGGGAGAATGGGTCGCCCAGGACATTGCCCTGGACATCGTCTATGAAGACGATGACATCCTGGTGATCAACAAGCCTGCGGGCCTGGTGGTGCACCCGGCGGCCGGTCATGCCGACGGCACGCTGCTCAACGCCTTGTTGCACCACGTGCCGGACATCATCAATGTGCCCCGTGCCGGCATCGTCCATCGCCTGGACAAGGACACCACCGGCCTGATGGTGGTGGCCAAGACCATCCAGGCGCAGACACAGCTGGTCACACAGCTGCAAAGCCGCAGCGTCAGCCGCATCTATGAGTGCATCGTGATCGGTGTGGTCACCGCCGGTGGCAAGATCAACGCCCCGATCGGTCGCCACGGCCAGCAGCGCCAGCGCATGGCGGTGATGGAAGGCGGCAAGCAGGCGGTCAGTCATTACCGCGTGCTCGAGCGTTTCCGTTCCCACACCCATGTGCGGGTCAAGCTGGAAACCGGCCGTACCCACCAGATTCGCGTACACATGGCCCACATCAACTTCCCGTTGGTGGGCGACCCGGCCTACGGCGGTCGTTTCCGCATTCCGCCGGCCGCCAGCCAGACCATGGTCGAATCGCTGAAGAGTTTCCCGCGCCAGGCGCTGCACGCGCGTTTCCTGGAGCTGGATCACCCGACGACCGGCAAGCGCATGAGCTGGGAGTCACCACTGCCGGATGATTTCGTCTGGTTGCTGACGTTGCTCAAGCAGGACCGCGAGGCGTTCATCGGATGAGTGACTGGCTGACACCCGACTGGCCCGCGCCGGCCCGGGTCAAGGCCTGCGTCACGACCCGCGAGGGCGGCGTCAGCCTGGCGCCGTTCGACAGCCTCAACCTCGGCGACCATGTCGGCGACGACCCCACGGCCGTCGCCGAAAACCGCCGCCGCCTCACTGATCCCTTCGCCATCACCCCGGCCTGGCTGCAGCAGGTCCACGGCATTGCCGTGGTCGAGGCTGACCCGACCCGGGTGGCGACCGCCGATGCCAGTTGGACCGCCACGCCGGGTATCGCGTGCACGGCGATGACCGCCGATTGCTTGCCGGTGTTGTTCTGCAACCGCGCCGGCACCCGTGTCGCGGCGGCCCATGCCGGTTGGCGCGGGCTGGCGAACGGTGTGCTGGAAGCCACCCTCGATAGCCTTGCCGTGCCTGCGGATGAAATCCTCGCCTGGCTCGGCCCGGCCATTGGCCCGCACGCCTTCGAAGTCGGGCCGGAAGTGCGTGAAGTCTTCATCGCGCAGCTGCCCCAGGCGGCTCAAGCCTTCGTCGCGAGCCCCAATGCCGGCAAATTCCTGGCCGACATCTACGCGTTGGCACGGCTGCGCCTGGCGGCACGGGGTGTCACGGCGGTCTATGGCGGCGGTTTCTGTACCGTGACCGACCCGCGTTTCTTTTCCTACCGGCGCAATCCGCGCACCGGTCGCTTCGCCTCGCTGATCTGGATCGAACGCTAGACTTCTCTGATCTGCATCAAGGGCGCCCGGCTTGAATCTTCCAGAATTGACCACATCTATAACGGTATCTGGCAGGTTTCTTCATTCAGGATGTTTTCTAGGTCCGGCCTGCTCATTAGGAAGGTGACCCATGCGTATTGATCGTTTAACCAGCAAATTACAATTGGCCCTGTCCGATGCCCAGTCCCTGGCTGTCGGCCTGGACCATCCCGGTATCGAACCGGCGCATTTGATGCAGGCCATGCTCGAACAGCAGGGCGGCTCTATCAAGCCCCTGCTGATGCAGGTCGGCTTTGACGTCAACAGTCTGCGCAAGGAACTGGCGAAGGAACTCGACCAGTTGCCCAAGATCCAGAATCCGACCGGTGACGTGAACATGTCCCAGGACCTGGCGCGGCTGCTCAACCAGGCCGATCGCCTGGCCCAGCAGAAAGGCGACCAGTTCATTTCCAGCGAATTGGTGCTCCTCGCCGCCATGGACGAGAACAGCAAGCTCGGCAAGTTGCTGCTTGGCCAAGGCGTGAGCAAGAAAGCCCTGGAAAACGCCATCAACAACCTGCGTGGCGGCGAAGCGGTGAACGACGCCAACCACGAGGAGTCGCGCCAGGCACTGGACAAATACACCGTCGACCTGACCAAGCGTGCCGAGGAAGGCAAGCTCGACCCGGTGATCGGTCGCGACGATGAAATCCGCCGCACGATCCAAGTGCTGCAACGCCGTACCAAGAACAACCCGGTGCTGATCGGTGAGCCTGGCGTGGGTAAAACCGCCATCGCCGAGGGCTTGGCCCAGCGCATCATCAACGGCGAAGTGCCGGACGGCCTCAAGGGCAAGCGCCTGTTGTCCCTGGACATGGGGGCTCTGATCGCCGGTGCCAAGTACCGCGGCGAGTTCGAAGAACGGCTCAAGTCCCTGCTCAATGAACTGTCCAAGCAGGAAGGGCAGATCATCCTGTTCATCGACGAACTGCACACCATGGTCGGTGCGGGCAAGGGCGAAGGCTCGATGGACGCCGGCAACATGCTCAAGCCGGCGTTGGCCCGTGGCGAGTTGCATTGTGTCGGCGCGACCACGCTCAACGAGTACCGCCAATATATAGAGAAGGACGCGGCGCTGGAGCGGCGCTTTCAGAAAGTGCTGGTGGAGGAACCGAGCGAAGAAGACACCATCGCCATCCTGCGTGGCCTTAAAGAGCGCTACGAAGTTCACCACAAGGTGGCGATCACTGACGGTGCGATCATCGCGGCGGCCAAGCTCAGCCACCGCTACATCACCGACCGGCAATTGCCGGACAAGGCCATCGACCTGATCGACGAGGCGGCGAGCCGCATCCGCATGGAAATCGACTCCAAGCCTGAAGTGCTGGATCGTTTGGAGCGTCGCCTGATTCAACTCAAGGTCGAGTCCCAGGCGCTGAAGAAAGAAAGCGACGAAGCGGCGAAGAAACGTCTGGAGAGGTTGCAGGAAGAAATCGTGCGTCACGAGCGTGAGTATTCCGACCTCGAGGAAATCTGGAACTCGGAGAAAGCCGAAGTCCAGGGTTCGGCGCAGATCCAGCAGAAGATTGAACAGTCCCGTCAGGAGTTGGAAGCGGCCCGTCGTAAAGGCGACCTCAATCGCATGGCCGAGCTGCAGTACGGGGTGATCCCGGACCTGGAGCGCAGCCTGCAAATGGTCGACCAGCACGGCAAGAGCGAAAACCAGTTGCTGCGCAGCAAGGTGACCGAGGAAGAGATCGCCGAAGTGGTGTCCAAGTGGACCGGTATTCCCGTCTCGAAGATGCTCGAAGGCGAGCGCGACAAGCTGTTGAAGATGGAAAGCTTGCTGCACCAGCGCGTGATTGGCCAGGAAGAAGCCGTGGTGGCAGTGTCCAACGCCGTGCGCCGGTCCCGCGCCGGGTTGTCGGACCCTAACCGTCCGAGCGGCTCGTTCATGTTCCTCGGCCCGACTGGTGTCGGTAAAACCGAGCTGTGCAAGGCATTGGCCGAGTTCCTCTTCGATACCGAGGAGGCGATGGTGCGCATCGACATGTCCGAGTTCATGGAGAAGCATTCCGTGGCACGTCTGATCGGTGCGCCACCGGGTTATGTCGGTTATGAAGAGGGCGGTTACCTGACCGAGGCCGTGCGGCGCAAGCCGTACTCGGTGATCCTGCTTGATGAGGTCGAGAAGGCGCACCCGGATGTGTTCAACATCCTGCTGCAAGTGCTGGAGGATGGTCGCTTGACCGACAGCCACGGGCGCACGGTGGACTTCCGCAACACGGTGATCGTGATGACCTCCAACCTGGGCTCGACGCAGATCCAGGAGCTGGTGGGTGATCGCGAGGCGCAGCGCGCGGCGGTGATGGACGCGATTTCTACCCACTTCCGGCCGGAGTTCATCAACCGGGTCGACGAAGTGGTGATCTTCGAGCCGTTGGCCCGGGATCAGATTGCCGGGATTACCGAGATCCAGTTGGGCCGCCTGCGCAGCCGCCTGACCGAGCGCGAGCTGAAACTGCAATTGAGCGATGAGGCGTTGGACAAGCTGATCGCGGTGGGTTACGACCCGGTCTATGGCGCTCGGCCGCTCAAACGAGCGATCCAGCGCTGGATCGAAAACCCGCTGGCGCAGCTGATTCTGTCGGGTCGCTTCATGCCGGGGGAAACCGTGACCGGTACGGTGGAGAACGACGAAATCGTCTTTAACTGATAGCCGGGACTGCTGGCGATTGAAATGGCCTTGCCTTGCGAGGCCATTTTTTTCATCAGGCCGTTGAACTCAAAGGAAAAGGCTTGTAAAGTGCGCCCCGCAGTACGTCACCCCAAGGGTTACTTCTCACTGGGAAGGAATCCAAAATAAGTTGCAAATCATTGTCTTGAAAGCAATTTAAGGGGTTGACAGAGGTTCTGAAAATTGTAGAATAGCGCGCCTCAGACACACGAACGCAGCGATGCATACGGTGGAAGAGGTTGAAGCGAGATTCAACGATGTAGCTTCAAATAGCAGTAACTTGAAATATCAGTTCCGTGATAGCTCAGTCGGTAGAGCAAATGACTGTTAATCATTGGGTCCCAGGTTCGAGTCCTGGTCACGGAGCCATTTCAATCGGGGTATAGCGCAGTCCGGTAGCGCGCCTGCTTTGGGAGCAGGATGTCAGGAGTTCGAATCCCCTTACCCCGACCATATTTGGGTCGTTAGCTCAGTTGGTAGAGCAGTTGGCTTTTAACCAATTGGTCGTAGGTTCGAATCCCACACGACCCACCATTTTTGAAACCAGTTCGCTGGAATCGAATCTTAAGATCAGAGGCCAAAAGCGCTGATCGAGAAGGCGACTTGTAAAGGTCGCCTTTTTTTTACCGGGGTATAGCGCAGTCCGGTAGCGCGCCTGCTTTGGGAGCAGGATGTCAGGAGTTCGAATCCCCTTACCCCGACCATATTAAAAATCCTCGTATCGAAAGATACGGGGATTTTTTTTGCCTGCGATAAAGTGCACTGACTTAAGTCATCGTACAACATGCCGATAACCCACCGACAGGGGCCTGGCCCCAACCTCAGGCCAACAATAAAAAAGGCACCCTTTTATGTTTCTTCGCCAGTTGAATATCGCCCCCCGTGCGGCGTTGGGTTTTGCTGTGATCGCTGCGCTGGTGGCGTTGCTCGGGGTGTTCGCGCTGGGGCAGATGTCGAGCATTCGTGACAGTGAGGTCGCCGTGGAAACCCAATGGCTGCCGAGCATTCGCGGCGGTGATGAGATCCGCGAGTGGATGTTGCGGATCCGCACGATCTCCCTGCGCATGGCCCTGGACCAGGATCCGAAGAACATCCCGGTGTATCGCGGACAAATGGACACCCGCGACAAGGAGCTGGGCGAAAAAATCGCGGCCTACGAAAAGCTCGTCGTGACGCCTGAAGGCAAGGCCCTTTACGACCAGTTCAAGCAGACGTTCGCTGCGTACCGTACCGGTATCGCGCAATCCTTCACCCTGGCGGAACAGGGGCGTCGGGATGATCTGATCAAGTTGCTGCTGGTGGACATGAAGACCGTGGTGGACGGTTCCGGCAAGCAGCTCAACGATCTGGCGGAGTTGTTCTCCAAGCAGGTGTCTATCGAGAGTCAGAAGTCCCAGGAGCACTACGCCAAGTCCCGCATGATCGTCAGCCTTTTCATTGTGCTTGCCGCCCTGGCCACGGTGGCCTTGGCCATGTTGCTCACGCGCAGTATCGTCAAACCCCTGGGCGAGGCGCTGAATGCTGCGGAGAGCGTCGCCCGGGGTGACTTGACCCGACCGATCGAAACCCATGGCAACGACGAAGTCAGCCGTTTACTCAAGGCGTTGGCGGCCATGCAGCAGAATCTGCGCGAGACGTTGCAGGGCATCAGCGGCTCGGCGGCGCAACTGGCCACCGCAGCCGATGAGCTGAACGCCGTCACACTCGACAGCACCCACAGCCTGCAGCAACAGAACAACGAAATTGAACAGGCAGCCACCGCCGTCACCGAGATGACCACCGCTGTGGAGGAGGTCGCTCGCAATGCTGTTTCCACTTCCGATGCCACGCGTCAGTCCAGTGAGTCGGCATCCCTGGGGCAGCAGCGGGTCAGTGACACGGTGGAGGCCATTGGCGCCCTGGCCAACGATGTGCAGGTGACCGGCGGCCTGGTGCAATCTTTGGCCAACCAGTCGCAGGATATCGGCAAGGTGCTGGACGTAATCCGCGCCATCGCCGAGCAGACCAACCTGCTGGCCCTCAACGCGGCCATTGAAGCGGCCCGGGCGGGGGAGAGCGGGCGTGGGTTCGCGGTGGTGGCCGACGAGGTGCGGGCGCTGGCTTATCGCACGCAGCAATCGACCCAGGAAATCGAGCAAATGGTCCAAGGCATGCGCAGCGGTGCTACCCAGGCACTTGATTCCATGCAGGCCAGCTCCAGTCGCGCCGCCAGCACCCTGGCCATGGCGGAACGCGCCGGGGACGCGCTGCAGACCATTACGGCGTCGGTCAGTGAAATCCATGAGCGCAACCTGGTCATCGCCAGTGCCGCCGAAGAGCAGGCGCAAGTGGCCCGCGAGGTGGATCGCAACTTGGTGAACATTCGTGATTTGTCGGTGCGCTCGGCTTCCGGCGCGGATCAGACCAGTGCGTCCAGCCACGAGTTGTCGCAACTGGCGAATTCGCTGCGCACGATGGTGCAGCGGTTTCAGGTTTGATCGGTGGTTGCGCAGATTGAGTTTTATCTTTTAGATAGTTTTTGACTGCACTGGCGTCTTCGCGAGCAAGCTCCCACAGGAGATCGCGTACTCATGAGGTACTCGCTCTCCTGTGGGAGCGGGCTTGCTCGCGAAGACGATGGAACAGGCGATGCACCTCTAACGCTCAGCGCCGCCACAAGGGGTTGGCGCTTCACTTTTTATCCTCAATGCAACTTCAGCCGAGGCTCGGTCCCGCGTCCGATCTTGCTACCCAGCATCAGCATGGCCGTGCGGAACATGCCGTACAGCGCCATCTGGTGCATGCGGTACAACGACACATAGAACATCCGCGCCAGCCAGCCTTCAAGCATCACGCTGCCGGTCAGGTTGCCCATCAGGTTGCCCACCGCCGAGAAGCGTGACAGCGAGATCAGCGAGCCGTAGTCGGTGTATTTGTAGTCGGGCAGGGCCTTGCCTTCGATCCGTAGTTTCAGCGATTTGGCCAGCAGCGAGGCTTGCTGGTGCGCGGCCTGGGCGCGGGGCGGAACGTTGCGATCACTGGCGGGTTGCGGGCAGGCGGCGCAGTCGCCGAAGGCGAAGATGTTCTCGTCGCGGGTGGTCTGTAGTGTCGGCAGCACTTGCAGTTGATTGATCCGGTTGGTTTCCAGCCCATCGATGTCCTTGAGGAATTCGGGCGCGCGAATCCCGGCCGCCCAGACCTTCAAGCTCGCGTCGATCACTTTGCCATCCGCGGTAATCAGGCTGTCGGCGGTCACTTGGCTGACGGCGGCGTTGGTCATGACGTTGACGCCTAGTTTTTCCAGGGTCTTGTGCACCGGTCCGCCGATGCGCTCCGGCAGTGCGGGCAACACCCGTGGCCCGGCCTCGATCAGGGTGATGTGCATGTTCTCCGGTTTGATCCGGTCCAGGCCATAGGCGTGCAGTTCGTGGGCGGCATTGTGCAGCTCGGCCGCCAGTTCGACCCCGGTCGCGCCGGCGCCGACGATGGCGACGCTGATGCGCTCGACGATATCGGTCTGCCCGGCGTGGGCACGCAGATAGTGGTGAAGCAATTGCTGGTGAAAGCGCTCCGCCTGCTTGCGGGTGTCGAGGAACAGGCAGTGTTGCGCCGCGCCTTCGGTGCCGAAATCGTTGGTGGTGCTGCCGACGGCAATCACCAAGGTGTCGTAGCCCAATTCCCGGGCCGGCAACAGCTCGATGCCCGCCTCGTCATAGGTGGCGGCCAGCTGGATTCTCTTGCGCTCGCGATCCAGACCGCTCATGCGCCCCAGTTGGAACTCGAAGTGGTTCCATTTTGCCTGGGCAACGTAGTTGAGTTCGTCTTCGGAAGAGTTGAGGGAGCCGGCAGCCACTTCGTGCAGCAGGGGTTTCCAGATGTGGGTCAGGTTCGCGTCGACCAGCATCACACTGGCCGTGCCGCGCTTGCCCAGAGTCTTACCCAGACGGGTAGCCAACTCCAGGCCGCCGGCGCCGCCGCCAACGATGACAATACGATGAGTCATGGGGATATCTCGCAAGGCTAAAGGAATTCGGTGCCGTTACCCGCGCGAGCATCAAGCGGCTCATAGCGTCAGGTAACTGATCAGTCGGCTCAACAGGCCCAGGCCAATCGTGATGGCCAGTACCACCACCAGGAGCATCCACGGCCGGAAAGGCCGGCGCTCGACTCGGTGCTGGGACAGTTGCAGGTACTCTTCGACATGCTTCTGGTCGTCTGGGTTCAGGCGGCTGGTCATAAAGGCCTCGTCAGGTAGACGTTGCGGAAGGTGAAGACGTTACAGCGTCCGGCTAGCCGGCATTGAAAGCAGCATAGCCGCTCGCCGGAACGGGTTCGACGGCCAGGGGGTCGTCCAGGCGAATGATTCCACTTTTTAACACCCGGGCGGTGATTCCGCCATGGCCGCGTACGGCCTGGAATGTACCTTCGCCGAGGTTTCGCTCCAATCGGGCGCAGGGCTGGCACCAGCCGGTGGTTTCAAAAATGGCTTGGCCGATGCGAAAGCGCCGGCCCTTGAGGCTGAACAGATTGATGCCGCTGACCACAATGTTGCGCCGCAGCGCCTGTGGCAGCACCGGCTGGTCCTCGGGGCGGCCCATCAGCGCGCTGATGACGGCCAGGTGCTCCCATTGGATCAGCGTGACCTGCCGCGCATTGCGCACACCGGGGCGGGCATGATCGCCGGTCAGCCCGGCCTCCAGGCGCGCCTCCACGGCGTCCAGTTCGATCATCGGTGCGTGGCCTTGGGGACGCACGCCGATCCAGCGCACACGGCCCTGTTGCGGCACGGCGGCGATCAGTTCCTGCAATGGACTCACAGGCTGATTCCCACATCGAAGACGATGCTGCGGCCCAGGTTGCCCCGCAGGAAATCCGGTGCATCGGGATGGGCGAACAGCACCCGGGCAAACGTCGGCCCCACCAGCGACAGCGAGCGCCAGCCCTGGCGCAGGTATTCGGTGGGCGGTGGAAAATGGCTGTTGAGGTCCAGCACTTCGCGCTTGAGGCTGGCGAAGGCGATGATGTCCAGATCGCCCAAGTCCATGCCGCGCTCGGTGTAGTTGTGGGCTTTCTTGCGCAGCGTCGGGGCCAGGCGCAGCAGGAATTCATTGGCCGGGATCCGCCTGGGCTTGGCTTCGCGCCGCACCAGTTGGCTCAGGGAAAAGGCGCTGCGGCGGCGTTGCAGTTCATCGCGCCATTCATCATTGAGGCGACGGCCCTCGTCGAGCACGAAAAATACCTCGAAATTGGCATCGCGAAACAGCACGTCCGGCGGCTCCCCGGCCGGGGCGAACTCGTCGGCCCGATAAGGCACGTTCAGCCCTTGCAGCAGACGCTGGCAGACCCAACGCTCACGCTCCCATTTGCGGGCATTGGAAAGAAAGGCGTTGGCTTGCTCGGCCGCGATGGTCAGCAGGCGTAAGTAATCGGAGTCATCCATGAGCCCAAGCTTAGCGTTCAAATGTGATCAGAAAAAATAAAGCTGCTGCGATGAAGCGAAATTTTCGCTCAGGCAGGTAATGCTGTTGCCACAAAACTCACGTACACCGCAGGCCCCATTGTGGGAGCGGGCTTGCTCGCGAAGAGGACAGCACATTCAACATCATCGTTGACTGTAATGCCGCCTTCGCGAGCAAGCCCGCTCCCACAGGATGAGCATTACCCTCAGGCAGGCCCCGCCAGGCCATCCTGCTCAGCCTGACGTGCCAACCAGGCGCAGAATACATCCAGTTTCTTGCTGTGTTGCGCGCTGCGCTTGGCGATATAGGTGTAGCGGCTTGGCTGAAATCCGAACGGTGCCACCAGGCGACCCAGGCGAATGTCATCGGCCACCAGGTGCCATGGCGCGACACCAATCCCCAGGCCGGCAATCGCTGCCTCCAACGTAAAGTAATAGTGTTCGTATTTCAGCCCGGCCGGCGCGCTGGCTGGATATCCCATCGCATCGCCCCAGTTCGTCCAGGCATCCGGACGGGTTTTGGTATGCAGGAGGGGATGGCGGAAAATCGAACTCAAGTCAGTCAATTGGATGCGCGCGGATAAGGAGGGCGCCAAGACGATGCCCAAGCGTTCGGGAAACAACAGCACGGTGTTGTTGCGTTCATCCGCAACGTCCTGTTCTGCCGTGATCATTACGTCATGACGGTCCCGCCCCGGATCGGCCCCATGGACCGGTGAACTCAAGCGGATCTTGATCTGCGGGTAAGTCGTATTGAAGTCGAAAAGCCGGGGGATCAGCCACTTGACCGTGAACGTGCTGAAGCAGGACACGTCGAGGGTGCCGGTCGCCGTGTCTCGGATTCTGCCCACCGCGGCCTCGATCTGATCCAGCGCGGCCGTCAGTTCCGGCAGGAGTTCTTGCCCGGCAGGGGTGAGCTGCGGTTTGTTCTTTGGGCCTTCGAACAGGTCCACGCCAAGGCTCAGCTCCAACTGACGGACCTGGCGACTGACAGCGCCCGGAGTGACGGACAACTCTTCGGCGGCCGCATTCATCTTGCCCAGGCGGGCAGCCGCCTCGAAGGTGCGCAGTGCATTCAATGGGGGTAGGTGACGTTTCATGAAGTGACTTTAACTCAATTACATCGGGCGCATAAATCGATATCCGGCACGCTGCGGATTTCGCAGAATTCCTCGGCTTCCCGGGGGTTGTCGATTGTTCAACGTCGCGACGATTGGGAGCCATTTCCCCACTCAAATTGAGAACAGCTCACATGCCATTCGTTCGTACAGCCGTCACCAAGGGCACCAGCCAGTCGCAACGCCAGCGCATTGTCGAGGGCATACACCAAGCACTGGTCGAGAGCATTGGCATGCCCGAGGATGAACTGTTCAATCTGGTCACAGACTATGATCCCGAGCAGTTTTTCTACAGCCGCACGTTTAACGGTGTGGATCGTTCAGACCATTTGATCGTGATTGAGATTACGATGCGCAGGGGCCGTAGTGATGCGATGAAGCGCGAGCTCTACAAAAACATTGCCGACAATCTCGGGATTCAAGCCCAGGTTCGTCCGCAAGACGTTTTCATCTTCATGCATGAGAATGACTATTCGGATTGGTCGGTTGGCTTTGGTAGGTTTGCAATGGCTCTGGTACAACAACCAGGAAGTGTCGCTCCCCAATAGCGAACGAACGGAGTAACCCATGATCGGTGCCGAACTGCTTTCATCGCAGACCCAGGCGGCCGGCTGGCTGGTGTATGTGCCAGTGTTGGCCTGGGCCGTGGTGCGGGCACCGTGGGTCGAGCTGTTCACCGACAGCCGCCGCCAGCACCTGCTGTTCGGCACGGTGCTGGCGTTGTTCATGCTGTGGCTGGTGCGGCGGGATTTCGATACGGGTGTCTCGTATCATTTCATCGGCATGACCGCCGTGACGTTGCTGCTGGACTGGCCGTTGGCGGTCCTGGGTGGCTTGTGCGCGCAGCTTGCGCTGGTGCTGCTGGGACGTCAGGACATGGCGGCGGTCGGGGTCAACGGCGCGCTGTTGATCCTGCTGCCGGTGCTTATCACCGAATGCTGCGCGATCCTGGTGGAGCGCGCCCAGCCACGCAATCTGTTCGTGTACATCTTCTGTTCGGGGTTTCTCGCCGCCGCGCTTTCGGCATTGGCGTGCCTGCTGCTTGGGCTTGGCCTGCTGTGGTACGACGGGATATTCGCCATGCCTTACTGGCTGGAGGATTTCATCGGCTACCTCTGGCTGATCATCTTTCCCGAGGCGTTCATCAACGGCATGGTGATCAGTGCGTTGGTGGTGTTCAGCCCCGAATGGCTGGAGACCTTCAACCGCACGCGCTACCTGTCGGCGCCGTGGAACGATGATGACAAGCCTTGATTCACGTCAAGGCTGCGCCATCACACGCCCTTCATGCTCTGGAAAACTTCCAGGAGCACAACCATGAGTGTTTATGAGTGGGCCAGACAAGAGATCAGGCGTAGCCACGATGCCGCAATGGAGATCGGTTTCGACCCGGGCTTGAGCCTGCGTGCCTTGCTCAGTGCCATCGTGCAGCAGAGCAAGACAGTGCGCAGCACTGAAGACCTCGCCGATGAGTTGAGTTTCCTGGCGGAAAACCTCGACGATGAACAGGATTACGGTTTCATGCGGCCTTAGGGGATAACTCCGTTACCTGAGATGACAATGAGCCTGTGGCGAGGGAGCTTGCTCCCGCTTGAGTGCGAAGCACTCATCGTTTTTTGGGGGACGCTACGCGCCCCAGCGGGAGCAAGCTCCCTCGCCACAATGATTCATACCGGGCCTCAGTGATGGGAGCGCGGATTGAAGTCTTCGCTGAACAACTCATCCTCGGCGTCCGGGGCCACGGGGATCTTGTGTTCTTCCGACGCCCAGGCGCCCAGGTCGATCAGTTTGCAGCGATCGGAACAGAACGGCCGGAATTTGCTTTCCGGGCTCCATTCCACGGGTGCGCCACAGGTTGGACAATCAACGGTTGGGGTTTGGCTCATGATTGGCCTCCACGCAAAGTAAGGTAAAAGTGATGCAGGCGTTCGACCTCGCTGTGCAGCCAGGCGAGGTCGCGGTCGTTGACCACTACGTCGTCGGCATGGCTCAGGCGATCCTGGCGGCTGGATTGGGCCTTGAGGATCGCTTGGACCTGCTGCTCGCTGGTCTGGTCGCGCTGTAAGGTACGTTCGATTTGCAGTTGTTCTGGCGCGTCGATCACCAGGATCCGCTGGGTCATGGCGTACTGGCCTGACTCGATCAGCAGCGGCGACACCAGGATCGCGTAGGGCGATCGTGCCTGGGCCAGGTGATGGGCGATTTCCTCGGCGATTAACGGATGCAGCAGTGCTTCGAGCCAGCGGCGTTCCTCGGCCTGCTCGAAAATCAGCTTGCGCAGCGCCGCCCGATCCAGGGCGCCGTCGGCTTGTAATACGTCAGGGCCGAAGTGTTCGGCGATTTTCGCCAGCGCCGGGCGCCCGGGCTCGACCACCCAGCGTGCGGCGTGATCAGCGTCGACGGCATGCACACCCAGGTCGATAAAATGCTGGGCCGCCGCGCTCTTGCCGCTGCCGATGCCACCGGTCAGGCCGAGGATCCAGGGTTTTTCCAGAGGGTTATTCATAGAAGATCGACATTAGAAACCGACAGACTGCCAGTAGAAGTCGGTTATTTGACCACCCCAGAGCAAGGCAATCCAGCCGGCAATGGCCAGATAAGGCCCAAAGGGGATTTGTGTCGACCCGGGAGCGTCACGCAGGCGCAGCACAATGACCCCGATAACGGCGCCCACCAGCGACGACAAGAGCAGCGTCAGCGGCAGGATTTGCCAACCGCCCCACGCGCCCAGCATGGCCAGCAGCTTGAAGTCCCCGTAGCCCATGCCTTCCTTGCCGGTGATCAGCTTGAACACCCAGAACACCGACCACAGCGCCAGGTAGCCGGCCACCGCGCCCCACATCGCTTGGTCCAAGGCAACGAACAGGCCGAAGCTGTTGACGATCAAGCCCAGCCACAACAACGGCAGCACCAAGGTATCGGGCAGCAATTGATGTTCGGCGTCGATCAGGCTCATGGCCAGCAGGCCCCAGGTCAGCAGCATCACCATGCCGGCCTGCCAGCCAAAGCCGAAATGCCAGGCGACGAACGCCGACAACGCGCCGCAGGCTATTTCGGTAAGGGGGTAACGCGTGCCAATGGGCGCGGCGCAGCTCGAACAGCGGCCGCGCAACATCACGTAGCTGAGCACTGGGATGTTTTCCCAGGCGCGGATGCGATGGCCGCAGTGCGGGCACTGGGAATGGGGCAGCATGAGATTGTAGACCGGGCCCGGGGTTTCGGCCGGCAGGCCCAGCAGGTCATGGGCTTGCAGGCGCCATTCGCGGTCGAGCATCTTCGGCAGGCGCCACACCAGTACGTTGAGGAAGCTGCCGATGATCAGGCCGAGCAATGCCGCAACGAGCACGAAAGCCACGGGGTACAGCACGAAAAATTCGCTCAAGGGCATGTCAGATCGCAGAGCCGAGTTGAAAGATGGGCAGGTACATGGCAACCACCAGGCCACCGACGACGATCCCCAGGATCACCATGATGAAGGGTTCCATCAGGCTGGTGAGGTTGTCCACCAGATTGTCCACCTCGGCCTCATAAAAGCTCGCCACTTTGTCGAGCATGTCGTCCAGCGCGCCGGATTCTTCGCCGATGGCAGTCATCTGGATGGCCAGGTTCGGAAAGATCCCCGACGCGCGCATGGAAAAATTCAACTGCATGCCGGTGGAGACGTCCTGACGGATACGTTGCACGGCGCGCTTGAATACCACGTTGCCGGTGGCGCCCGACACCGAATCGAGGGCTTCGACCAGCGGCACACCGGCGGCGAAGGTGGTCGAGAGCGTGCGGGCAAAGCGAGCCACCGCGGACTTGTACATCAAGGTGCCGATCAAGGGGAGCTTGAGTAGCCATTTGTCCCGCCAGTCACGAAACGCCTGGGACCGCTTGAGGGCATATTTCACCCCGAAAAACGCCCCGGCCAAACCGCCCAGCAGCATCCACCACCACGCCTGCATGAACTCCGACAGGCCGATGACCATCACCGTGAAGGCCGGCAACTGCGCCCCGAACCCGGAGAAGACCGATTCGAACTGCGGCACCACCTTGACCAGCAGGATGCCAGTGACCACCGCTGCGACGAGTATCACCGCAGTCGGGTAGGTCATGGCTTTCTTGATCTTGGCCTTGAGGGCTTCGCTCTTTTCCTTGTAGGTCGCCACCCGGTCCAGCAGCGTATCCAGGGCGCCGGCCTGTTCACCGGCGTCCACCAGGTTGCAGTACAGCTCGTCGAAATACTGCGGGCATTTGCGCAGCGAGGCGGCGAAGCTGTTGCCGGCGGCAACTTCCTGCTTCACCGTATCCACCAGTTTGCGCATGTTGGGGTTGTCGAAGCCTTCGCCGATGATGTCGAACGCTTGCAGCAGCGGTACGCCAGCCTTGAGCATCGTGGCCATCTGGCGGGTGAAGAGGGCGATGTCCAGCGGCTTGATGCGCTTGCCCTTGCTGAATATCGAGGTGGATTTCTTGCGGACCTTCTCCGGGTTGATGCCTTGCTTGCGCAGTTGTGCCTTGACCAGGGCCGGGCTCTGGCCCGTCAGCTCACCGGTCATTTTCGTGCCTTTGCGGTCCTTGCCTTCCCAGGTGTACACATCGGTTTTGACTGCCTTGACCGCCATGTTCAATCCTTGGTGACCCGGTTGATTTCTTCGAGGCTGGTGACGCCCTGCATCACTTTGAGCAGCCCCGATGCGCGCAGGTCATTGAAGCCGTCGTTGCGCATCTGCAGATCGATTTCCAGCGAGTTGCCCTCGGCCATGATCAACCGTTGCAGCTCGGGCGTGTTCTTGACCACTTCGTAAACCCCCACGCGCCCTTTGTAACCGTGGTTGCACTGTTCGCAACCGACCGGCTCATAGATCGTGAATGTGCCGATGCGTTCCCGGGGGAAACCTTCCTTGAGCAAGGTTTCCTCGGGAATCTCGATGGCCTTCTTGCAGTGGCTGCACAGCTTGCGCGCCAGCCGCTGGGCGATGATCAGGTGCACGGCGGTGGCGATGTTGAACCCCGGAATGCCCATGTTCTGCAAGCGGATCAAGGTTTCGGCGGCGCTGTTGGTGTGGAGGGTGGACAGCACCAGGTGCCCGGTCTGGGCGGCCTTGATGGCGATCTCGGCGGTTTCCAGGTCGCGGATCTCGCCGACCATGATCACGTCCGGGTCCTGGCGCAGGAACGAGCGCAGGGCCTGGGCGAAGTCCAGCCCCTGGCGTGGGTTCACGTTGACCTGGTTGATGCCTTCCATGTTGATCTCCACCGGGTCTTCGGCGGTGGAAATGTTGATGTCCACGGTATTGAGGATATTCAGCCCGGTGTACAGGGATACGGTCTTGCCCGAGCCGGTTGGGCCAGTGACCAGGATCAGCCCTTGCGGCTGCTTGAGGGCGGCCATGTACAGGTCTTTCTGATCCGGTTCGTAGCCTAGGGCATCGATGCCCATTTGCGCGCTGGACGGGTCGAGGATCCGGATCACTACTTTTTCGCCCCAGAGCGTGGGCAGGGTGTTGACCCGGAAGTCGATGGACTTGGTTTTCGACAGGCGCATTTTCAGCCGGCCGTCCTGGGGTTTGCGCCGCTCGGAAATATCGAGGCTGGCCATGACCTTGAGGCGGGCGGCGATGCGGGTCGCCAGTTGGATGGGCGGCTTGGCCACTTCCCGCAGCATGCCGTCGGTGCGCACCCGCACCCGGTAGGTTTTTTCGTAGGGTTCGAAATGCAGGTCGGAAGAGCCGCCCTTGATCGCGTCCAGCAACATCTTGTTGACGAAGCGCACCACGGGCGCGTCATCGGTGTCCTGGGTGCCGATGGAGTCCTGCTTGGTGTCGTCGATCGATTCGATGTCCAGGCCGTCGAGGTCGACATCGCCCATGCCTTCCAGGCCGGTGCTGCTGGACTCGAAAAATTTTTCGATGGCGTCGCTGAGCTTGTCGTCCTCCACCAGGATGGCTTCGGTGGTTAGGCCGGTGCTGAATTGAATGTCGTTGATGGCCTGGTGATTGGTCGGGTCGGAGATGCCCACGTACAGCTTGTTGCCGCGTCGCCACAGCGGCAGGGCGTGGTGCTGACGCACCAGTTTTTCGCTGACCAGACCCGTAGGTTGGGCTTCCTTGTCCAGGCTGTTGAGGTCCAGCAGGGCGACGCCGAAATGCTCCGAGGCGATTTCCGCGATCTGGCGGCTCTGGACCAGTTTGTTCTGCACCAGGTAGCTGACCAGGGGGATGCGGCTGCGTTGGGCCTGTTGATACGCCTGTTGCGCACTTTGCTCGGTGAGCAGTTCGGCCAGCACCAATTGCTTGGTCAGGCCGCTGAGGGCGATGTCATTCATGGGGATACCGGACGCGGACAGTTCATGACTTATAGCCTAGTCAAGCATCGACGCCAAACCAGCGGGCCAGGGTGACAAAAAACGTCAGATAGTGCGGTTGTTGAGGTAGGACGTCGCCGTTGTGCGGGTTCAACACCCTTTATTAATGGGGCTTGAGGGTTGGCATGTGCCCTGCAATGGTCGTTTCAGGTCATGAGATTTCGACTCATGCATGGGAGATGTCTATGAATAAGCAAAAGGGTTTTACGCTGATCGAGCTGCTGATCGTCGTGGCGATCATCGGCATTCTGGCGACGTTCGCGTTGCCGCAGTATTCCAAGTACCAGGCGCGGGCGAAGGCGACGGCTGCACTGGCGGAAATTTCCGCTCTGAAGGTGCCGTTTGAGGACGTCATGAATCAAGGCCAAAATCCAGATGGAGACAACACTGGGGCAATTGCAAGCACCAGCAATTGTACAATTACCGTTGCGGGCACTGCTTCGGCAGGAACAGGTACCATTCAATGCACGATTGCCAACGCGCCTGCACCCGTGCTGGCCAAGACGATTACCCTTAGCCGTGCAGCTACGGGCGCTTGGACCTGCGCTTCCACAGCCGCCCAGGAGTTCCTGCCAGCCGGCTGTACAGGAGCCGCAGCAGCAGCTCCTGCCGGTTGACCATTTGGAAAAACGCCCATCGAAACCCCGCCCATGCGGGGTTTTTTACGTTACAGAAATGCTTAGCATTTCAAAAAGTTAGCATCTGCATAAAACCCGCAAGTTGCATGTCCCGAATCATCGCTTCATGCATTTTGCATGATCGCCAAAATCGCCGCTTCGCTTAACCTGCTGATTCATAAGCAATTTATAAATGTTTCAAAACTGGCACAGCCTTCGCACTACTCCTGTTAACCCTGCCGGGATTCATCTCCGGCGGTTTCTGAGAAAAACAGGAGTTACTCGTATGAAGAAGTTCGCTATCACTGCCGCCGCTGCTACCGCTCTGACCCTGACCATGGCTAGCGCATTCGCCGAGACCACCCAAGCGACTCAGGCGCCAATGATGCTGGCTGCAGGCGAAGTGACAGAGGCCAAAGAAGACGTTTCCGATACCTGGATCACCACCAAGGTCAAAGCTGACCTGGTCACTGAAAAAGGCATTCCAGGCACTGATATCAAAGTCGAAACCAACAACGGTGTTGTGTCCTTATCTTCGATGAACAAAGTCACTGAATCACAAAAAGACACCGCCGTGGCAATCGCCAAGAAAATCAAGGGCGTCAAGGACGTATCGGCTGACGGCCTGAAGGCCGAGTAAGGCCAAGACTTCTCGCCTGGACTGGGAGAAGGCACGGCAAGCGGGCTGAGTCATACGCTTGCCGTTGCTTTGGAGTTCATGCGAAAGGCCATAGGGATGTGGCCATTACAGGCCTCCGGCATTCGTGTCGGGGGCCTGTTCTATTTCAGGGTGGAAAATGTATATGGGGCTGGGGCAGCCAGGGAGACCGAGTTGCCCCTTTCGCGAGCAGGCTCGCTCCCACATTTGAATGCATTCAGCCTGAAGAACCCCGGCCCCCTGTGGGAGCGAGCCTGCTCGCGATAGCGTCGGTACTTCCAACACCAGTCCAACTGAAGGGAGCGAGGACCTTTCAGCGCCCCCGCTTGCTGGTGATCTCCACCAGCCGATTGCCCTCGAAACGCAGGTACTGGTACATGCCGCTGTTAGGGCCGTAGGTCAATTCTTCCACCGGGTATTCTTCCCGGCGATTGACGCTGCGCTTGTAGCCCAAGTCATCCCGCGCCGCAGGCTGTCCGCACTTCTGCAGCACTTCGCTCAAGCGGTCGCCGACGCTGATCAACTGGTTGCCGCAGCGCAGCGTGGTGGCCGCCGATGCCTGGCCGGCGGCGAGCAATAGACCCAGGCCGAGCCCATACCAGGGTTTCATCTTATTCGGCATCCAGATGCATAGGCGTGATCACCCGGCCATCGCTTTCGGCTTGGCCGAGGCTGGCGTCGATGAAATACACGCGGTCGTCAGCCAACTGGCCTTTGTCCACCAGGAAATCCTTGATGCTGCTGGCCCGCTCCTGGCCCAGTTGGCGCAACAGCACGTCGCTGCCGCTCCAGAATTTGATCACGCCTTCGCGCAGTTTCTCGATACGCGCCGTTTTATCCAGTTGCGTCCATTCGGCCGGCGGCTGGGTCTTGAGGCGCGTGCGGTAGATGCCTTCGAGCAACGGTGCCTTTTCATCCTCGGGCACCTCTATCAGCGAAGCCTGGGCCGGAACTTTGTCACCCCGACGCTGGAGCATCTTGTAGTAGTTGTACTGGTATTCGCGCTCCAGCCGCTGGGCCGCGAGCAATGGCCCGTCGCTGCTTTCGGCGGCGGTGCCCTCGATCTCCAGGCGCAGCTCCGGCCGTTTGGCCAAGGCTTCGGAGAGTTTGAGCAGCGTGCCTTCGTTATCCTTGCTCAGGTCGCTGGAGCCCGGTGCAAATGCGACGCTGCCCAGGTCTTCCGAACCACCGCCGGCCACCAGCCCACCGATGAGCTTGAATGGTGCCTGGGCCGCACGGACTACCAGGTTGCGCAGGGTCTGCCAGACGATCGGCATGACGCTGAATTGTGGATCGTTGAGGTTGCCGCTGACCGGCAGTTCGATGGAGATCTTGCCCTCGGAGTCCTTGAGCAACGCGATGGCCAGTTTCAGCGGCAGGCTCACGGCGTCCGGGCTGTCGACTTTTTCCCCCAGTTGCAATTGCTCGACCACCATCTTGTTGTCCGCCTGGAGCTGGCCTTTGGTGATGCGGTAATGCAGGTCGAGATTGAGCCGACCCTTGCGGATGCGATAGCCGGCGAACTTGCCGGAGTAGGGCGTCAGGGTCGTCAGCTCGACCCGTTTGAAACTGGTGGCGATGTCGAGGCTGGCCATCGGATCGAAAGGGTTGACCGCGCCCTTGATGGTGACGGGCGCGTAACGGTCGACCTTGCCCTTGATGTCCACACTGGCCGGTTTGGCCTGGCGGCTGTCGATGGTGCCGATCTGGCCATTGAGTTGCTGGATGGCCGTGGCGAAGTTCGGCGTGAGGCTGAAGTCGGCGAAGTTGGCCGAACCGTCATTGATGGCGACGCCGCCGATGTGGATGCCCAGCGGTTTTTCCTGGGCCGCCGGTTTGGCCGCGGTGTTCTTCGTGCCACTGTCGGCCGGTTGCGGGATCAGCAGGTCATCGACGTTGGTGGTGCGGTCGTCATTGATCATGAACCGCGCGTAAGGCTGGAACAGGTTGACCTTGTCGATGGACAGGCTGTCGCCGTGCTGGTAGTTGAGGCCTTCGACGACCAGTTTCTGCCATTTGACGAAGTCACGGGTCTTGAGGGTGTCGAGGGTATGCAACTGGTCGACCTGGGCGCGGCCGGTGATGGCAAAGGCCAATGGCTCGGTGCTCTTGAGGTCGACCGCGAGGTCGCTGCCGAGCATCCCGGAGCGCAGCTCCAGGCGAATGAACGGGTTGATGTACGCCTGCGCGACGCGCAGGTCGATGTCCTGGGTCTTGACCTTGAGCCTGGCGCTGATCGGGTTGAGGTTGACCTCGCCGTCGGCCAGGATCTTGCCTTGTTTGCCCAGACCGGTGTCGAGCTTGAGGGTAAAGGGCGAGCCGTTGAGGGTGTCGTAGTTCTGCAGGTCGAGGTTGAGAGGGCCGACTTCCAGCGCCACGGCGGGCTGCGCCTGGCGGTCGGCCAGGTGCACTTGATAGTCGCGCAGTTGCACGTCGTTGAGCAGTACTTGCCACGGTTTGCTCGGCGGTGCCGGTTCAGGTTTTGGCGAGTCGGCCGCCGCCGGGGCGGATGCCGGTTCAGCCTTGACTTGCGGTTTGGCCGGCTGGCTGGCGAAGAGTTTCTGCCAGTCCAATTGCCCGTCTGCCTCGCGAGCGGCCCAGGTTTCCAGCTTCTGGCTGCGGATCTTGCCCACGATCACTTGCTGTTTAGCCAGGTCCACCGTGGTTTCGCTGACATCCAGGCGTTCGAGTTTCACCAATGGGCGGCCGTCGGGGGCCTTGATGGCGAAGGGTGCGACACTGACCGCGACGTTGTTGAGCAGCAGTTCGGTGCCCTTGGCCAGGTTGAGCTTGTAGTCGGCGCTGAGGTTCAGGACGCCGTTTTCCAGCACCAGTGGCACCGCGTCGCGCACATAGGGCCACCAGGCTTTCATCTGGCCGCCAGTGACTTTGAGCGTACCTTGGGAGGCAATCGGCGTGAGGCTGAAATTACCGGTCCAATCGATCTGCCCGCCCTGGGGGCCGGCCGCCACCAGGGTCATGTCGGCATTGTCGTCGGGCAGGGTGCTGAGGTTCTTCAGCTCGAAATCGAGGGTGTCGTACAGGAACTCGATGGGCTCGCTGGGACGCAAGTCCTGGAAATGCACGTAGCCGCCCGCCAATTTGATTCGATCGACCCGCAGCGGGAACGGTTTGGCCTCGGGATCGGCGGGTGTCGGTTCGCTGGCTGGCAGCTTGAACAGGCCCAGCAGGTTCAACTGACCATCCTTGGTGAACGCGACTTCGGTCTTGGGCTTGTCCAGTTCGATGTTCACCAGATGGAGCGCCCCGGACCACAGGCTATCGAGTTGCAGATTGGCGTACAGCCGTTCAAAACCGATCTGCTCCTTGCCCGGTTCGCCGATATTCAAGCCCCAGAGAGTGACTTCAAGGCTGAAGGGATTGAGTTCGATGCGCTGGATCTGCGCCGGTACTGTCGCAAGGGCGGCCAATTGCTGGTTGGCGATGCGCAAGGCGATGCCCGGCAAAATCAGGAAACCCAACAGGCTGTAGAGAGCCAGTGCGGTCAACAGGGCGCCGATAGCGCGAATCAATCCTTTGGGCATGTGCGGTTTCATCTGGTGTGAATCGGAGTGCCTTGGAGTATGGCATGCGTTTACGGTTCCGAAGCCACTGTGATTTATGAGATTTGTCTGATTTCCTGATGCGATTCAAGCGTGGGCTAGAGTTGAAGGATCAGCGTCTTGAGCGGCGGTTGCTGGTCCAGGGAGGGGAAATCGCTGCCGGGGGTCAGCACGCTCCACTCGCGCACCGGGCGGCCGGCCTTTTGCGCACAACGCAACACCTGCTCGCGCCAGTCGTCCATGGGGACTTTTGCCAGGTTGTTGCAACAGATCAGCACACCATTGTCGGCAGTGGTCAGCAGTGCCGGTTTCAGCAGGCTTTGGTAGTCGCGCAACAGGTCGACGGTGCCGAACGCACTTTTCGCCCAGGCCGGTGGATCAAGCAGCACCAGGTCGTACTGGCGTTGCTCCAGACGCACGTGGCTCGGCAGTTTTTGCCCACGACGCTGGCTGATGGGCAGGCCAGCCAGTTGGCGAATCGCCGGGAAGTAATCCGACTGCACGAATTCCATGGGCGGCAATTCGGGGTTGAGCAGGCCGTTTTCACGACCCACCGCCAGGTTGCCTTCGGCGAAGTCCAGGTTGCACACCTCCCGCGCGCCACCGGCCGCCGCGCTCAGGCCGACGCCGCAGGTGTAGGCGAACAGGTTTAGCACGCTTTTGTCGCGGCTGTGCGCCTTGACCCAGCCCCGGGCGTTGCGCAGGTCGAGGAACAGCAGTGGATCCTGTCCGGCATGCCGGCCGCGAACACGATAATTCAAGCCCCATTCGTGCCCGACCAGGTCTTGCAGGGCGGCTTCGTCCGCTTGATAGACCGTGTCCTGGCGGTCGACGCGGGAATTGCCCCGGGCGCGGTCGTTGTAGACCAATAGGGTCTCCAGGCCCAGGCGTTCGTTGACGATGCCGTGCAGTTGCAGCAGGTCATCGCGCTCCAGCGACTGATGGAAGCTTTGCACCAGCAGTTGCGGGCCATAGCGGTCGATGGTCAGGCCGGGCGCGCCCTCCTGGCTGCCATGGAACAGGCGATAGCAGTCCGTGCCTTGCTGGTGCAATTGGCCGAGCAGTGCCTGGCGTTGGTCGAGGGCGGCGCGCAGCGCCTGATTCAAGGAAGACATGCCGGGCGCGCCTTAGAGAAATGAGGCGCGGGAGTTTAGCAGTTATGAAGGATCGGGTTTTAGGTTGCATAAGGTTACGGGTCAGACACCGTCCTGTGGCGAGGGAGCTTGCTCCCGCTGGAGTGCGCAGCACTCCCAAAATCATGGGGGCGCTTCGCACCCCAGCGGGGGGCAGCCCCCCCCCCCCCGGGATGTCGTGGTGCCTCCGCGCATAGGGGGTCAGCAGGGGGTTCCCGGTGTTGGGCGCGGGCTTGGGGTCGGGCGTTTTGTGGGGGTCGCGGGGGTTGGTCTAGGGCTCCTCCTTGG
>NZ_JAGDEZ010000059.1:0-10613 GCF_017498305.1 Pseudomonas sp. OA65
AGGAGAGCAGAGGTTTGGTGGGAAGGGAGGTATAAAAAACAGATAGATTTTTTTTTTATTTTAAGACAAAAAGATACCACACGTTTTTCTTGGGCTTCTCGAGGGCTGAAAGATTTTTATAGGACTCTTTTTGTGGCGGGGAAGTTGCCCCCCGATTGGCGAAGCGCTCACAAAAAAAAGGGCCGCTGCGCAGCCCAGCGGGAGCAAGCTCCCTCGCCACAGTTCAAAATGGGCTCAAGCGCTTAGATGTAAACGTAAAACCGAGAAGTCACATTTGCATCGATTGAATTTGCAAATGAGGTTGATAGAAGGCATAGTCTCGCCATCTTTACTACTTCAGCCACGGTCGTGCCCATGCTAAATCGCTTTGCACCCCTCGTGCCTCTCGCACTCGTTACCCTGTTGTTCGGCTGCGCTGCCCACTCCCCAGTGTCCCAGCAAGCGCCCCAACCGCAGGTCCAGAACTCCGTTACCGCCCAGTCTTCCTCCGTTGCGTTCCAGGAAGAAATGGCCTCCGACAAAGAACTCGCAGCCTTCGCCGGCAGCAAGCCTTACCAGCTTCCAGTACTGGCTGACAGTATCCTGGAACGTGGCATGTCGTTGATTGGTACCCGTTACCGTTTTGGTGGGACCTCTGAGGCCGGCTTCGATTGCAGCGGTTTTATCGGTTATCTGTTCCGTGAAGAGGCCGGCATGAACCTGCCGCGCTCCACTCGCGAAATGATCAACGTGAATGCCCCACTGGTAGCGCGCAACCAACTGGAGCCCGGTGACCTGCTGTTCTTCAGCACCAACGGTCGTCGCGGTCGCGTCAGCCATGCCGGTATCTACCTGGGCGACAACCAGTTCATCCATTCCAGCAGCCGCCGCAGCGGTGGCGTGCGAATCGACAGCCTGGGCGACAGCTACTGGAACAAGACCTTCATCGAAGCCAAGCGTGCCCTCGCCATGGCACCGACTGTGATCACGGCTCGCAAGTAAGCCCACAGTTTGTAAGGCAAACTTAAAGTCTTACTTGAAGTTTGCCATATAGCCGCTAGAATCCTTGATCATTGATTGATGGCAATCCGCCTGCGTACTCCGCAGGCGGATTTGTTTTCATGTCCACGGCAGAAAAGCCGCATCCAGATCAGGATTGTTCTGCATATGTCGACGTCGGCCCGCCTCGCTCTCATGTTTCTTGCCGCGCTGCTCAGTGCGTGCGCCAGCCGTACCCCGCCGCCAGCACCTGTCGTGCGGGCCCCGGTGGTCTTTGCTCCCACGCAATCCTTTTCCCCTGCCGCCGAAGACGTACTGTTCCGGGCGCTGGGCCTGGTGGGCACGCCTTATCGTTGGGGCGGCAACACGCCGGATTCGGGCTTCGATTGCAGTGGCTTGATCGGTTATGTGTACCGCGACGCCGCCGGTATTGCCCTGCCACGGTCCACGCGGGAAATGATCAGCATGCGGGCGCCAGAAGTGGGTAAGGACGCGTTGCAGAGCGGTGATTTGGTGTTCTTCGCCACCAACGGCGGCTCCCAGGTCAGCCATGCCGGAATCTATGTCGGTGAGGGGCGTTTCGTCCACGCGCCGGCTACGGGTGGCACGGTCAAGCTCGACAGCCTGTCCAAGGCTTATTGGCAAAAGGCCTATCTGGGTGCCAAGCGTGTGCTGCAACCGGAGCACCTGGCGCGCAATCCCTGACGATTGAGTTGAGCGCTCTTGTGGCGAGGGAGCTTGCTCCCGCTGGGTTGCGCAGCAGCCCCAAGCTTTTAGCGGTTGCTACGCAACCGAGCGGGAGCAAGCTCCCTCGCCACGGGGATCGGTTTCAGCCCTGTTTTTTCGACACCCGCCAAATCTTGTTCCCCACATCATCCGCCACCAACAACCCACCCTGCTTGTCGATCACCACGCCCACTGGCCGGCCTTGGGCTTTTTCATCGGCGTTCAAGAAGCCGGTCAGCACATCCACCGGTTGCCCCACCGGTTTGCCGCCGTTGAACGGTACGAAAATCACTTTATAACCACTGTGGGGCTTGCGGTTCCAGGAGCCGTGCTGGCCGATGAACGCCCCTTCGGTAAACGGGGCGGGCAGGGTGCTGCCCTCGGCGAAGGTCAGTCCCAATGATGCCGTGTGCGGGCCGACGGCGTAGTCTGGGGCGATGGCCTTCGCCACGAGGGCAGGGTTCTGTGGTTCGACCCGGGCATCGACGTTCTGCCCGTAATAGCTATAGGGCCAGCCATAAAACGCGCCGTCCTTGACCGAGGTGATGTAGTCCGGCACCAGGTCGCTGCCGATCTCATCCCGCTCGTTCACCGCCGTCCAGAGCGCACCACTGCGTGGTTCCCAAGCCAGGCCGTTGGGGTTGCGCAGGCCTGAGGCGAAGATTCGGTGATTGCCGCTGGCACGGTCCACTTCCCAAATGGCGGCGCGACCTTCCTCGGCTTCCATGCCATTTTCCCCGACGTTGCTGTTCGACCCGGTGGTGACGTACAGCTTGCTGCCGTCGCGGCTGGCGATCACGTTCTTGGTCCAGTGGTGGTTGAGCGTGCCCCCGGGCAGATCGACGACCTTGGTCGGCTGTGCCTTGATTTGCGTATCACCTTCTTTATAGGGGAAGCGGATCAATCGGTCGGTATCGGCCACGTACAGGTCATTGCCGACCAGGGTCATGCCGAACGGCGAGTTGAGGTTTTCCAGGAACACCGTGCGGGTCTCGGCGATGCCGTCGTGGTTGGCGTCGCGCAACAGTGTGATGCGATTGGGGCTGGGTACCCCGGCACCGGCGCGACCCATGACCTTTTTCATCACCCAGCCACGGATGCCCTTGGAGTCGTCCGGCTTGGGCGGGGCATTGGTTTCGGCCACCAGCACATCGCCATTGGGCAACACATAGAGCCAGCGCGGATGGTCTAGCTCTTCCGCGAAGGCGCCCACTTGCAGGCCTTGGGCCGGGGTCGGCTTGGCGCCTTGCGGCCAGCCGATGGCTTCGGCGATGTTGACGGTGGGGATCAGGGTCTTGTTCGGTTCAGGCAGTTTTGGCGCAGGGCCGGTGCCGTCGGAGACTTGCAGGGTGGAAGACTCGCCACAAGCGACAAGCCCGGCGGCAAGGGCGACGATCAGAAGATGAGGTGGCTTGAGCATGCTGGCTTCCCTATGAATGCATGTGGTTATTCATAGAGGAGCGTAGACGCGCGATGGTTCAACTGTGGGTAGGTCAGTCAGCCAGGGGTCTATGGATGTCATATCTGCTGAAAATCCAGTGTGGGAGCGAGCCTGCTCGCGATAGCGTTGCCACAGCCGACGAAGATGTTGGATGTGCAGGCCTCTTCGCGAGCAGGCTCGCTCCCACAGGAGAGCTGGGTATATATGAGTTTTATGTCTGCCGAAGCTGCGCAATGACTCAGCCATGAGCCTGCTTGAACAACACCGCGATACCAGGATGGTACTGCCCGCCTTCGTTACGCAATTTGCGATAGGCGTAAGGGAAGTACCAGGCCACGGCGCAGGTGTTTTCCTTCTGCAGGTCGTCGATCATGTCCTGCAGTTCTTCGGGCGTGGCGCTTTGCTGGGCTTTTTGTGGCGAGACGAACAGGCAGCCCAGCTTCAGGTCGCTGGCGTAGCTGATGCGCTTGGCATCGCTGGTGGCTTCGAGCAGCGGTTGGGTCAGGTTCAGGTTGTTGACCTTGGGCCAGCGTTGGGTGGCCTGAATGAAGGCCCGCTCCTCGGTGCTGGCGATGAACAGGTCGGCGCTGACGTTACGTTCGCCTTCTTCGTTCTGCTTGCGGGTCGGGGCGTTTTGCAGGGTGACCATCTCGGCCATCCAGGCGGCGGCCGACAGCAAGCCGAGGTTGGCCCGTTCATCGAACCAGTAGGGCGTGTCGTTATCGCCGCGCACAGCGTTGTAGCGGTCAATACAATCAAACCAGCGTTCCAGCAGCGGGCGCAGGAATTCCAGCTTTGGATTGCTGATGAGCATGCCTTGCATGTTTTTGCCCTCTTGTTCTTGTGATATCGGGTCGTGATGCCTATTTGATATCACTTGCCGTAGCGTGGCACAAGATTGACGTCACTTTATTGATCCGGGCCAATGTTCCGTGCAGAAGCCATGGCGGCTTTAATTGACGCTCCACCCCCAACCCTCTAACCTTCGCCGCTTGTTTCAGGTGCTCTGTGACCGCGTTCGACAGAGTGAAACAGGGAAGCCGGTGAGTGCACACGAACCCGGCGCTGCCCCCGCAACGGTAAATGAGTCAACGCTGCGTACAGGCCACTGTGTCGTATGACATGGGAAGGCGCGCAGCCAGGCACCACGCCGCTCATGAGCCCGGAGACCGGCCTGATCCATCCAACGGCATCACGGTGGGCGATGCCAGGCTTGTTGCCGTCTTTTTTTGTGCCCGCCCGCCGTTATCCAATCCCCAGCGGAGGCTTCCCCATGACCGACTCCCTCATCACCGATACGTCTGATCGCGACGAACGCCACCTGGCGCGCATGCTGCGCAAGAAAGCCGTGATCGACGAGCGCATCGCCAACTCGCCGAACGAATGCGGCTTGCTGCTGGTGCTGACCGGTAACGGCAAGGGCAAGAGCAGTTCTGCGTTTGGCATGCTGGCCCGGGCCATGGGCCACGGCATGCAGTGCGGCGTGGTGCAGTTCATCAAGGGCCGCAACAGCACCGGTGAAGAGCTGTTCTTCCGGCGCTTCCCGGAGCAGGTGCGCTTTCATGTCATGGGTGAAGGTTTCACTTGGGAAACCCAGGACCGCCAGCGTGATATCGCCGCCGCCGAAGCGGCCTGGGCCGTATCGCGACAGTTACTCAGCGATCCGGCCATTGGCCTGGTGGTGCTCGACGAACTCAATATTGCCCTCAAGCACGGCTACCTCGACCTCGACCAGGTGCTGAGCGATCTGCAAGCCCGTCCGCCGATGCAGCATGTGGTGGTGACCGGCCGCGGCGCCAAGCCGGAGATGATCGAGCTGGCCGACACCGTGACTGAAATGGGCATGATCAAGCACGCGTTCCAGGCCGGCATCAAGGCGCAGAAAGGCGTCGAACTGTGAACGATCCCGCCATGACCCGCCGCCATTGTCCGGCGGTGCTGATCGCAGCGCCGGCCTCGGGCCAAGGCAAGACCACCGTCACCGCAGCGCTGGCCCGCTTGCATCGCAACCAGGGACGCAAGGTGCGCGTGTTCAAATGCGGCCCGGACTTTCTCGACCCGATGATCCTGGAGCGGGCCAGCGGCGCGCCGGTCTATCAACTGGACATGTGGATGGTCGGCGAGCAGGAAAGTCGCCGACTGTTGTGGGAAGCCGCTGCTGAAGCGGACCTGATCCTCATCGAAGGGGTCATGGGGCTGTTCGACGGCACCCCGTCCAGCGCCGACCTGGCGCGGCATTTTGGCGTGCCGGTGCTGGCGGTGATCGATGGCACGGCCATGGCCCAGACCTTCGGTGCCCTGGCCTTGGGCCTGGCCCGTTATCAACCGGACCTGCCGTTCGCCGGGGTCTTGGCCAACCGGGTCGGCACCTTGCGCCACGCGCAATTGCTTGAAGGCAGCCTGACCGAAGGCCTGCGCTGGTACGGCGCGCTGTCCCGGGAAACCGGCATCGAATTGCCTAGTCGTCATCTCGGCTTGGTCCAGGCCAGCGAGTTGAACGACTTGGACGCGCGCCTCGACGCGGCCGCCGATGCCCTGGCCGGCAGTTGCGAAGTGGCGCTGCCGCCCGCCGTGGCGTTCGACGCGCCCGAGGTGGTCGCCGTTGAGCGGTGGCTCGATGGGGTACGCATCGCCGTGGCCCGTGACGAAGCGTTTGCCTTCACCTATGGCGCAAGCCTTGATCTGCTGCGGGCCATGGGCGCGCAGTTGCGCTTCTTTTCGCCGATCCATGACAGCGAACTGCCCGAGGCGGACAGCCTTTATTTGCCTGGCGGTTATCCGGAACTGCACCACGTTGCGCTGTCTCGGAATACCCCGATGCTGACCGCGATCCGTGCGCACCATGGCGCCGGTAAACCGTTGCTCGCCGAATGCGGCGGCATGTTGTATCTGCTCGATTCCTTGACCGATGTCGAAGGCGTGCGCGCCGAGTTGCTGGGTTTGCTGGCCGGCGATGCGCAGATGCAAAAGCGCTTGGCGGCCTTGGCGCTGCAGTCGGTGGATTTGCCGGAGGGCAACCTGCGTGGGCACACCTACCATCACTCCCTGACCAGCACCGAGCTCGAGCCGATTGCACGTGGCCATAGCCCGAATGGCGGGCGAGGGGCGGAGGCGGTGTTCCGACAGGGACGGATGACGGCTTCCTATGTGCATTTTTATTTCCCGTCCAATCCGCGGGCGATTGCGGCGTTGTTTGCGCCTGACCTTGAGGCCGCCTTCGTGAGCAGGCTCGCTCCCACAGGGGATTGTGTGATCTCAAGTACAGCGCCTGTCACTGTGGGAGCGAGCCTGCTCGCGAAGAGGCCATGACAAACACCACTTTTTCCCAGGCCGAACGCGACGCCGTCTACCGCGCCATCGCCGAGCGCCGCGACATGCGTCATTTCAGCGGCGGCACGGTGGAGCCAGCGCTGCTGCGCCGCCTGCTGGAAGCCGCGCACCAGGCCCCCAGTGTCGGCCTGATGCAACCGTGGCGGTTCATCCGCATCAGCGACCGCGCCTTGCGTGGGCAGATCCGCGAACTGGTGGAGCAGGAACGCATTCGCACCGCCGAGGCCCTGGGCGAGCGCAGCGATGAATTCATGAAGCTCAAGGTCGAAGGCATCGACGACTGCGCCGAAGTCCTGGTCGCGGCGTTGATGGAGGATCGCGAGCGCCACATCTTCGGCCGCCGGACCTTGCCGGAAATGGACCTGGCCTCGCTGTCCTGCGCGATCCAGAACCTGTGGCTGGCCTCCCGTGCCGAAGGGTTGGGGATGGGCTGGGTTTCGTTGTTCGAGCCCCAGGCCCTGGCCGACCTGCTGGGCCTGCCCGCCGGGGCCAAGCCGCTGGCGATTCTTTGCCTGGGCCCGGTCGAGGGTTTTTATCCAGCGCCGATGCTCGCCCTGGAAGGGTGGGCGCAACCGCGTCCGCTCCATGAACTGCTGTATGAAAACCGTTGGGGAGTGAGCCCATGAGTGTGGCCTTGCTCAGTGCCGCCGCGGTGGCGCTGGATGCGCTGTTGGGCGAGCCCCGGCGCTGGCACCCGCTGGTGGCGTTCGGCGGTTTTGCCGATCGCATCGAACAACGTTTCAACTCAGGCGGACGTGGTTGGCGCAGCCACGGCGTGACGGCGTGGGTCATCGCGGTGGTGCCGCTGACCCTGCTCGCCACGGCCTTGTCGTGGGCGCCGATGGTGGGCTGGCTGGTGGAGATTCTGGCGTTGTACTGTGCCCTCGGCCTGCGCAGCCTCGGTGAACATGTCGAGCCGGTGGCGCGGGCGTTGCGCAGCGGTGATCTGGACGAGGCACGCAAGCGTGTCGGTTACCTGGTCAGTCGCGAGACGGCTGAACTGGATGAAACCGCCGTGGCCCGCGCCGCCACCGAATCGGTGCTGGAAAACGGCAGCGACGCGGTGTTCGCCGCGTTGTTCTGGTTTGCGGTGGCCGGCGCGCCCGGTGTGGTGCTGTACCGCTTGAGCAATACCCTCGACGCCATGTGGGGTTATCGCAATGAACGCTTCGAGCGCTTCGGTTGGGCGGCGGCAAAAATCGATGATGGGCTCAACTACATTCCGGCGCGCCTGGTGGCATTGACCTACGCGCTGCTCGGCAAAACCCGCCTGGCGCTCAAGTGCTGGCGCACCCAGGGCCCGACCTGGGACAGCCCCAACGCCGGACCAGTGATGGCCGCCGGGGCCGGAGCGCTGGGTGTCGAGTTGGGCGGGGCGGCGGTTTACCACGGCGAACTGCACCAGCGTCCGCCCTTGGGCGAAGGCGTGCCGGCGAGTGCCGATTCCATTGATCGCGGCTGGCAATTGGTCCAGCGCGGGGTATGGTTGTGGTTGCTGATTCTCTGCCTGGGAGCTGAGTTTTATGCTTGAGCACGGTGGGCGCTTGCGCAACGCGGTCCGGCAATACGGCATTGCCGAGGCGGATTGGCTCGACTTGTCCAGCGGCCTCGCGCCTTGGCCGTTCGACGTCCCGGCAATTCCCCCGCGGGCTTGGGCGCGGCTACCGGAAACCGATGACGGTTTGGAGCAGGCCGCCTGCGATTACTACGGTGCGTTGGACGTACTGCCGGTGGCCGGTTCGCAGATGGCCATCCAGCTGTTGCCGCGCCTGCGTCGCAGCGGCAAGGTCGGTGTCCTGTCGCCGTGTTACGCCGAGCACGCCGAGGCCTGGCGCCGCAGCGGCTATATCGTGCGCGAAGTATTGGAAGCGGAAGTGGATTTCTTCCTCGACAGCCTCGACGTGCTGGTGGTGGTCAATCCGAACAACCCCACGGGCCTGAGCCTGGCGCCCGAGCGTTTGCTGGACTGGCATGCCCGCCTGGCCCAGCGCGGTGGCTGGCTGGTGGTGGATGAAGCGTTCATGGACGTCACGCCGGCGCTGAGCCTGGCGGCGCATACCCATCTGGTCGGATTGATCGTGCTGCGTTCGTTCGGCAAGTTCTTTGGCTTGGCCGGGGTGCGCCTGGGCTTTGTCCTGGCCGAGCGGCGCTTGCTCAAGTTGCTTGCCGAACAGGTCGGACCGTGGGTGGTCAGCGGGCCGACCCGGGTGTTGGGCCAGGCCTGCTTGCTGGATACCGACGCTCACGCAGACCAGCGTCAACGCTGCGAAGCCACCAGCCAACGCCTGGCGCTGCTGCTCGAACGTCACGGCTTCAAACCTCAGGGCGGCTGCGGGTTGTTCCAATGGCTGGTCACGGAGTACGCCCAGGGGCTTCACGACTTCATGGCCCAGCGCGGCATTCTCCTGCGCCTGTTCTTGAACACCAGCAGCCTGCGTTTCGGGCTGCCGGCCGACGACGCTGAATTCCTGCGCCTCGAACAGGCCTTCGAGGCCTACGCCAAGGACAACCCATGACCACAGTGATGGTGCAAGGCACCACGTCCGATGCCGGCAAAAGTACTCTGGTCACGGCCTTGTGCCGCTGGGTCAGGCGCCAGGGTGTGCAGGTGGTGCCGTTCAAGCCGCAGAACATGGCCCTTAACAGCGCCGTGACGGCTGACGGCGGCGAAATCGGTCGGGCCCAGGCGGTGCAGGCCCAGGCCGCCGGGCTCGAACCGCACACCGACATGAACCCGGTGCTGCTCAAGCCCAACAGCGACACCGGCGCCCAGGTCATCATCCACGGCCGCGCCGTCACCACCATGAACGCCGTGGCTTATCACGACTACAAAGCCATCGCGATGCAAGCCGTGCTGGCTTCCCATGCGCGCTTGAGTACGGCCTATCCAGTGGTAATGGTGGAAGGTGCCGGCTCGCCGGCCGAGATCAACCTGCGTGCCGGCGACATCGCCAACATGGGTTTTGCCGAAGCGGTGGACTGCCCGGTGCTGCTGATCGCTGATATCAATCGCGGCGGGGTGTTCGCCCATCTGGTCGGCACGCTGGAATTGCTTTCCCCCAGCGAACAGGCTCGGGTCAAGGGTTTCATCATCAACCGTTTTCGTGGTGACATCGCCTTGCTGCAACCGGGCCTGGACTGGCTGGAGGCGCGCACCGGCAAACCGGTGATCGGCGTGCTGCCGTACGTGATGGACCTGCATCTGGAGGCCGAGGATGGGCTCGATCAGCGCCAGATCGACAAGGCTGAACAAGTGCTCAAGGTGGTGGTGCCGGTACTGCCGCGCATCAGCAACCACACCGATTTCGATCCGCTGCGCCTGCACCCGCAGGTCGACCTGCAATTCATCGGTCCCGGCCAGCCCATCCCGCCGGCGGATCTGATCATCCTGCCCGGCTCGAAAAGCGTGCGCAGCGACCTGGCCTACCTGCGCGCCAACGGTTGGGAGGCGGCGATCCATCGTCACCTGCGCTACGGCGGTAAGTTGCTAGGGATTTGCGGCGGTTTGCAGATGCTCGGCCAGCAGGTCCACGACCCGCTGGGGTTGGAAGGCGCGGCCGGTTCCAGTGCCGGGCTGGGCCTGCTGGACTTTGAAACGACCCTGGAACACGAGAAGCACTTGCGCAATGTGCGCGGGCGACTGGCGTTGGAAGCGGCGCAGGTCAGCGGCTACGAGATCCATGCGGGTGTGACCACAGGCCCGGCCCTGGAAAACGCGGCGGTGCATCTGGAGGACGGTCGTTGCGACGGTGCCCAGAGTCTCGATGGGCAGGTGTTCGGCACCTACCTGCATGGGTTGTTCGAGTCGCCCGAGGCCAGCAGTGCGTTGTTGCGTTGGGCGGGGTTGCAGGATGTGCAAACGGTGGATTACCACGGGTTGCGCGAGCGGGACATCGAGCGGCTGGCGGACCTGGTGGAGCGGCATCTGGATACTGGGGTGTTGCGTGAACTCTGTGGGATTTGAGGGGCCTGTACCGACCCCTTCGCGAGCAAGCCCGCTCCCACAGGGGATTGGTGTATGCAGCAGATCCGGTGTGGGCTCTGTGGGATTTGCGGTGGCTGGGCTGGCCTCATCGCGAGCAAGCCCGCTCCCACAGGGGATTGGTGTATGCAGCAGATCCGGTGTGGGCTCTGTGGG
>NZ_JAGDEZ010000059.1:10713-29595 GCF_017498305.1 Pseudomonas sp. OA65
ATTTGCGGTGGCTGGGCTGGCCTCATCGCGAGCAAGCTCGCTCCCACAGGGGATTGGTGTATGCAGCAGATCCGGTGTGGGCTCTGTGGGATTTGCGGTGGCTGGGCTGGCCTCATCGCGAGCAAGCTCGCTCCCACAGGGGATTGGTGTATGCAGCAGATCCGGTGTGGGCTCTGTGGGATTTGCGGTGGCTGGGCTGGCCTCATCGCGAGCAAGCCCGCTCCCACATTGGATCTCTGATGAACACAAAATTCATGTACACCCTAGTTCAACTGTGGGAGCGAGCCTGCTCGCGATGGGACCGGCAGCCACACCGCTAATAAGAGGTAATAGCCCATGCTCCACATTGGACTTGTGGGCATACACAAGACCCTGTGGGAGCGAGCCTGCTCGCGATGGGGCCGGCAGCCACACAGCCAATAAAAGGTAGCCAATGTTCCAACACTGGGATTTGCAGGTGTACATAAATCCCCTGTGGGAGCGGGCTTGCTCGCGAAGAGGCCAGCCGCCACTCCGCCAAATAAAAGGTAACAACCCATGCTGCAACTGATCCTCGGCGGCGCCCGCTCCGGCAAGAGTCGCCTGGCGGAAAAACTCGCCACAGACACTCAACTGCCAGTGACCTATATCGCCACCAGCCAACCTCTGGACGGCGAGATGAACGCGCGCATCGCCCAGCACCGCGTCCGTCGCCCGGCCGATTGGGCACTGGTGGAGGAGCCCTTGGCCCTGGCCCGAGCTCTGCGAGAAAACGCCGCCCCCGGGCGATGCCTGCTGGTGGATTGCCTGACGCTATGGCTAACCAACCTGCTGATGCTCGACGACCCCGAGCAACTGAACACCGAGCGCGAAGCGCTGCTGGACAGCCTGGCCACGCTGCCCGGGGAAATCATCTTCGTCAGCAACGAAACCGGCATGGGTGTCGTGCCGCTGGGCGAGCTGACGCGCCGTTACGTCGATGAAGCCGGTTGGCTGCATCAAGCCTTGGCCGAACGTTGTCAGCGCGTCGTGCTGACCGTCGCCGGCCTGCCCCTGACTCTCAAAGGTACTGCGTTATGAACCACTGCTGGTGGCTGGACCCCTGCAAACCCGTCGATACCCAAGCCCTGGAACAGGCCACGGCCCGTCAGCAACAGTTGACCAAACCGGCCGGCTCCCTGGGGCAGCTGGAATCGGTGGCGGTGCAACTGGCGGGCCTGCAAGGACAGGTCAAGCCACGCCTGGACCACATATGGATCGCGATTTTCGCCGGTGACCATGGCGTAGTGGCCGAGGGCGTATCGGCTTTTCCCCAAGAGGTCACCGGACAGATGCTGCTCAACTTCGTCAGCGGCGGCGCGGCCATCAGCGTCCTGGCGCGACAACTGGGCGCGTCCCTGGAAGTGGTCGACCTCGGCACCGTCACGCCATCGCTGGACTTGCCCGGTGTGCGACACCTGAACGTCGGACCGGGCACGGCGAATTTCGCCCAAGGCCCGGCCATGACCCCGAGCCAGGGCGAACAGGCCTTGCAGGCAGGACGTGACAGCGTGGCGCGTGCCGTCGCCGCCGGCACGCAATTGTTCATCGGCGGCGAGATGGGCATCGGCAACACCACCGCCGCCAGCGCCCTGGCCTGTGCGTTGCTCGACTGCCCCGTGGCACATCTGGTCGGGCCGGGCACGGGGTTGGACGCGGCGGGTGTCAGCCGCAAGACCCAGGTGATCGAACGGGCCCTGGCGTTGTACGCTGCCCAGGGTCACGACCCGTTGCAGACCCTGTTCAACCTCGGCGGTTTTGAAATCGCCGCGTTGGTTGGCGCGTACCTGGCCTGTGCCCAGCAGGGCGTCGCCGTGCTGGTGGATGGCTTCATCTGCAGCGTCGCGGCCCTGGTGGCGGTGCGCCTCAATCCGGCGTGCCGGCCGTGGTTGCTGTTCGCCCATCGCGGCGCCGAACCGGGCCATCGTCACGTGCTGGAAACCCTTGGCGCCGAACCATTGCTGGACCTCGGCCTGCGCCTGGGCGAGGGCAGTGGCGCGGCGTTGGCAGTGCCGCTGCTGCGCCTGGCCTGTGACCTGCACGGGCAGATGGCGACCTTTGCCGAAGCGGCCGTGGCGGACCGCCCGGCATGACCTTGCGCCTGGACCTGCTGCGTCACGGCGAAACCGAACTGGGCGGCGGCTTGCGCGGCAGCCTCGACGACGCCTTGACGGTCAGGGGTTGGGAGCAGATGCACACCGCCGTCGCCCAAGGCGGGCCCTGGGATCGCGTGGCGAGTTCGCCCTTGCAGCGCTGCGCCCGTTTCGCCGAGCAACTCGGTGCCCGGCTCAACCTGCCGGTGCACCTCGACAAAGACCTGCAAGAGCTGCATTTCGGCGCCTGGGAAGGCCGCAGCGCGGCGGCGTTGATGGACACCGATGCCGAGGCACTGGGCCAGTTCTGGGCCGATCCCTATGCCTTCACGCCGCCGGAAGGCGAGCCGGTGCTGGCGTTTTCCAGCCGCGTGCTGGCGGCGGTCGCACGCGTGCACGCCGCCTATGCCGGCCAACGAGTGTTGCTGGTCAGCCATGGCGGTGTGATGCGCCTGCTGCTGGCCCAGGCCCGAGGCCTGCCTCGGGAGCAGTTGCTCAACGTCGAAGTGGCCCACGGCGCGCTGTTTTCCCTGACGGTGTCGGCAGGTTCAGTGCTCGAAGAGGTGGTTTGAACATGTTGCCCTTCTGGATCGCCCTGCAATTTCTCAGCAGCTTGCCGGTGCGCCTACCCGGCATGCCCGAGCCCGAGCAACTGGGTCGTTCGCTGCTGTTCTATCCGGTGGTGGGGCTGGTGTTCGGCGCCGTGCTGTGGCTGCTCGATGCACTGCTGCTGGGGGCGCCGCCGTTGCTGCACGCCGCACTCTTGCTGACCGCGTGGGTGTTGCTCAGCGGCGGCCTGCACCTCGACGGCCTGGCCGACAGCGCCGACGCCTGGCTCGGTGGTTTTGGCGATCGCGAGCGTACGCTGCTGATCATGAAGGACCCGCGCAGTGGGCCGATCGCGGTGATCACCCTGGTGTTGGTGCTGCTGCTCAAGTTCAGCGCGCTGCTGGCGTTGATCGAGCAGGGGCAAACAGTGGCCTTGATCATCGTGCCGGTGCTGGGGCGTGCGGCGTTGCTGGGCCTATTCCTGACCACGCCGTATGTGCGGGCCGGTGGGTTGGGCCAGGCCCTGGCCGATCATCTGCCCCGGAACGCCGGTTGGTGGGTGTTGCTGGGAGGGGCGTTGGGCTGCGTGCTGCTGGCGGGATGGGCGGGTGTCTGTGGGCTGGTCGTTGGCTTGGCGGTGTTCGTGGGCTTGCGGCGGATGATGTTGCGCAGGCTTGGGGGCTGCACCGGGGATACGGCTGGGGCGCTGTTGGAGGTGCTTGAAGTGGGGGTGTTGGTGGCGGTGGTGTTGGGCTGAGTTTGCCTTGGGCACCTGTCAACTCTGACAGTATCGCCTCGTTGAAATCTGGCGCTTAATTCGTTCAAGGCCTCAGCTATCGAAGTGTCTGCGGACTGTTGTCGCGATCAGATGGCCGGATCTATTCCTGACCATGGCTTGCCCATGGCTGAACCTGATTCGAGTCTAGAGAGAGAACCGGCAATGACTAAGGTATACAGAACACGTCAAGGTGAAGAGGCTCGGCAAGCTTATAGGCGATTACTGGCAGCGCGGCAAGATCCCGGAGAGATGACGCGGCCAACCGTTATCCATGCGATAGCCGGTCATCCAGACGGGCTGCTTCCGAAAGCCAGGCTCGACGCTCCAATAGCAGTGGAAATTCCAGCATTTGCTTTAGAGGGCACCCCAGGCGACCCTACGGAATATTCCTCTCACCTAACGTTGCAATGGCGTCGCGCTAATGAGACTGACTTTCATGACATCAGTGACACGGAAGAACTCTCGAATCATGGCTCCGTCTCTTTTCCTCTGTCGCGTGAAATTGCCTTGGAACATTTCGAGGGCCAAGAAGGGCAGTTCTTTTTTCGTTATCACGTGCAGCTGTGGAGCAATAATTTAGATTGGTCGTTCGAAGTTCCCATTCGCTTGGATCGAACGGCACCGTATGGCGACCGTCTCGACCCGGCTGATACCCCGCCAAAAATTTTGCTGACTTCCAAACCCATTACAGACGAGACCTTGACTGATGAAAGGGGAGTCGCCTGCGAAATTCCGGATTTCACTGACCCTGATAAATCACGCATCTGGGTAGCGATAGGTTGGGGCGACTCGCCTCCAGAACCGAGTGAAAACATTGTCCCCGTCTTATCTACGCTGTTGCCAGCTGACCGAAAAGTGATCATCCCCCGGAGCGCAATCGAAGCACTCGGATCAGGTACTCATTATGTGACCTACGTCCTGAGGGATCCCGCAGGCAATGTCAGCAAATTAGCGCGGGTCGAAAGTGTGTCTGTTGCCTTGGGTCCACTGCCAACCAATCTGAAACCTCATTCAGTGCCTTTGCACGCTGATTTAATGATCAATCGCGCCGATGCCGCTGCTGGCGTTACAGTGGACATTCCTCTTTATGATAATCATCACCCCGAGGACCAGATATTTGTCGAGTGGGGCGATTCATTGCTGCTGCCTCATCCAGTAGGGGAAGTGCCGAAGCCGGTATTTTCGATACCCGTAAGCTGGACGCATTTAAAGGCCGCGTACGACTCTGCCGTTGGAGGCGTGCAAGTCGTCGACGTCGGCTACCGGGTCGAGCGTGCGCCTCAGGTTGATTTTAAGCCCACACCTGCAACGATACCTATCAATGTCGATTTTTCCATAACCGGTCCGATCGAACCTGGGGATCCTGACCCCGATCCAGTCAACCCTGTCTTGGAGTTGGTGAAAGTTTACGGCGAATCAGGCCTAGAAAATGAATTGCCCGCAGCGGACGAGGGTAAATCAGCAACGGCCAAAATCATGGCGCCGGATCCGATGGTCAATGGCGATACCTTTACCTTGTATTGGAAGGGCGTTGAAGTAGCTGACAGCTATGAGGCTGATGGCACGGAAGGTGACGATTATGAGATCAATATCGAGATCACCTGGGACGAAATTCTGGACGGAAAAAGCGATTCACAATTGCCTGTTCATTATGTGATGAGCCATGCCGCCTTTCCGAACAATGATCAGGAATCCAGGCCCACCTACGTCAAGGTCGATGCTATTCCAATTATTCCCGATGCGCCGCTCTTCCCCGGCGCGTGGGGAGAAAACGACTTTCTCAACTGCAATAATTTGGACGTTGTTGCTGGCGAGGTTGGCTATCGCGTGACTGTTCCGCCGTCTACCAACCTTGAGCCGGGTCAAACGATCAATTTGCGCTGGAGAGTTTATCAAGTGGTCGGGGGGGACCTTATTTCTGAAGTGAATAAGGACGACGCTATGATCATTCCGGATGATGCCCAGACAGCGGGCATCCCATGGTTCATCGAATATGACGATCATGTCCTTCCCTCCGACGCATTAGCGCAAAACCGTTATAGCCGCGCGGAAATTGACTACACCACGCCGGTCGGTGGTGTGCCGAAGGACTCGAGAATCACTAAACGACCCATGTCCATTGCCTTGGGCTCAGACGGGGCAACATGCAGGCTGCCGGAAATCCCACGACGTTGATGTAGAGCCATTGCCCCGGGACTGAAAACAGTAAGCCCGGGGCAACGGAACAGCACCGATCAACGACGGAAGTTAAGAATAATCCCTACGAGAAAAGGATTAGTCCTACATAGGTCGTCCGCGCCGATCTGTAGTCTGCGGCGCCTGTTCAATCGTGTCGTGCGCATCATCATTAATTTCTACGGCGCGGGGTTTAACTGGAATTTCTCAACGGTGCTTTCCATGAAGTGTACACATCCTTTTGCTTTGCTCCCGCTGTCCCATGCCTTGAAACTGCTTTCCATTGCGCCTTTTCTGATGGTTAGCGCCGAAGCATTTGCGCGAATTATCGATGGTGGACCCCCAGTGGTGATCGATGGCAACACGCGGTTGGAAAGCTATTCGCTGCTCAACAATGCCCAGCTTACCGCTAACGGCGCGAGCACCAAAGAAATCGATTTGAAGTCTGGTTCTGTCCTCAACCTGAACGGTTCGGCTGTTAACGCCACAGGGAGCAAAGACGGTGTCAACCTGTTAGCGAGCAGCGCGAACATCAACGGCAGCACCATCGTCAGCACCGGTTCGGGGCTTTTCCTTGGCCACGCCATCGGTTCGGGTGTCGGTGCGAAAGCCACCGTTGCCGACAGTTCGATTACCGGCGGCAGACGTGGGGTGACGGTCGCGAGCCTGGGGGTACTCGAGCTGTCGCGAACGGCTGTTACGGCGACCGATACCAGGGGTAACGGGTTGCAAATGACCGAGGCTTCGGTGATTGCACGTGATAGCAGCATTACCGGTGGCGCGAACGGTATCCAGATGTTCACCAGCGGTGATGTTACCGCGCCCCGTACGCTGGAGCTCGATGGCACCCGTGTCGAAGGTTTGACCGGCGCGGCCATCAGTGTGATCGACTCCGCTGCTACAGGGGAGCCGGCCGACATCCTGATTAAAAATGGCTCGACCTTGGTGGGCGGTAACGGTGTGCTACTGGCGGTCGGGAGGGGTGCCCTCGCCAATACCACCGTGGACAACAGCGACCTGACGGGCGATGTGATCGTCGAAGCAGGCGGCACTGGCCATATCACCTTGCAGAATTTCGCGACGTTGACCGGGCGTCTGCAGAATGTGGAGACCCTGGCCCTCAATAGCCAGGGCAAGTGGATCATGGTCGAGGACGGCCAGCTCCAAAACCTGAATATGGCCGGCGGTTCGGTGCAGTTCGGCCAGCCCGGGGACTATTTCAATCTATCGGTGGAAAACCTCAGCGGCAACGGCAATTTCATCATGCACACCAACTTTGCCTCCGGTGAGACCGACTTTCTTGACGTGACTGGGTCGGCGACCGGCAGCCATACCCTGGATGTTTCCAGCAGCGGTGCCGATCCTCTTTCGGATAAGCAGATCCACGTGGTGCATACCGCCAGCGGCGACGCCTCGTTTTCGCTGCTCAATGGCCGGGTTGACCTGGGTACCTATTCTTACGACCTGCTGCAGGTCGGCGGCAACGACTGGTACCTGGACGCCATCCGCAAGGTAATCAGCCCGGGCACCGCCTCGGTGCTGGCGTTGTTCGACGCTTCGCGTTCGGTCTGGTATGGCGAACTGAGCACCTTGCGCAGCCGCATGGGCGAAGTGCGCATGAACAGCGGCCAAACCGGCGGTTGGATGCGCGCCTACGGCAATCGCTTCGATGTTTCCGCCGATTCCGGCATGGCTTACAAGCAGACCCAACAGGGCTTGAGCCTGGGTGTGGACACCCCGGTACCGGCACTGGGCGATGGCCAGTGGGTCATCGGCCTTCTGGGTGGCTACAGCCGTTCCGACCTGCAAATGAAGCACGGCACCTCGGGTGAGGTCGACAGCTTCTACGTCGGTTCCTACGCCACCTGGCTGGATGCCGATACTGGCTACTATTTCGACGGCGTGCTCAAGCTCAACCGTTTCCAGAACAAGTCCGACGTCGCCCTCAGCGATGGCGCCAAGGCCAAGGGTCGCTATGACACCCATGGCCTGGGTACCACCTTGGAATTTGGTCGGCATATCAAGCTCGAAGACGGCTATTTTGTCGAACCCTACGTCCAGGCCGCTGCGCTGGTGGTACAGGGTAAGAAATACACCCTGGACAATGGCATGAGCGCCGATGGCAGCCGCAGTCATTCGTTGCTGGGCACTGCGGGTGCTACCGTAGGGCGCGATATCGATCTGGGTGGCGGGCAGATCCTCCAACCCTACCTGAAAGCGGCCGTGGTGCATGAGTTTGCCAAGAACAATGACGTTAAAGTCAACAGCACCACCTTTGACAATGACCTGTCCGGTTCGCGTCTGGCATTGGGAGGCGGGGTGGCGATGAAGGTCTCGGACAAGGTCCAGTTGCACGCCGATCTTGACTACAGCCATGGCGACAAGATCAAGCAGCCTTGGGGCGTCAACTTCGGCGCTACTTATGCTTGGTGATGTAGGTTGGTAATCGAAAAGGGCTGGGTTTTCCAGCCCTTTTTTTCGCCTTGAGGTTAACGACACACCCTCGATGGGCCTGGCGATGTCATCACTGGGTATTGGAGCAAGGAACCATTCAATGGAGGGCCGGCCATCTCCTTCCACGGTGTCGCATCACCTCAACATTTGGGGGGCGACATTCAATGAAAACTGACCGTGAAATTCAATGACCCTTTCACCGTTCCCGCATCCACGCGGGGATCGGTCTGGTACAGGCGCGCACTGAGGTCCAGTACCGTGGTCCCCGGTGAGATGGCCGCCAGGGGCACCTCGCGCTGCAGGGCTATGGGGGTCAGACCATCGGCCTTGAGAATCTGGATTCCGACGCCACTGGCTCCCGAGCCTGCACCGAGGGTAAAGCCGCCTTCCACTCCGGGAATCGGCATTGAACCATTGGTGGGCTCCAGGCGAATATTGGCCCAGGCAACATTGATATCGCCGGGGTCGGCGTCGCAGTTGCCCAAAGTGATATTGAATGGCATTGCATCGGTGGTCGAGCCGACCGCGCCGAAGTCCGAGGTGCGCCAGTCACCCAGTGACACCGGATTGGCACTGACGCTGGAAACCCCGCACTGGGCTTGAAGCACGGTGCCGCTCAGCTGGAAACCGAACCCATTGCCGAGATTGGTGAACCGAGTGCCGAACAACGCCTTGTCGAAAGTGTGTGGCCCAGGTGCTATCGGGCCCGTTTTGATCAGCGTGAGTTTGCCCCTTAATTGATCGATGCGCAGCGGCGCCGTAGCAGGGACTTCGGTTCGAAGCAAGGCATTGAACGGTACCGTGGGTTCAGTGATGGGCACAAAGGCATCGGTGGCCATGCCGTCGAAAGGATGTTCCAACTTGATCCGTGCGCCGATGCCATCGATTCCGGTCATGAACACCTTGCCATTCACATCCTCGCCATTGACCGGCGGCAAGTCGCCGGGGAACAGCGGGGCGGTAGCCATCGCATTGAAGGTCAAGGTCGAGCTGACATCATTCTCGCAGTGAATGCTCTGCCCCTCGGCATTGGGCACCGCAAAGGATCGGTCGAACTCACCGATCACGTGTCCGGCTGCCGCATCCCTGGGAACATAGACAGATCCCGCATTCAAGCGAAAGGTCATGCTGCCGGCCGAGGTCACCCAGCGGCAGAAACTGGCCGCCGTGGCCATTTCGACCTGGCAGGCCGCTAGCAGGGCGAAGAGCCCGGCCAGTGTTCGTGGTGATGATTTCATTGCTCGTATCCTGGTTTATCGACGAGGGCGCAGCGGTGCTCCGCCTCGCAAAAGACGTTAGTGCGCGGTAGGTTCAAGGCAGGTCAAGGTCTGTAGCCGATAGCCTTGCACCGGCTCGATGTGTTGCGGTGTGATCGGCAAGTAACAGTGCTGCCCGGTCTCTTGTCCCCAGCGCACCTTCAGCGTTTGCGCTTCGGCGCTGGTGGTGAGCATGATTTGTCCGCCCTGGCCTACCACGCCGAGTCGTTCACCCTGGGCATCGCTGACCTGGGCACCGAATGGCAGCGGCTGACCATCGCGCAGGTGCCCCGTGAGTACGAGCCGGTTGACTTTGCGCGCAGCGAAGGTGGCCTTGACCACGACACCCCGGCGAGGCACGACATGGGCAACGCCATTGTCGATTTCTACTTCCGCGTCTAACTGGTCGGTCTGCAGCGCCACTTGGTTCTGCCGGTAGGGACGCAGATGCGGCGCCAGCGCATATCCCCGGGCATTGGTGTGCACGCCGGTGGCATTTGCCACCCCGACGCCTGGGGTATCGGGCACGTGCACCAGGCCCATGGTCTCCCCCAGATAGGGGCCCATTTCGAGGCCATCGCCATGTAACAAAAGTGCGCCGCTGGCATTCAGTGACAGGCTGCGATAGCCGTTGCCCTGGGTGTAACCGCCTCCGAAGCTGCCAAACGGTGCCTGGTAACCGAGGGCCAGGGTGGCCGAGCGCTGGTCGTCGTCGCTGTTGCTCAAGGCTGCGCTGTAATTGAGTCGATTCTGATCGGTGCTGCCGTTCAGCCGGGCGGTCTGGCTGTAGCGCCCTGCATTGTCCTGGAACCCCAGGGTCGCGCTGTTCGAGTGGCCGAATTCCAATGGAAAGGAAATGCTCAAACCAGCCTGCCGACGGCTGCCATTGCGTTCATCGCTGAGCGACTGCGAGGCAAACAGGTTGTAGCTGATTTTTTGGTATTGGGTACTCAGGTTGAATTGGAACTGGCGTTGTGCCGGGTGGCTGTTCCAGTAATCATCCTGCGACAGGGTTAGATTGACCGAGCTTGACCGCCCGAAGTTCTGGAACAGGGATGCTTCCAGGCGACTGCGCCGGCTACCGGCGAATTTGCCATTGCGGCTGCGCTCGCGCACGCTTTCATCGAAGTCACGGTAACCCTCGGTGGAATAGCGGTAACCGGCAAAGCGCAGGCTGGTACTGGTCTGAAACGCCTTGCTGTATTTCAAGGCGTAGCTCATACCTTCAACCTGCGCGCTACTTGCGCGGCCCAGGTCGGTACTGGAATGGGTGAAATCCAACGCCAGGGCACCCAGGTGGCCCCAATCGCGTGCAATACCCAAGTTACCGGCACGGTAGAAATCACTCCCCATCAACCCACCATACAGCGTGGTGTTCCAGGCGCTGCCCGTGGCCAAGGTGCCTTGCCAAAGCGTCGGGCTTTCCAGCTCGCTGGCGGCCGCGTAGCGTCCCAAGGTCGTGCTATAGCGCCAGACCCCATCGCGTAAGAGGTTGCCTAGCGTCGCGTAGGGCTGGATAAAGCGCTGAACCTGACCGTCGTCCGCGGTCAGCACCACCTCCAGTTCACCATTGCCGCCGGCGATGCTCAGGTCATCGATTTCGTAGGGGCCGGCGCTGAGATAGGTGGAGTAGATCGGGTAGCCGTTTTGCTTGATTTCCAGCTTGGAACGCGACTGGGCCATGCCACGAATGATCGGTGCATAACTTTGCTGCAGATCGGGCAGCATGCCCATGTCGGACGCAATGACCAGACCCTCGATCGGCAGGCTGCGAAACACCTCGCCACCGGTAAAGGTTTTGCCCAGTGTCAGGTTGGCACGGGTGCCAGGCACATCACGCTGGACATAGGTGTAGGCCTGGGTCCACTCGCGCTGGCCGTTGGTGTTCTGATACAGGGCATGGTTACTGCGCAAGCGCCAGGCGCCCAGGTTGATGCCGCTGTTGAGGTACAGGTCGTCGCTGCGGGTGGAGCCGCTATAGCGGCTGTTGCCCTGGTGGGCTGACACCTGATAGTTGATGAAGGCGGCGTTAATGCCGACATCCCATTGTTCGGGATCGACTCCGATCTTGTCTCGTCGCATGAAAATCTGCGGCACCGACAACGACAGCAGCAACTTCTTGGCATCGAATTCAACCTTGGCATCGGCGATCGCTGCCGACAGATCGAAGCACGTCGCGTCAACCTGCTCCGGCGTACCCAGGCTATCGAGTTTGACCCCGAGCTGTTCGAGCAGCTGGGCGCTCAGGCAAGGCGACAGTTCGCGCCCGCCCGGGCCGAGAACGAACTCAAGCTCTCGTTCGCCGAAGTAATGGCGGTTGATCTGGACATCAACCCAATAGCGCCCCGGGCCGATTTCCCGGCCTTGGGCCAGGCCTTCGAGGGCTAACGGGCCTGCATTGTCGCCCTGGTGCATGAAGCCGGCCTGGAACTCAAGCATCGCGGTGGCAAGCGCGGGCCGCGCTTCGAACATGCCGATCGCGCCGCTGATGAAAAAAAAGGGAGCGAGCCGCCGGCACATCGGCCGGTAGCGTGCAAGTGTGTGGATCATAGTGTTTTCCAGCGATAGTAGGGCGCGAAGGTCAAGGAAGCGGTTGGATCGCCATGGGCGCCGGGCTGATACGCGCTCCGTAGTCGTCTACTACCGAGAAACTCACCTGGGGATTGCTGATTCCGTCTACCTTGAATGTATCCAACTGGTAGGACTGACTGGACAACGGATAGGCCATGGCCGGGCTGTTGAAGGTCTGGTGCTGGCCCTTGGCGCTGACTTCAATGCGCAGGAAGGACACGTGAAAAGGTGTGGGGTTGTTCACCCATAAATGTGCCTGGCCGTTGATTCGCTTGATCGACCATTGCAAATCCTTCAAGCGTGAGCTTGGGTTTTCCTTGAGGTGCGCGGGACGGTGGAACACCTTGATCCGCGTGCGTAGGGCAATGTTCAGCACATTGGTCTGCGAACGGTCGACCGGGGGGATTTCCTGGACATTGAAAAAGAACAGCGATTCGCGATCCGTGGGCAAGTCATTGGGCAGGCGATTGATCTGAACCTGTTGCTCGTTGCCTGGGTCCAGGCGGAACAGCGGCGGCGAGGCAATAAAAGGTACGGCGGTGGTGGTGTCGTCGCTTTCGGTATTGACCCAGGTTTGCACGGCATAGGTCTGCTGGCTGGGATTGCTGACGATCAATGTGGCGCTGCGTTGGTCGCTGGAAACAACCACACGCGTGCCGTTGATGCTCAAGGCCGCCTGGCTGGACGGGGTTTGGACGACCAGGCCGAGCACCAGCAGGCCTGCCGCGAGCGTTCTGGACCAGACGGGGGGAGTGTTTGGGCTATGCATAAAACGGATACCTTGGGCCTGGACCCCCCAAGGGTGCCCAGGCGCGTGCCGAGGCCCCCGGCTGGCGCCGGGGGATTGCAAATCAGGTGATGTTGACGGTAAACACCACTTCAACCTGGGCCGAACCCGCTTCGACCGTCGCTGTCGACTTATAGGCGGCGAAAAAACGCATGTCGGTCGGGCTGGTGTCATCCAGTGCATATTCGGCGGATGGCGCGCCATAGCCGACCAGCGCCCCCTTGTTGTCTATGATTGCCAGGCCCACACCACGGGCATAACCGCTGCCTGCACGCAGGGCGTGAAGCGTGTTGCCGGCGCCTGTCGAGCCGTATACGCCGGTGAATGTGACGGTGGCCTTGGCAGGGGAAGTGCAACCCGCTCCTGGCGTGACGCGCATCGCAAATTCACGGTGTCCGGCTTCGGCACCGACGGCGGTGAACAGGTTCTTGGAAACTCGGCCCAGACGCACCAGGTTGCCGGGGATGCCGGTTTCCGGGTTAATGATTTCAATCGGGCAAGTGGTGTCGGTGATCATCCCTTCGAAGTTGATGGTGCCGGTGGTGGCAAAGGCCGAAGAGACGCCCATGGTGAGCAACATGCCCAGTGGAAGTGCGAAAAAGGATTTCTTCATAAGAAGGTTCAACCTGTAAGAAAAAGTAGGGTTTCCTTGTGAGGCAGTCGGTGTCGACTGCGTTATTCGGAAATATTTTGCAAAGCCGGCTGTGTGCCTGAAGCAATAAGCCCAGAACTTTTGAGTTATTCGAAAGTTCCGATGAGTTTGCGGGACGGGACTTTAAGGATTTTTCTTACAGCTCGATATCAGATCATCAGGTTTTGTATGTAGGAGATTTCATTTTTAACGGTGGGACCACCGAGTACGTTTTTTGTACCTGTTTTGAGTTTGTCAACCTAGTAGTTCTGTTAGTACAAATGTATAGCCCATTATGTTAGATGTGTCGTGTTGTGACATACGGGTAAACAGGCCTATCCCTAGGCATGATAATTCCTGTTCGAAGGAGAACTGCAATGTCTGATATCCATTCAGGTAGTCGTAATTTGCCGAAGCCGATTGTATCAGTGCTGCTGCCTGATAGCGCTGATTGGGATGAAACGGGATTGTTACCGGCAAACTTGGCGAATAGACCCTTGAGGGTACAAATCCCTCCTTGGGAGGATTCTGCAGTAGACGGACACACTTCCTATTTGCGCGTCTATTGGAATAATGGCAGCCCTGTTCATGAAAGGGCATGGACCGCGAGCGAATGGGGGGTTGGCAACCGTCCGCCCCCGGCGGATCTACTGTTCGATCTGGACGCGAGGCATGTCCAGCATGGCGTTCATGAGTTGAAGTACGAAGTGACAATGTTCAGCGCCAATTTGCCTGTCACAGAGCCACTTACGGTTACCATCGACGAAATCCCCCCCTTGTTAGGCAACGATTCCAGCCTGATTATCGACACTGGCCGTGTCACCGAACAATACCTGTTCGACAACGACGACAAGGTCCGGGCAGAAGTGCCTGCTTATCTACGTGATGCGCCTGGCGATATCATCACTTGGTATTGGAACAAGAATCCGCTCAACGTGGTGCCGGCCGATGAAGTTGCGTCGAGGACGTTGTATCGCTATGAGAACGGCCAACCGCTGCCTTTGGATTTTGCCGGCGACATGATCCGAGCCAGAGGTGACGGAGACTTTTTCGCGTTTTACCGACTGCAGGATCGTGCCGGTAACTTCAGTCCTTATTCCGCTCCCTACCCATTGAAGGTCGATGTCACGCCGGTTCCCCGCGTCTTGCCGCCCGTGAGCGTCAAGCAAGCCACCAACGGGCCGTCGGGCGGCGTACTGGATCCGTTAAAGGCGACCTATGGCGTGACGGTAACCATTCCGCCGCAGGCGATCATCCATGATGGCGAGGGCGTGTTCGTGCAATGGGCCGAGCCAGGTACCGTGGGGGCGCATCGTACCGACACTCCGAACCCAGCAGGTTCGCGGGACTATAAAATCCCGAGCGATAAGATTGCCCAGCACCTGGGCAAGACGATTTCCGTACAGTACGAGGTATTCGAACCCGGGGTCGTCGAGCCGCATAAGTCGAACAACTACAGTTTGCGAGTCGACGAGTTGAGTGGCTTGCCCACCATTCAGTGCGACAAGGTTTCCGGCGGCGGATTGAGCTTGGGGAGCATTGATGATGGGGATTATGCCAAGTTCACACTCGAACGCTGGACCTTCATGGCCGTCGACCAATTCCTTACGGTGGAGGTAAGAGGTGTCGACAGCGGCAATCAACAGGTCATCGTTCCGGTGCTGACCGAGTACCCGGTCCCGGAGGTGGCTCAGCGTATTTCTGCCGGGCAAATTTCGAAGACTGATTTGCAACGTTTCAAGATTGGTAGTCCGCTTGAGGTGCGGGTGAGCATGAGCTTCGACGCCAAGCAGACTTGGAAGGACTTTCCGAGGTTGACGCCGATATTGGTTGCTTGAGATTTGCCTCGGTAGCGGGTTGTCGGTATAGCTGGAGTGCCCCGAGCTTCGGCGGCTAAACAGATTGTTTTGTCGCCGAAGCTCACTGAGTCGTTTAAGAACGAATTGGAGCTGCTTGGTTCGGACGCGCTCCAAATGGGCGAGTGCTGGCCATTGCAATGCGGTCTAACAGAAAGTTATTCTTATTGCTATTCATCGTGAAGGTGGCCCCTTGCACAGCGCGAAAGGTCTCTGCTGATATTTCTCGCGGTAGTGTTCTAGAAAGTGGCAAAGCACTGTCTCTCACGGTGCGTAAGAGCGGTGCAGCAGCCCTTGGAGCCACGGAGCTAGCGGTTCTTACGATCCCTCCAGCAGCACCAGCAGCACTAGCAGCAGGAGCAGCAGCACCAGCAGCACCCGCACGAGCAGCCGCACCAGCACCAGCACCAGCACCAGCATCCGCAGCACCAGCCGCTGCTTTACCCGCATCTCCGAGTGCTTTTACACCTTGGTGAGCACCCAAAACGATTGCGGGGATCGACGCAACGAACGCTGCATACCCCAGATACTGCCCCCATTTACCGGCTTCCTCATTTTGGTTCGCCACTGCCAATGCGTTGGCGGCTGTCGAGCCTGCGGTGAGGACAGTAGCAGTCAAATACGAAGCAAACGTGACCGTCGCAGCTGTGAGAGCCGGGGTCGCAGTGCCGTATGTCAGAGCGGTTGCAAGAGCCCCAAGCGCAACGAACACTGCCCCTATCGCCACGCCAATCCAGCCTTCCGCCCCCCCCCCTCTACTCGATGGCAGGGGAGTGTCTTCGTCCGTCCGGCGCCGTCTGCCACTCCAACCGATCGCCTCATGCCCCGTGGGGTCACGCAGGGCAATCGGGTTGCCGAGGCAATAGGTATAGGGATTCACGCCGCCGCTGCCGAACGGGCTGAGGGAGTCGGGACTGTGGAAGCGCATCAGGCCCGGGTTGTAGGCCCGGTAGCCGCGGCCCAGCAAGTACCAGCCCGTGGCGTCATCGAGTAATTCGCCGTTGAACGCCAGCAGGCTTCGCAACGTGTCGTCACTGTGACGTTCCCCGTAAGCGCTATAGACGGCGGTGCGCAGGTCCTGCTGCTGGCTTTCACCGATGACACTGGCGTTGGCGTCAGCCAGCAGCAATAAAGTCTGTGAGTTGTCCGAGGCTTGTTGTCCCAGGGGACCGTTGTGATAGAGGAGGTGGGTCTGACGACCGCCCTGATCGACATTGGTCAGTTGTTCCCCCTGGTAGAAGCGCAAGGCCACACGTTCACTCTCTTTTTTGGACGTGACCAGATGATCGTGGCCGTCATAACAGTATTGATTGACGACCTGTCCTGTGGGGCTTTCGACACTCAACAAGCGGTTCTGGCTGTCATATTTCAAGCATTGGCCACGTTCATCGTTGAGTTGACAACCATTGAGGTCGTAGGCGAACGTCGGATTTGCTGTCGCTCTTTGCGGCGAATAGGTAATGCCCTGCAACTGGCAGGGGTTATCGTGCGCATAGGAGAAGATCGCTCGTTCGTCTTCACTATCAGCGAATCTCGTCACCGTCAGCTTGATATTGTCCAGGGCATCGAACGAGAAGATCTGATGGATGATCTCCCGCCCTTCGCTATCCCTGGGCAACGTGCTGCCTTCGCAACGATGCTCGGTCAACCGGCCACGGGCGTCGTAGGCAAACGTCTCTTTGAGCAGGCTGACCCCATCATGCCGCAGATGTCGGCTTTCCAGCAGGCCGTCGACTTGCCAGGTTTGCTCCAATATACGTGGCGGCAGTTGATTCAAGGTGAGCGTGCGCAATTTCTCGCGACCTTGGTCGTCAAATTGCAATTGGGTGACCAGCGTGCTGTCTGCTGCGCTGTCCTTGGTGGTGGTGCGATAGAGTTGGCCCAGGCGGTTGTACTCGAACGCTGCTTCAAGATGCCCCTGACGGATGCTTTTTACCCGTGCGGCGTCATCATAGTCATAGATCGTATCCAGCCCGGCGCTCGTTTCTTGTTTCAAGTCGGTTCGCTTGAGCGGACGGCCTTGCATGGAACTCGAATGAAGGGTCTCCCAAGTGCCGTTATCGTCGACCCAACGCTCGACGCGTAACTGGTTGGCGGCGGTGTAGTCATACACGCGGCGACCTTGTCCGTTTTTTGCTTCAGTCAGGCGCGCACTGGTCCGATGAAAGCTAAAGTCCACATTTTCGTCAGGCGCGTGGGTGCTGACAGGTAGGTCGGTGAGGGTCAAGTTGTAATCATATTGGATGGTGTCGTTTGCGGGCGTGGTTCTTGTCTTGACCTGCATATGGCCTGCATCGTAGGAATAGTGTTCCGTGCGTGTGCCGATTGTGCTTCGGGTCAGACGTCCCAAACCGTCGAACGCTTGTTCACCCACACGTGTTTCGGTGACGCCATCACCACTCACGGTCATGGTTTCCGGTAATTCCAATGTGCTGTGCGCGGCATAGGTGCGCTTGACGATGCTGTCATCGGGCAGCGTGCTACTGATCAGCCGTGACCAGGGGTCATAGACGTACTGGGTCGTGTATTTCGAGGCGTCTATAGATTTGGTGCAACGGCCCATGCCGTCGTAGAGGTAGATTTGCGTCGCGACTTCTTGCTCTGCTGAATCCAGGGTCCGGATCCGGGAAGGCTTGTCAAACAAGTTGAGCCAGGTCTCGCTCAGGCCGCTGATCATAGCGTCCGGTTCGGTACTCTGGCTCCAGTTACGCTGAATTGGCCCTTTGGATTCATCCGTCCCGATGGGGTCGATGCTCTGGTGGGTCTCGACCCCGTCGGGGCCGAGCACGCAGCATTGCTGCCCCCAGTCATCATAATAAAAGGTGCTCTTGAGCGCTCTGGACTCGTTGTCGAGCCAATCGTATTCGGTTTCTTCAGCCACATCTCCCCAGGCGTTATAAATAGCTTCATAGGTTTGTCGCGTCCGTTTCGAGTCATCGCTACGGACATGCTCACTCTCCTGGAAAATCAAACGACCCAATCCGTCGAGCACACTGCGGTTCTTGAGTTGCCTGGCGTTGATACTTAAATGTTCGGCCTGTAGCCCGCTCGTCGCGCTGAGGGTGTATTCGTAGTTGCGGGTGGCCGTGAAGTCGGTATCAGGGGCGGCGACTTCCCTCGTCACTCGATTCAACGCATCGTAGTAATAGTGAGTTTCCAAGCCGTCTTCCAACCTCAACAGTTCTTGCGATGTAAGTCGCGAACGTTGCCGAATGGTAGCTTTCGTGGCGTTATCGAACGTCGTGCTCATTGTTTCTGTGGTTTCTTGCACGGGGACGTTGAATTGGGGGCTATCAAATTTTCTGTAGTCGTAATCGACGTGGGTCGATTTGCCATTCAACGTGACCGTGCGGCGCGAGACTTGACCGTGCAGGAACGCATCGGTGCGGTCGTCGACATGTTCGAAGAGCGTGCGTTCCAGTTCAGTTTCGGTGGTCCCATGTTGTTCCATCAGGGTCTCGCTTTCCACCGTGAGCCATTGCTTCAGAGACAACTCCTGCGGTGGGCAATCTTCCGACAGGCAACCCGCCAGTTCCGGCAAAGCCTTGTAGCGATAGCGGGTACACAGCGTCGGGGCCTGGCCATCAGCCGGCTGGGCGGGGTTGACGATCTGCTCCTTCAGGCTGCGCACGAACCCCTCCGGGTCGGCCGGACAGCCATCGCCGCCCGCAGCGGGATACCACGTGCTGGTTTCGATGACGCCATTGGCCAGGG
>NZ_JAGDEZ010000005.1:0-88915 GCF_017498305.1 Pseudomonas sp. OA65
CCCCAAAGCAGCGCACTCAATATGACTGGTACACCGAGCTGCCTGGTTTGGGGGCTGCGAAGCGGCCCCAAAGCAGCGCACTCAATATGACTGGTACACCGAGCTGCCTGGTTTGGGGGCTGCTGCGCAGCCCAGCGGGAGCAAGCTCCCTCGCCACAGGTGGGTGGGGCATGTGGCGGGGATAGGGAACAAGCGGTAGCTGCGCCTGGAAAAACCCAAGCGGGTGACCAATGCGGTTGATGCTGATGACCGTGGCGAGGGAGCTTGCTCCCGCTGGGCTGCGAAGCGGCCCCAAAGCAGCGCACTCAATATGACTGGTACACCGAGCTGCCTGGTTTGGGGGCCGCTGCGCAGCCCAGCGGGAGCAAGCTCCCTCGCCACGGGGTTGTTGAGTACCTTGAATAAGTAGCAGTCGGTTAGAACTGGTAACCGATCTGAGCGAGCAACTGCGGGTTCTCCTGGCGCGTATCGCTCTGGGCTTCACCGCCGGAGTGACGCCACGCCACCGTTGCATCGAACGAGATCTGGCCGTACTGGGCACGCAAACCCACACCGCCGCCGGAGATGCTGCGGGTGTTTTCCTCATCGGCCCACTCGTTGTGGTTGATGCGCACCTTGCCGGCGTCCCAGAACAGGTAAGGCGTGAGCTTGTCGATCGGGTAGCGAAGTTCGATCTGGGTCAGCATGCCTTCGTCGCCCGAGGCTTCGCTTTGGGGATACGCCCGCACGCCATCGACGCCGCCGAGGCTGAAATCTTCGGACGAGTCGAGGTTGTCCTGGCTCCACTGCCCGAGGACACGGGCAAACAGCGTGAAGTTGGCGGGCAGCGCTTGCAGGCGGGCGAGATCGACGTTCACTTTGCTGAATTGGCCTTCGGTCTGGGCGGTCTGGCGGTCGCCCTCGCGCAGGGCCGAGTCCAGTTTCAGGTCACCGTAGGTCAGCGTCGCGCCGCCGTAGGTGATGCCGCCGCCGAACAAGGTGTCCCGTACGTCGAATTGCAAGCTGATGGGCAGCGAGTTGCTGCTTTTTTCAAAGCTCAGGCCCAGCACTTCGTATTTGTCCTCAAGCTCTTTGTGCTGGTATTGCCCGGCCAACATGAGGTTCGCCTGGTTGCTGCGAATGAGCGGATAACTCAAGCCAATGCTGCTGACCTCGGCGGTACCGGTCGCCCCCAGGTCGGCGAATTCCTCGCCCAGGTCGTAAGCGCTCTGGGCATAACCGACGTTGCCACGCAGGCCGGATGTGCCCAATGGCATCGAGTAGCCGAGGCTGCCGAAATACAGCTCCTCATCGGTAGCCATCACGGCGGCGCTGAGCTTGTCGCCGAGCATCATCGGGCTGTTCCAGTCACCTTGTACCGTCAGGCGATTGCGCCCCGAGTAGCGGTTGCCGTGGTTGTCCAGCGTGGCCTTGCCTTCGAAGGCCTCGGTTTGGCTCACCTGGGCATTGAGGTCTCCCGTACCGAGTTCGTCACCCGGGCGGATGACCGGACGAACTGCCACGCCCGGCAAGTCGGAGAGCACCAGGATGCTGCGCTCCAGGCGGTCACGCTCGATCACGTCACCCGGCTTCAGGTCATCCAGGAAGGGCTGCGCCTGTGCGGCCAGTTTCGCATCGTCGTTGAGGGCGGTGATTTTGCCATAACGCCCTTCGATCACCGCGATGGTCAGCTCGCCATTGGCCATGCGTTGGGCCGGCAAATAGGCGCGTGCGAACGGGTAGCCGTTCTCGCGGTAGTAAAGCGTGACCTGTCGGGCGATTTCCCGCAATTCGTCCAGATCGTGAGCCTTACCCACGGCTGGCGCGACGACGCGTTGCAGGCTGGCCTCGTCGATGCGGGTGTTGTCGATGAAATGGATGGCGTTGAGCTGGACCTTGGCGCCGCCGACTTTTTCCTGGGCCGGTTGCGGCGCTTCTACATCCAGACGAATGCTTTGCGGCAGTTCCTGCTGGGGAATCGGCAGTTCCTGCAGGATCCGGCCGGCGTCGGGGATCGGACGTGTCGGCAGGGTCGCCGCCCAGGCCTGGGAAGTGGATAACAACGCCAGACCAGCGGCGCAGGACATCAGTTTGTTATGCATTGAATAAGTCTCGAAAAATGCGGGTTGCCTGAGCCCATGGCCACGTCCGGGGGACGCGGCCAAGGGGCTCCTTCAAATGGAAAAAATGAATGTCAGGGGATCAGGGACGCATGGCCAGACCTGGACCTGGCAAGCGCACACCGCCGCGCACGACGAACACGGTCTGCGGCGGGTAGGCCGCACAAGCGCCGCCCTCGGATACACCGCCATCGGCGCAGACGTTCCCGGCCAGTTCCCGCTCGCTGTCGGCGCTCTCGGCCTGGGCTGCCGAATCGCCGTCGCCATTGCCAGCGCCGTTGCCACGCGTGCCGCCCTGGTCCACCAGCAACAGACCACCGTCCTCGACCCCGGCGCCGGACCAGTCAGCCGGTTTCGGCTGGGCCGGATTGAGCTCTGGAGCATGGGGCGAAGTCACCTGCGCGCCGACGCGTGTTGCATCGGCGACGCTCTGCCGGACGGCGTCGTAGTCAACGGACGGTGTCACGGTCAGATTGGCGTTAGCCGGGTTGCTTACGATCAGGTAACCCAGATCAGCCAGCCCACCGATGTTGATCAGGTGCGAGCCCGGGCCTTGAGTGCCTACCGAATACAGCGGGTTGCCGAGCATCGGCTTGGTGTCGCCGTTCCACAGGCCGCTGGCGTCATAACCGGCGATACCGCCGCCATTGAACGTGGTCTGGCCATCGAACGGCTTGGTCTGGGTGGTCGTGCCGTTCGTGGACACCACCAGGGTCGGTTGCTCGCGGTACACGGCATGAACGCCCGTGTTACCCAACGCCCTACCGAAGTTGCTCTGCTGCTCGTCGCTGTTGTAGCGGAAATTGCCGCTGCCACTGCCGACCACATCCACCAGGCGACTGCTGCCGGCGAGGCTGCCGGTGTAGATCACCGCCCGGCCGCCAGCGCCGGTGGAGACTGTCACACCCGCGTCGGCCTTCACGTCGCCACCCGCAGCCACGCCCGCCGAAGCGGATTGACCGGCGTTGAGCACGATCGCATCGGAAGCGTTGCTGGTGGTGCTGACGTTTTCGGTCAGGGTGATGTTGCCAGTGGTGGTCACCACCTGGACGTTGCCGGTGTTGCCGATGCCGACGATCTGATCCAGCTGGGTGCCGTCCAGTGCCGTTTCGGTCAACCTGCCGACAGTGACGTCGCTGCGGTTGACGAAGCTGACGTCCTTCGCGCGGCTGGCGAGATCGCCGACCCAGTTGCTAGCGTTGCGCAGGTCGAAATCACCGCCCTTGAGCGCCAGGCCAGCGGCGGTGATGGTGCCCTTGGCGTTTTGGGTGGTTTTTCCGTCGACGTTGAGGAACACGTTGCCGGTGGTGGCCAGCCCTTCGTTGATCGCCAGGTTGCCGTTGGTGCCGATGCTGACGTCGCCGGTGTTTTTCACGCCGGTGGTGGTCTTGACCAGGTTGCCGTTGCCATCGGTTTCGGTCAGCGTGCCGACCTTGAGGTTTCCGGTGTTGTTGAAAGCGACCTTACCCGCCTCGCTGGCGATGTCACCCACGATGTTGCCGTTGTTGCGCAACTCGAAGTCGCCGCCGTTCAGCGCCAAGCCGTCAGCCGTGATGTTGCCTTTGGCGTTTTGGGTGGTCTTGCCATCGACATTGAGGAACACGTTGCCGCTGCTCGCCAGCCCTTCATTGATCGCCAGGTTGCCGTCGGTACCGATGCTGACGTCGCCGGTGTTTTTCACCCCGGTGGTGGCCTTAATCACGTTACCGTTGCCATCGGTTTCAGTCAGCGTGCCGACCTTGAGGTTGCCGGTGTTGTTGAAGGCGACCTTGCCGGCCTTGCTGGCGATATCGCCCACCACGTTGCCTTTGCTGCGCAACTCGAAGTCGCCACCGTTGAGAGCCAAGCCGTCAGCCGTGATGTTGCCTTTGGCGTTTTGGGTGGTTTTGCCATCAACGTTGAGGAACACGTTGCCGCTGGTGGCCAGCCCTTCGTTGATCGCCAGGTTGCCGTTGGTGCCGATGCTGACGTCGCCGGTGTTTTTCACACCGGTGGTGGTCTTGACCAGGTTGCCGTTGCCATCGGTTTCGGTCAGCGTACCGACCTTGAGGTTTCCGGTGTTGTTGAAAGCGACCTTACCCGCCTCGCTGGCGATGTCACCCACGATGTTGCCGTTGTTGCGCAACTCGAAGTCGCCGCCGTTGAGGGCCAAGCCGTCAGCGATGATGTTGCCCTTGGCGTTTTGGGTGGTCTTGCCATCGACGTTGAGAAACACGTTGCCGCTGGTGGCCAGGCCTTCATTGATCGCCAGATCACCGTTGGTGCCGATGATGACATCGCCGGTGTTTTTCACGCCGGTGGTGGTCTTGATCAGGTTGCCGTTGCCATCGGTTTCAGTCAGCGTGCCGACCTTGAGGTTGCCGGTGTTGTTGAAGGCGACCTTGCCCGCCTTGCTGGCGATGTCACCCACAATGTTGCCGTTGTTGCGCAACTCGAAATCGCCGCCGTTGAGGGCCAGGCCATCGGCGGTGATATTGCCGTTGGCATCTTGGGTGGTCTTGCCATCGACGTTGAGGAACACGTTGCCGCTGGTCGCCAACCCTTCATTGATCGCCAAATTGCCGTTGGTGCCAATGCTCACGTCGCCGGTGTTGTTCACGCCGGTGGTGGTCTTGACCACGTTGCCGTTGCCATCGGTTTCAGTCAGCGTGCCGACCTTGAGGTTGCCGGTGTTGTTGAAAGCGACCTTGCCGGCCTTGCTGGCGATATCGCCCACCACGTTGCCTTTGTTGCGCAACTCGAAGTCGCCACCGTTGAGGGCCAAGCCGTCAGCCGTGATGTTGCCTTTGGCGTTTTGAGTGGTCTTGCCATCAACGTTGAGGAACACGTTGCCGCTGGTGGCCAGCCCTTCATTGATCGCCAGATCACCGTTGGTGCTGATGCTGACGTCGCCGGTATTGTTCACGCCGGTGGTGGTCTTGATCAGATTGCCGTTGCCATCGGTTTCAGTCAGCGTGCCGACCTTGAGGTTGCCGGTGTTGTTGAAGGCGACCTTGCCCGCCTTGCTGGCGATATCGCCCACCACGTTGCCTTTGTTGCGCAACTCGAAGTCGCCGCCGTTGAGGGCCAGGCCACCGGCGGTGATATTGCCGTTGGCATCTTGGGTGGTTTTGCCATCGACGTTGAGGAACACGTTGCCGCTGGTCGCCAGCCCTTCGTTGATCGCCAGGTTGCCGTTGGTGCCGATGCTCACGTCGCCGGTGTTGTTCACGCCGGTGGTGGTCTTGACCACGTTGCCGTTGCCATCGGTTTCGGTCAGCGTGCCAACCTTGAGGTCGCCGGTGTTGTTGAACGCGACCTTGCCCGCCTCGCTGGCGATGTCACCCACAATGTTGCCGTTGTTGCGCAACTCGAAGTCGCCGCCGTTCAGCGCCAAGCCGTCAGCGCTGATGTTGCCGTTGCTGTCCTGAGTGGTCTTGCCATCAACATTGAGGAACACGTTGCCGCTGGTCGCCAGCCCTTCGTTGATCGCCAGGTTGCCGTTGGTGCCAATGCTCACGTCGCCGGTGTTGTTCACACCGGTAATAGTCATCTGCGTGCCGTCGGCATGGGTCGCGGTGAGCGAACCCACCTTGAGGTTCCCGTTGTTGTTGAACTGGACCTTGCCCGCCTCGCTGGCGATATCGCCGATCACGTTGCCGGTGTTGCCCAGCGCATAATTGCCACCCAGCAGCACCAGGCCGCTGGCATCGAGCTTGGCCCCGGCGTCGCCGGCCTGGGTGGTGTTGCCCGCCACTTCCAGGGTGATGATGTCGTCGGCACGGGTCTGGCCCTGATTGGCGTCATCCCGCGGACCATTTTCGATGGTGATGCCTTTCGCCAATGTCAGGTCGTGATCGGTTTTCAGGGTGACCGCTTCATCGGAGGTAATCCCCACGGTGCCGTCCACGACGCCCACCGTCAGGTTGCCATTGCCGGCGAATACCAGGCTGCCGACATCGGCGGCAATGACACCCACGTCATGGCCCTTGCCCAGGTTGAAATCACCTTCGCCGCGCAGGGCCAATTCGTCTGCGGTAATGGTCGCGCCCGTTGCCTGGGTCGCCCCTTGGCCCGCGTCGACGCTCAGCGTCAGGCCTTTGCCGGTGGTGCCGTCTTCGTCGGTGCCTTCGGGATCCTCGAGGGTCAGGTCGCCCAGCAGGTTGAGGACGCCGTTGGCGACCAGGGCCAGATCGTCCTTGAGCGTCGCGCCTTCATCGTCGACGGTGATGTTGCGGGTCTTGTCGTTGCCGATGACGACCTTGTCGAAGCCATCCTGGATATTGGCCAGGTCAGCGTCGGACAGCACCAACGGATCGTTAGGCCCGGTCACTTCCGGGTCATCGCTGCCGCCCAGGTGGATATCCAGGCCTGGGGTTTTCTGCTGCAGGGTGAGACTGCCGCCACCGGCAACGCTTGCGGCAAGATCGATTTCATCGGCGGTCAGGCTCGTATTGCCCTGGGTGGCCAATGCCTGGCCGACCGTGAGCGTGTCAGCGATAAGGTTCAGGTCGCCGGTCTGGGTCATGCCGGCGACCGGCACGCCTTGCGGGTTGGCCGGGGTCTGGCTATCGGGAATGGTCACCACGCCAACGGTCAGGTCATCGACATCGGCAAAGCTGACCGTGCCGGTGTCGCTGGCGATCGTGTTGACGTCGTTGGCGGCGTTGTCCAGATCATGAACGGCACCGTCACCGAGCAGCACCAGGCCATCGGCGACAATCGCGCCGCCGGTGGTCTGGTCGATCTTGCCGCCGTTGCTTTGCAACGCCAGGACCGGAGCCGGTTTGGTGTCGTCGTTGCCGGTGCCCGGTGCGTCCGCCACGGTCAACTGGTCATTGATGTGGATATTGCCGGTACCGGCCTCGAGGATAAGGTCGTCGTTGATACGGGTCGCTTCGATGATATTGATGTCACCGGTCATGTCCGCGCCACCGATCTTCACGGAGGTGAACCCGTCGCCCAGTGCGCTGATGTCGCTGCCGGTCAGCTCCAACGCACCGGGCGCGTCGCCGGTGCTGCCGCCCACGGCAATGTCTATGCTCGGGGTGTTGGTCTCAAGGGCAATCGAGCCATTGCCCGTGACGCTGCCGGCGCCGCCGTTGAAATTGATATCGTCGGCCTTGATGGCCAGGTTGTTGTCGGTGCTGTTGAGGCTGCCGTTGAAGGTGATGGAACTGCCTTGCAGGCCTTTGCTGCCCGAGGTGTTGGTCTTGATGTTGTCGACATACAGCGAGCCGCCGACCTGCTTGCCGGCGGTCTGGTCGAAACTGCCCGAAACGAACACGAATTTGTAGGTGCCGGCCTTGTCAGCCGTCGCCGTATGGCTTTTCCAGTCCACGGCGCCGGTACCGTTACCCGTTTCGTTCAGAATGATCTGGTATTCGCCAGTGTTGACGTTCAGCAAATAGCCGAAGACATCGTAGGTGTCGCCGCCCGCGACCGGCTTGTAATCGAAACTGACGGCCTCTCCTGCGGCCAGGGAAACCGTGCCTTCGCTGACGACCGAAGGACCACGCATGATGCAGCCGGCGGGGGCGTTCTGGCAGTTGGAGTTGTTCTCGGTACCCAGCAGCAGCGCCGCGCCGCCGTCCTTGCCCTGGCCAGACGCGGCGACCGGAGTGAGGGGCTTGTAGTCCATGTCGCCCTGGTCGCCAGGCGAAACGCTCGGTGCGTTGCCGTTGGTTGGCGATGTGGTCGGCAATGTCGGGTCATCCGGCGACACCACACCATCCACCACGGTGACGCCGGTGAAGAACTGGGCGATGGAGGTCTGCCACCCGACCAGGCCGTTTTCGAAGTCGGCGTTCAGGAACTGCGAGGTGCCCAGCTCGACGGCGCCAGTGTAGACCTGCTCGCCGGTGGTGAAGACTTTTGCGCCGTTGATAAAGGTCTTGCCGGCACCGCTGGTGGTCGCGTAAAGCGCGCCCAGCGCGCTGTTACCGCCGACCATGTCGCTGAAGATGATCGAGCCCGCACCGGCGTCGACCCGCAGTTCACGCTTGTTGGCCACCGCATCGGAATCCACCACGCCGGCAAACACGACGTTGCCGCCGTTGCTCTTCAAGCTGACGTCGGTGTTGAGGGCGATCTTGCCGTTCAGGATCAAGGCCAGGCTGTTGCCATTGCCGGCGCCACTGGCGTCGATGTCGCCGTTGAGGAAAATATTGCCGAAGACGTAGCGGCCTGTTCCGCCGTCGTTGTGTCCGGATTGCAAGGTCAGCGTTCGGTCGCCGCTGATGCTCGTCGGGGTGTAGTCGCCGTTCCAGTGGATGCTGTTGTCGGCCTTGATCGCGACATCGGTGCCGCCGGCCAGGGCCGTATCGATCGCGTTGAAGCCAACCGTGGCGTCTGCGCCATTGGCGCCGCCCGTCAACCCGCCGTTACCCGGCCCCACCGTGACGCTGTCCGGGTCGAGCAACCACAAGCCGCCCTTGCCGTTTTTGGCGGACGCATCGGCGGCTTTGCTCACCGCCAGCTTGGCGCCGCTGGTCTCGATTTTGCCGCCGTCGCCGCCCTTGGCGCCGCCGGTGGCTTTCAGCGTGCCGTCCACACGGGTCACGCTCCCCGGTTTCTTGACATCGGACCAGGCCACCACGGTACCGCCCTTGCCGTTGTCGGTTGCCGATGCGTCGAGCACGGCACCGGCGGCAACGGTGGTCTGGCTGGCCTGTTTGATCGCCGGGTCCTTGCCTTGCCAGCTACCGCCCACGTAAATCTCGCCACCGCCCTTGGCCCCGGTGGCGTCGAGCTCAGCGCCACCCTTGATCGCCACGCGATCGCCGGTCACGACGATCTTGCCGCCTTGGGCAGTGTCGGAGGACACATCGATGCGTCCGGCGACCTGCACATCGCCGTGGTCGCCCAACAGCGTGACGAGGCCATTTTCACCGACATCCAGGGAACGGGCTTCGATCAGACCGGTGTTGTTGATGACGGTGCTCGCCAGGGTTTCCGCCGCACGGGCGGTCAGCAGGATTCGGCCGGCATCGGCACGAATGGCGCCGCCGTTTTCGATCAACGCCTGCAACGCGCCTTCTTTGACTTCCAACTGCACCGGCCCGCCCAAGTCGAGCGTCACGACACGGCCGGCGCCCAGCAGCACATTGCCTTTGTGGGCGGTGATGTTGCCTTCGTTGACGATTTTTGCGGCGATCAGGGCAATGGTCCCGCCTTGTGCGGCGTTGATGTTGCCCTGGTTGACCACCGATGCGGCGCTGTCGCCACTGAAACGGTAATTGCCGGCGAGGAAATCTTCTGTGGATAAGTTGAGCGTAGAGGCCACCAGGCCGCCGACATCAACCTGCGCGCCGGGGGTAAACAGTACGCCGTTGGGGTTGACCAGGAAGACTTGGCCGTTGGCTTTCAGCGCGCCCTGGATCACCGACACATCCGAGCCCAGTACACGGTTCAAGGCGACGGAATTCGCGCCAGGCTGGATGAACTGGACGGTATTGCCCTTGCCGATGGAAAAGCTCTGCCAGTCAATGGCGAGCTTATCGCTGCCCTGATGAATGGCCATGTTGTTGCCATTCTGCTGAACACTGCCGCTACCCGCCACGATATGGCCGCCGGAAGGCAACCCTGCCGCCGCCGCGACCGAGGCGAAGACACCGCCACCCACGCCGATGACGAGGCTCAGGGATGTGCGGCTTTTGTCTTTGCCATGGCTCTTGACCAACTCGGATGCCACCTGCCACGCGCCCATCACGGCATTCCAGACGACTCGGTAAGCTCTATTCATTTTTGTTCACTCATCCCTAATGCGGCGGGTCGCGCCATGACGACCAGGCGGTTCGCTGTCGACAAATCAAATGGAAAACCGCATCCGGACGGATGGCGGCTCGAAAATCCCACAGTGCTCCGCGCCATCATGTCGACGGCTTGCAGAGCGCGCTTTTGCTTGAGCGCCCAGGGCTTTTGATTGAAGGGATCCGATGAATCTTTTTTTAAGATGGGTGGGTGAAGAGCGGCGGATGGGCCCTGGCCGCCTCGTCGTGGGCGACCTATGCTGGGGCAGTCCCACTTCGACAGGCGAACCCTGATGATCCAATGCAAACGCGCCTATGAAACCGCCAGCGCCGAGGATGGCGTAAGGGTTTTGGTGGACCGCTTGTGGCCGCGTAACTGTCCCAGGGACGCGTTGGTGATTGCTGAGTGGTTGCCGGAGGTTGGGCCTTCTCATGAGTTGCGCAAGGCATTCAAGGCGGGGGCGCTTTCATTTGCCGAGTTCAGCGTGGCCTATCGGCGTGAGCTGGCGGCGCGGCCGGAGCATTGGTGGAAGCTGGTGGATCTGGCGCGGGGCGGGACGCTGACGTTGGTGTATGCGGCCAAGTCGACGGTTGAAAACAATGCGGTGGTGTTGGCGCAGTGGCTGGAAGATGAGGTTACGACGCGGGCGGAGGGGAGTTCGTCGGTGTGTTATTTGTCGGAGTTTCCGGAGTTTTGAAATGGGCTTGCTGTAATCCGTGGCGAGGGAGCTTGCTCCCGCTCGGCTGCGCAGCAGTCGTAAAACCTGCCGACTGTTTTTTCCTGTAGTACCGAGTTGAATGGTTTGGGGCCGCTGCGCAGCCCAGCGGGAGCAAGCTCCCTCGCCACGGGTTATTGATTTGCCTAAGATCGGCGCAGAGAAATCACAAGGAAGACCACCGTAATGCAATCGCCATTCGATCCATTGGTTCATATCGATTGGAAAACCCCGGGCAGCGACTTGCTCGGGCTGTTGCAGCATTACTATCCCGACATCGGTGTGTTTGCCGGCCCGGGGTTCGAGGCGTTGTTGGATGAGCTGTCCAACGAGATGCCCGAGGTCTGCTTCGAGGCGCTGGCACTGGTGTTGGCGGATCAGGGGTATGACTTGTGGAACCTCGATGCCGGTGGCGATGATTATCGGCCGGTGGTTTTTCCCTCGGATCAGCGCGAGGCGTTTGCCAGGCATTGGCAAGGCCCGCATGGCGAACCGGGGTTCACGGCGAGGTTGATCGAGCCCCCTGCGGTGAAAGCGCGCAAACCGGCCAAACCCAAGCGCGGCAAGGTGAAGTGGCTACAGGAAGTCCATGACTACCCCGGCGACACTTATGTGCACGAAGACAACTACCGCAACGGTTGGGCCGCCATCACCGAGCAGGACGAAGACCAGTGGCTGTGCTTCCTGATCGACTACAACCAGTGGCCGCCCACCGAACAGGACATGCTCGAACATCGCACCGATGGCGTGGACGGCGCGGACTTGCAGCTCATCGACGCCGATGCCCAGCGCAGCCTGTGGAAACGTCGGGTCGTGCGCGGCGATTACAGCAGGGACGACCGCTATCAATACGAAATTCGGCAAGGCAATGAGATCGCGGCGTTCGGCCCTGCCGGGGTGCAATGGCCGGAATTTGAACAACCCTGTGTGGTGGTGGACTCGGAGATATTCGAACGCCAGCGCCTCTACGAACCCGAGCAGTTGACGCGGATCTGGCGCATCACGGCAGACAGCAGCGAGGTGATTTTCGAATACGCGGATGAGCTGACGATCCTGCCCGTCGGCCCTCGCCGCTTGCTGTTCATGCAGCATAACGGCCCGAAGTGCTGGGTCTGGCATCAAGACCCGCCGCACCAGGCCATCGTCGCCAAACGGATGCCCGCTGAGGCCTATAAGTTGCGGCCCTCAACCGCGTACCTGGGGGGTGACGAGATCCTGTTGTTCAGCGAAGGCGCACGGCAGAACGCTGAGCATGCGGGTTATCAGGACAGCGTGTTGCTGGCATGGCGATTCAACTTCATGACCGGCACCAAGACCAAGGCGATGCTGGACGGTTTCGGCAGTGAACTGCGCCAGGACACGCGCCTGCTCGTCACCCAGCCCAAGCAGGTCATTACGTTGCGCACGTTTCATGGGCAACTGCATGTTTCGCGAGGGCACGGCGATTGGTGGGTGTGGACTTACCGCGCCAATACCTTTGGCACGCAGACGCTGGCGTGGTTTTGGAATCAGGAAAGTAACGAGGTGGTGAAGCTGTCGACCAAGGATATTGCACGGGTCAAGCCGCAGGTCCGTTATGTGCCGGGGCAGGATCGGTACCTGGCGTTCGAGACGGCGTTTGTGGCGCGGTTGCCGGCGTTTGGCGAGATGGTTGAGGCCAAGGGGAGTGAGGTTTTGGTTTTTGAGTGAGGTGGTTTGCCCCACCGCGATCCTTCGAACACACAGATCCTTTGTGGCGAGGGGATTTATCCCATAGGCGCTAACCAAACCACTCGCCCCACAACTCATCCGGCTGATATCCCCGTGTGTTTCGCGGGGATTCACGTAGCGCGTCACTAAAATAGTCCCATTGCTCTAGGCAATCGAATAGCGACAAGCACGGACCGATCGCGTTACAAAGCAGCCAAAGGACAAACGACATCTCACGCCAGCGAGAACGTCCCCGATCCATCTGCTCCGGTTCGGGCTTTTGGGCGTTCTCCCTTTGGCTCAGGGGAAAAATGCTCGCCTTCTGCGATCAACCGCTCGATCAGGCAAGCCACCAATAGTTTCCCTTGTAGCCAGGCTTTTGCGCCTTCGGGATTTTTCTTTCTCAAGCGTGATAATCCCAATAAAGATTTCATTCGCTTGAACGCTAACTCCACCTGCCAACGGTGCCGATAGAGCGCCAGAACCTCTTCTGCCGTCAGGCTACTCAATGTAGTAACCACCACCACGTATCCGGCTGCCTCGACCGTTTTCGATTGAAGTTGCTGCTCTTTTTGCTTTCTTTTGGCAGTGTCCTGCACCTTGAGCTCGCTTTCCTCGCGTTGTTCATCGGTTTTTCGGTAAGCACATACACGCACTGCAACAGGCTCGTTAGAGCCTTGCATGACCGCAGGCCATTCACCCGCTTGCCCTATTTGCAGGGTGCGCAGTCTTGGCAACTGCTCAAAAGGCGTCCCATCCTCATTCTTCAGGGGCAAGCTGCTCAGGTTCATTCGAACCAAAACATCGCCACCATTATCAAGGACGTGATTGATGCTCCGTCGATTGGCAAAACCGCGGTCAGCGATCAAAACATCATCTTGCTGCACAGAGAACTGAGTCAACGACTCGCCGGTTTTGGACGGTGTTATCTGCACTTCACAGCAACTAAGCGTGCGAATGTCCATCGTGTAGTGCAAGCGCCATGTGGCCGCTATAGCGCCTGGCTCGGTGACGACACTGCCATCAGCCGCTAATAATCGCCGTCCTTGCAGGGCCGGGCACGCCATTGCCGGGAGCGGCGTTTGCTCGATCAGTTGTTCAGTGATCCAGCCCAGCCAATTCCCCGATTTATCGACTCGCTTGAGCAAGCCCACGTCAGAAAGATCTACGTCGGCCCGCGCTGCCGTTTCGCGCATCGAGCAATCGCTGCTCAGGTACAGCAATAGGGTGCGTAATAAGGTCTCTGGGGTGAAACGACGCCCGAACTTCAACGCCCCCAGTTCCTTAGCCTTGGCTTCCCATCCCATAGGCAATAACGCCAACAGTTTTGGCCAATCTTCTTCTAGTCCTGGTGTCACGCTTGCTTTCCTTGCAGCTCTGTATCAACGATCAGCTTACTATTTTTGGAGTTTGGTTAGCGCCTATGGGATTTATCCCCGCTCGGCTGCGCAGCAGTCGCAAATCTTGCAACTGATTACTCCTGACAGGCCGAGGTGAATGGTTTTGGGTCTGCTGCGCAGCCCAGCGGGGATAAATCCCCTCGCCACAAGGTTTGGGGCGCACTCAAATACACAACACGCCACGAAACCCACGCGCCGCGTAATACGACTGCACACCGTTGTGGTAGATGAACACCCGGCCATAGCGGTAGTCACCAAAAATCGCCCCATCGAGGGCGCGAAGCGCTGGAGGGGTTGCCAGCCAACTGGAGGTCTTGGCATCGAACTCGCCGAGCTCCTGCAAGGCCCGGTACTGATCTTCGGTCAGCAGGGCGATACCCATCGCTTCGGCCATGTCGATGGCGCTGCCTTTGGGCTTGTTCTCCTTGCGCGCATCCAGGGCTGCGCGGTCGTAGCAGAGGCTTCGGCGACCGGTTGGGCTTTCCTTGGCGCAATCGCAGAAGGTAACAGTGCCGGTCTTTGGGTCGAGGCCGATCACATCGGGTTCGCCGCCGGTGGCTTCCATGGCCTGGAGGGATTCCAAGGCTTTGGGGTTATTTTCGAGCCGGGCCTGGACGTCGGCCCAGGGGATGTCTGGGTGACGGTTCGGGTTTTGTTCGAAGCGGGTTTTCAGGGTTTGGAGCAAGGTTTGTTGTTCTTGTTTTTTCATGGCGTAGAGCCCCAGGCTGGCCGATTGAATGCGCACGTTCTAATAGCCGTTTGCGGCGAAACTTCATCTTGGGTATCCCAATTTGATCTTGGCTACTGTCATCTCTGACAGTAGCTACGCAGCGCCTTGGGTGTTTAACCTGCAACAGCTTTCAAGCAAGCGTAACCATTCCTTGGGGGTTAACAAGACGCTCACGGGGACTAAGCAATCTAGCCGTACTCAATGGCCGTCGTGGGTTTTTTTCATGTGGCTGAGCGTGACCGCCCTACACGCGTTAGCCACAGAGAATTGCAACGTGAGGAAGATCAACCAAGCGATGATTCTCGAACCCGGCGGCATCGCTCAAAAGGCATTGTCCGAACGGGAGTACAAAGAACGATTGGATTTAAAGACCGTCCGAGTCACCACGCCGGTAGAAACCCGGCATCCTGACAAATCCCGCCTCACCGTCGTGATCGATAATAGAAAACACAGGGAAGTGAAGCATATCTATTGTCAGTGAAGCGTCTAAGGTGAAGTCACCCATAGCGTCCCCACTGAGCACATAAGGCCTGTATGAAGCACTTCACGATTCAACGTATCGACCACGTCGTCCTGCGCGTAGAAGACCTCGAGCGCAGCCTCGCTTTTTATACGTCGGTGCTCGGTTGCGAGCTCAAGAAGCGTCGGGACGATCTTGGCATGCTTCATCTGGGCACCGGTGTTTCGATGATTGATTTGGTGGCTGTCGACGGGCCTCTGGGTCGCCAGGGTGGGCCGGCGGCGGGTAAGCAGGGGCACAATGTCGATCACCTCTGCCTGCGTATCGAGCCGTTTGATGAACCGGCCCTCCTCGCTCATCTGGCCTCGGCCGGCCTGACCGTTGAGAAAGCGCAGATGCGTTATGGCGCGGAGGGCAAGGGTTGGTCGATCTACTGCTTTGATCCGGATGGCAACCAGATCGAGTTGAAGGGACCGGCGCTGGAGCCCTGAGCTTCAACTGGGCGCTGCGATCAAAAACTGTGGGAGTAAAGCTTGCTCGCGATGGCGGTCTGTCTGGGGCGGAGATGTTGGCTGTACCGCCGTTTTCGCGAGCAGGCTCGCTCCCACAGGGGATCTCTGGCGGACGCCGAATTTGTGAACAGCCGCAATCAAAAACTGTGGGAGCGAGCCTGCTCGCGATGGCGGTCTGTCTGGGGCGGAGATGTTGGCTGTACCGCCGTTTCGCGAGCAGGCTCGCTCCCACAGGGGATCTCTGGCGGACGCCGAATTTGTGAACAGCCGCAATCAAAAACTGTGGGAGCGAGCCTGCTCGCGATAGCGGTCTGTCTGGGGAGGTGATGTTGGATGTGCCGCCGTCATCGCGAGCAGGCTCGCTCCCACAGGGGGTTGTGGTGGGGGTTATTGCGTCGTCAATTCCACCGCACCCCGAACCCGCTGCAGCATATTGATCAGATGCAAGCGCATCGACGCCCGTGCGGCTTCCCCGTCATGCCGCGCCAGCGCCGCGTAGATCTGCTCCCGCTCACGCACCACCAGTGCCCGATTTTCACCGGTCACCGCCGGTCCGGCCTGTTGCACGACGGCGATCAGCGCATTGCCCACATGGGCCATGGCGTCGATGAAAAAGCTGTTGCCGGTGCACTGGGCGATTTGCCGGTGAAATTCGAAATCGAGCCGGGCGCTTTCGTCATCCGTTGGGTCAACCGCATTCGATGCGTCGAGCACTTCGCGCATCGCCTGCAACTGCTCTGGCGTGGCGCGTTGGGCGGCGATGCCGGCGGCTTCCACTTCCAGGCTCAGGCGCAATTCGATGACCGCCAGCGCATCGTAGGCGCCGCCCTTGACGTGTTTGTTGCCCTGGAAATCACCGGGGCGGGCGGTGTCCACCACGAAGGTGCCGATACCGTGACGGGTTTCCACCAAGCCTTCAGCCTGGAGTCGCGACATGGCTTCGCGGACGACTGTCCGACTGACGCCGCGTTCCTTGATGATCACTTGTTCGGTGGGTAACTTGCTGCCTGCGGGCAACTCGCCGGCCAGTATCTGCTGCGTCAGGTCGACCACCAGTTGCTGGGTCATGCTCAGGCGTCGATCGGGTGTGACACGGTCCATTGCACCTTTCCATTAAAGCCAGACGATCGCGGCATTATAGCCGCGACCTTGCGCTAAAACTCACTATAATGCCCGCTGATCACACTAGAGCACGCCGATGACGGATCAAGCGTTATCTCCATTGAACAAGCCACGCCGCCTCGCCGAAACCCTGGTCGACCGCTTTGCCCAGCGCATGCGCGACGGCACTCTCAAGTGCGGCGAAAAGCTCCCCACCGAAGTGCATATCATGGAGGCCGAAGGCGTCAGTCGTTCGGTGGTGCGTGAGGCACTGTCGCGGTTGCAGGCGGCGGGGCTGGTAGAAACGCGCCATGGCGTTGGCACTTTTGTCCTCGACATGCCGGCACCGGAGGGCTTCACCTTGGGGCCGGCGACGATTGCGACGTTGTCGGATGTGCTCAACCTGTTGGAGTTTCGCCTGAGCCTGGAAGTCCAGGCCGCGGGCATGGCGGCCCAACGCGCAACCCCCGAAGCCTTGGCGGAACTGGCCCAAGCGCTGGAGGCGTTGCTGCAAGGGCCGGAAAAGTCCGGCACCACCATCAATGCCGATTTCCAGTTCCATCTGAAAATCGCCAAGGCCGCCGGCAATTACTATCTGATCGACATCATGAAGCACCTGGGCACGAAGCTGATCCCACGTACGCGCATGAACTCCGCCTATTCCGGGCAAAGTGACCGCAGTGCTTATCTTCAGGGGATCAATGCCGAACACCAGCAGATCTTCGACGCCATCGCCAGCGGCAATGTCGACGCGGCGCGGGCGGCCATGTACCTGCACCTAAGCAACAGCCGCATGCGCTTGTGCGAAACCCAGCAGCGCCAGGCCTTTTACAACGAATAAGCGTCCATAGGCCCTGTGGCGAGGGAGCTTGCTCCCGCTTGGGCGCGAAGCGCCCACAAAGAAGGACTGCTGCGCAGCCCAGCGGGAGCAAGCTCCCTCGCCACAGGTTCATCTATTCCTTGAATCAGCAGTGCTGTCTGTAGGCCCGCTCCACAACTCAGAAAAAATTGTATTTAACACCGACCCGCAGCCGTAATTGGCGATCACTGTCGACCGAGTTGACTTTAATATCACCGACTTCAAAGAACGGCGCCCAGCGTTTATCCCACTGGTATTTGACCACCGCATTTTGTTCATAGTCGTCGGTACCGCCGTTATAGCGAATGTAGTCGGCATCGAAGTAAGTCAATTGATATTCATAGGCCCACGGTCCTTGAGGACCATAGTTGATATAAACATCGTAACGGTTGACCTTCTGATCGTCCTGCCCATTATCCGGTACGTCACGGTCGATCTGGTCGCGGTCAAGCTTGGCTGAGTCAAAACGGTAGCGACCGGCGATGCTCAGTTCCTTGGTGATCTTGTAACCCAGGCGCAGGCCCATTTTGTAGGTGGTGGACTCCTCATCGCTGTCCAGGGCCAGCGAAGGCGTCAGCGTCCAGCGGTCATTGATCTTGTGCTGGTAGTTGACGGTGAATTCATGACCACTGCCGACGGTATTGTCGAAGGCGACGTCTTGCCGGTCACCGGCGGTCTTGTATTTGAGTTCACCTTCCAGCCCCACGCCGTTGTCCAGCCGAATACCAAACTTGGCACGGTCGGCGTGCATGCGGGTTTTTTCCGCATATTGATGGCGTACGTTGATATAACCGGTATCGGCCTGGGCAACAACCGATGTGAACAACGATGCGACAGAAAGTACTACGAGTGTCTTTTTCATAGTTTTTATTCTTGTTGATTGAATAGTAAGTTGGGGTAAACGCCAAATCACAGGCGAGCGCGTGCGCGGCATTGATACCTGGGGCTCAACGTCTTTTACGGGTTAAAACAAGTACAACTCATGAGTTAAAACAAAACTCAGACAGCGATAGGTACTCGCTGTATGTCCCGACTGGCCTGCACCAGCAAACGGGTGTACGCATGGGCAGCGCCATCGCTCGCCAGCAGATGACTGTCGAGCGTCTCCACCACCCGGCCCTGCTGCATCACCGCCAGCCGATCACACAGATGCGCCACCACCGCCAAGTCGTGGGTGACCATCAGGTAGGTCAATCCTTCCTGGCAACGCAAGTCGGCCAGCAGGTTGAGGATCTCCGCCTGCACCGAGACGTCCAGCGCTGAGGTCGGCTCGTCCAGCAACAGCACCCGGGGACGCAGGATCAGCGCCCGGGCAATCGCCACCCGTTGGCGCTGGCCACCGGACAACTGATGCGGATAACGGAAACGGAAGCTGTCGTTCAAGCCGACCTTGCGCAAGATCTCGCTGACCTTCTGGGTACGCCCGTCGATGCCATGGATACGCAGCGGTTCCTGCAACGCGGCATCGATGGTGTAGCGCGGATGCAACGAGGCATACGGGTCCTGGAACACCATCTGCACGGTGCGGTAGTGGTTCAGCGGCAGCTTGCGCGTCACCGCCTGACCCGCGACTTGCAGCCGTCCCGTCCAGTGCTGGTACTGCCCGGCCAGGCAGCGCAGCACGGTGGTCTTGCCCGAACCGGACTCCCCCACCAGGCCGAATGCCTCGCCTTCGGCCACGCTCAAATCGACGTCGTGCAATACCGCGTTCAGTGCCGCGCCGGTGCCAAAACTGAGGTTCAGGCCGGCGATTTCAATCATGCTCATGACAGGCTCCTCAAGCATTCAACCAGTGGGGGTCGCGCTGCAGCACCGGCAGCGTGGCGCGCCGATGGTCCAGGCTCGGCAGTGCGGCCAGCAGGCCTTGGGTGTAGGGATGGGTGGCGCGGTCCAGGTCGGCGGCGGCAATCGACTCGACCACGCGCCCGGCGTACATCACCAGCACGCGGTCACAGAAATGCCGCACCAGGTTCAGGTCGTGGCTGATGAAAATCAGCCCCAGGTCACGCTCGCTGACTAACTCCTCCAGCACGTTGAGCACTTGTCGGCGCACCGACACATCCAGCGCCGACGTGGGTTCGTCGGCGATGATTACCTGGGGATCGGTGATCACCATCATGGCGATCATGATCCGCTGGCCCATGCCGCCCGAAACCTCATGGGGGTACAGGTCATAGACCCGCCGGGGATCGCGAATGTGCACCTTGGCGAGCATGTCCAGCGCCCGCTCGCGGGCTTCGCGATGGGGCACCTTGTGATGGGCCAGGTACGCCTCGGCGATTTGCTCGCCGACCCGCACCACCGGGTTCAGCGAGTATTTGGGGTCTTGCATGATCATCGACATGCGTGCGCCGCGAATCGCCTGGATCTGCTTTTCGCTGGCGGCCAACAGGTCGACATCGGCGAAACGCAAGGTCTTGGCGGTGACCCGCGCCGTCGGCGGATGCAGGCGTAAAAGGCTGCGGCCAACGGTGGATTTTCCCGAACCGGACTCGCCGACAATGGCGAGTTTTTCCCGTCCCAGGTTGAACGACACATCACGCACCGCCAAGGAGGTTTTGCCGGCGTTGCGAAACTCAACGCACAAATCCTGTACCGCAAGTTTTATCTCAGTCATGGGCTGTTCCTCAGGATTGGCTGCGGGGGTCGAGGACGTCGCGCAAGCCGTCGCCCAACAGGTTGAAGGCCAGGCTGACCAGCATGATCGCCGCACCGGGTGCTGCCACCAGCCACCAGCTTTCGAGCATGTAGCGGCGCCCGGTGGAGATCATCGCGCCCCACTCCGGCAACGGTGCCTGGGCGCCGAGGCCGAGAAAGCCCAGGGCGGCGGCGGTGAGGATGATGCTCGCCATGTTCATGGTCAGGCGGATGATCACCGACGACAGGCACATCGGGATGATGTGGCGCAGGATGATCCGGGTGCTCGACGCGCCCTGGAGCTGCACCGCGACGACGAAGTCGGCGTTGCGCAGCGGCAGGGTTTCGGCGCGGGCGAGCCGGGCAATCGGCGGCCAGGCCGTGAGTGCGATGGCAATCACCGCATGCTCCAGGCCCGGGCCGAGGGCCGCGATGAAAGCCAGCGCCAGGACCAGGCTGGGGAACGAGATGAAGATGTCGGTGATGCGCATGAACAGGCTGTCGACCCAACCGCCGAAGTAACCGGAAACCGTGCCGACCAACAGGCCGATGGGGCCGACGATCACCGTCACCAGCAAGACGATGTACAGGGTGATGCGCGAGCCATACACCAACCGCGCGAACACATCGCGACCGTATTCGTCAGTGCCGAACCAGTGCGCGCTGCTGGGTGCCTGCAAGGCGCCGGCGAGGTTCTGCAACAGCGGGTCGTGGCCGGCGATCCACGGCGCGAAGACCGCGACCAGCATCAGGGTCGCGACGACGATCAGGCCGGCGAAGGTCATCGGGTTGCGCAGCAAAAACCGCAACAGGCGCAAGGTGCTGGCGACCATCGCCGCCGTGCTGGAAGCCGGCAACGTGGCGCTGCCAGGGACGCTGGAAGCAAGGGGCAGGTTCATTAGCGAGTCCTCGGGTCGAAGATCTTGTACAGCGCATCGCTGATCAGGTTCAGCGTCACGAATATGAGGCCGATCAACAGCACGCAGGCCATCACCGCGTTCATGTCGCCGAGCAACAAACTGCTCGTCAGGTACTGGCCGAAACCGGGCCAGGCGAACACGGTTTCGATCAGCACCGCGCCTTCCAACAGGCCGCCATAGGCCAGGGCGACGATGGTCAACAGCTGCACGCGGATGTTGCCGAAGGCATGGCCCCAGACGATGCGGCGCTGGGACAAGCCCTTGACCCGAGCAGTGATGATGTACTCCTGGGACAGTTGCTCGAGCATGAAGCTGCGGGTCATGCGGCTGATGTAGGCGACCGAGTTGAAGCTGAGGATCACCGCCGGCAACAGGATGTGCCGCAGCGCACTGCGAAAGGCTTCCCACTCGCCGGACCAGGCGGTGTCGATCAGCAACAGCCCGGTGTGTTTCGGAATCAACCCGTCATAGGCCAGGCCGATGCGCCCGACGCCGCCGGCCCAACCCAGCCAGGCATAGAACACCAGGAAGGCCATCATGCCGATCCAGAAAATCGGCGTGGAGTAACCGAACAGGGTGATCAGCCGCGCGACATGGTCACCGGCACGGCCCTGATGGGTCGCCGCGTAGACGCCCAGCGGCAGGCCCGCCAGCACACCGAACAGGATGGCGAGCGTGGCCAGTTCCAACGTAGCCGGGAAGACCCGGCCGATGTCAGTGATGACCGGGTTGCCGGTCAGCAAGGCCATGCCGAAGTCACCGTGCAGCAGGTCGCCGAGGTAGATCGCGAACTGGGTCCACAACGGCTTGTCCAGGCCCAGTTCCTTGTACACCTGGGCGTAGGCCGAGGCGTCGGCGTCCGGGCCGACGATGGCCAGCACCGGGTCCAGCGGCATCACCCGCCCAATAAAGAAAGTCAGCAGCAGCAACCCCAGCAGCGTCACCGCCACCGAGCCGCCGCGCCGGGTCGCCGAAGCGGCCCGGGTGGTCCAGATTGAAAAGGATGCAGTCGACATGTTCATTCCTGCCTTGGCCCTGTGGCCGTCGATTTCAGCGCTGCTTGTAGACGTCGCGAAGACGCGTGGTCGCGGCGGTGTGGCCGATGTAGTTGCGCACATCCGCGTGGATCACCACCTCGTCCACCATCTGCGAGACCGGCATGATCGCCCCGGCCTGTTGGTCGTAGAGGGTCTGGATCTGTGCATAGATTTCCCGCTGGCGCTCGGGGTCACGCTCGCGCTCGGCTTGCTCGATCAGTTGATTGAGCTGCGGGTCGAAGAACGAGGTGCGCCAGCCCTGGAAGTTGCTCAGCTTGGCTTCGGTGCGGTTGTCCGGGTTGTACACCAGGGCCCGCAGGCTCGAATGCGGATGCCGCTCCGCCCCGCCGCCGCCACGACCGACGAGGATGTCGAACTGACGGTCGCGCATCGCCCCATAGATCTGGTTGCCGGTGCCGGTGATGATCGTCGCCTGGATCCCCGCCTGGGCCAGCGTCGCTTGCAGGCTGGTGGCGATGTTGATGAATGGCGGATCGGTCAGTGAACGAATCGTCACCTTGAAGCCTTCGGCATGCCCGGCCGCCGCCAGCAGGCGCTTGGCCTCGGCCACGTCCAGGCGATAACCCGGGTCGTCGAGGCGAGCCGGCAGTCCCAACTGCAAGGGCCGTTGGTTGATCACGCCGTAGTGCGGCATGACCACGTCGTTGATGCCTTGGTAGTCGATCAGCAGGCGGACGGCCTGGCGCACGCGGATGTCCTGGAACAGCGGTTGCTGCATGCTCATCGCCACGTAGTACAGCGTGCCGCGGGCGATGCTCTGGATGCGCACTTCGTCGACCTTGCCCAAGGCCTTGATGTCAGTGGCCGCCATGCCGCGGGCGACGTCCAGGTCACCGCGCTCGACCATCAGGCGCAGGGCCTGGGACTCGGTCATGTTGCGCATGATCACCCGGCGCAACTTCGGCGCGCCGCGCCAATAGTCGTCATTGCGGCTCATCAGGATCACATCGTTGGCCCGCCAGATGTCGAGCTTGAACGCGCCGGACCCAGCCGTGTGCGTCGCCAGCCACGCCGCGCCTTGGTCGTCGCCGACCTGATGCTGCAAAGCGATGCTGCGATCGATGATGAAGGCGCTGGGTGAGGTCGCGAGGGTGTTGAGCACCAGCATCGGGTCGGTGACCCGTGGCAACTCCATCACAAAGGTGTGCGGCCCTTCGGCGCGCATCAGTTTGACCACGTTGTCGGCGGTGAAACCGTAGGCCTTCCAAGTGGAGGCCAGGGCGCGGTTGAGGGTGACGACGCGCTGCAACGACCAGGCGACGTCTTGGGCGGTCAGGGGCGCACCCGAGTGAAACCGAACGTCGTCGCGCAATTGGAAGGTCAGGCGCGTGCGGTCGGGGCTGATGTCCCAGGTTTTCGCCAGGGCTGGAATCAGCGTGTCCGGCTGCGCCGCGTCCTGCTCCAGAAGCATGTCATAGACGTTGGCGTTGACCTCCGCGACCTCCAGGCCCGTCGCCGCGGCAGGGTCCAGGGACAACAGGTTGATCATGCTCATGCCCACCACCAATTGGTCGGGGGGCGTTTCGCCTTGGGCCAGGCTGACGGGCACCTGCACTGCGCACAGGGCCACGGTGACACACAGCAGCCTGGTCAGGCGCTTGGGCCAGAGATTCATGGTTCAGTCCTTTCTTATATTTATAAAGACTTGTCGCCCGGACCGTCATCGGCCTCAGGCGTGGAACAGGCTCAATGTCGGGACAGGGTGTTGGCCTCGATATACGCGAAGTTGATGTCCTCGCCCAAGCCCGGCCGGTCGGATAGATGCACAAAACCGTCGGCGTCCATGGGGTCGACGATGCTGTTGAGATGCGCCGGGACCTCCTCATAGTCAAGGAACGGGTGCAGCAGGCCGCGTTCGTACCAGCGGCAATTACTGATCGCCCCGACCACCGCCAGGTTCGCCGCGCCATTGCCATGGACCTCGCAATCCATGCCGAACGACTCGGCCAGGTGCGCCACCTTCAGGCACGGCCCGATACCGCCGACCCCGGCCACGCCGGCGCGCAGGATGTCACAGGACTTCTGGGTCACCCAACTGGCGCGGCTGTGGAACTTGCCGGCGATGCTCTCCGGGCCCAGCACCGGGATGTCCAGGTTGGCCGCCAGCCAGGCATAGGACTCCGCCGAGTCTTCCATCATGGGTTCTTCGAACCAGGCGAAATTCAGCTTCTGCAGTGCCTTGCCGATGGTCAAGGCGTCCATGCGGCTGTACCAGTGGTAACCGTCGAGCATCAGCGCGATGTTCGGGCCTACTGCCTCACGCACGGCGGCGCAGGCCTGGATGTCCATTTGCGGATTCGGCGCGAAGGAGATCGGTGGCATCCAGGTGTGCAACTTGATGGCCTTGTAGCCGCGCTGGACCAACTTCTCGGCGAACTGGCCGTACTCGTCCGGCGTCGACAAACCACCTGGCAAGTCATCGCCGCACATCGTCGAACCGTACGCCGGGACCTTGTCGCGATAACCGCCAATCAGTTTATGCACCGGCAACTTGAGCTTGCGCCCGGCCAGGTCCCACAACGCTTGTTCCACCAGCGCCAGCGCCCGGTCGGTGAACTGCCCGGCACTGCCCCGCTGCCAGTGCGCCAGGTCTTGCCAGATGCTTTCACGGTCCATCGGATCGCGGCCGATCAGCACTTTGCGCACGAAGGATTCGATGATGTGCGGACGAATCAACTCAGGCGGGCCAAAGGCATAACCCTCGGAGCCATCGTCGCAGCCGATTCGCAGCAAGGCCATCTTGATCATGACCTCATCGCCCGGATGGGCGTGACCGGCGCTGTCCTGGGCACGGCGCGAAGGTGTGGAGAAGACTTCGACGTGAACGCCTGTGATTCGCATAGAGGGAGCACCCTGTTGTTATTGTTTATTTGTATGTCGTCATACAACGTGTCGGATTATTCTGATGTTTCGCGTGAGCTGTCAACCCACAGAATCAATAAAAATAGGGTGATCAGAGGAATGACTAGCGAAAGGAGGTTATTTTTCTTGAGCGCCATCTAAAATGTCGTCATACCACGAGACGAAAAAGATACGACTCGCCGCAGGCAGGCCACGATGGCAGGAGGATAAAAACTGTGGGAGCGGGCTTGCTCGCGAAGGCGGTCTGTCTGAGACAGTGATGTTGGATAGGCCGCCGCTATCGCGAGCAGGCTCGCTCCCACAGGGTGGGCGGTGGTGGGCGCAGAATCCATGAACACCCGGGATCAAAAACTGTGGGAGCGAGCCTGCTCGCGATGGCGATCTGTCTGAGTCGGTGATGTTGGCCGTGCCGACGTCTTCGCGAGCAGGCTCGCTCCCACAGGGTGGTCGGTGGTGGTCGCTGAATTCGTGAACACCTGGGAGCAAAACTGTGGGAGCGGGCTTGCTCGCGAAGGCGGTCCGTCTGAGTCGGTGATGTTGGATCGGCCGCCGCATTCGCGAGCAAGCCCGCTCCCACAGGGTGGTCGGTGGTGGTCGCAGAGAGAACTTGCTCCGGACGTTCCAGGCCGAATGCTCTCCTGAACACATAGCCTGGCAGCCCCCCTTGCCCCATGGATGCATTGAGCACTGGCGCCAGGTTGAAAGCCAGTAGCCATCACCGCTCCTTTATGGTTTCCTGCCCCAGGCACGGTTATTGACTGAAACCAGTCGAAATGACCCGCTTTTTGATGTTTCAGCCCGACGCGAGGAAGGCTCTAGCGCAACCTGTCGAGACGTATATCCGAATGACGGTTTTTCCCATTAACCGCCCCCGACACGTTGTTTTCTGCCTAGACTCATCATTGTTCCGCCGTGCGCTGTGTTTTGAATGAGCCCGCACGAAAATACTAAAAACAAGAGGAAAGCCCGTAATGTTCAAACCTATCTGGAAAGCGCTCGCTTGCACGTTGGCCCTGAGTGCGATGAGCACGGCCATGGCGGCAGATCCGGTGGTGATCAAGTTCTCCCATGTGGTCGCCGAACAAACACCAAAAGGCCAAGGCGCACTGCTGTTCAAGAAGTTGGTGGAAGAACGGCTGCCAGGCAAAGTGAAGGTCGAGGTCTACCCCAACTCTTCACTGTTCGGCGACGGCAAGGAAATGGAGGCCTTGCTGTTGGGTGACGTGCAGATGATTGCGCCGTCGCTGGCCAAGTTCGAGCAGTACACCAAGACGGTGCAGCTGTTCGACTTGCCGTTTCTGTTCGATGACATTTCCGCCGTGGACCGCTTCCAGTTGAGCCCTGAAGGCCAGAAGCTGCTCAAATCCATGGAAAGCAAGAACATTACCGGCCTGGCCTATTGGCACAACGGCATGAAGCAGTTGTCGGCAAACAAACCGTTGCGTGAACCCAAGGACGCCCGTGGCTTGAAGTTCCGCGTACAGGCATCGGCCGTGCTGGAAGAGCAATTCAAGGCAGTGAACGCCAACCCGCGCAAGATGAGTTTCGCCGAGGTGTACCAAGGCTTGCAGACCGGTGTGGTCAACGGTGCGGAAAACCCGTACTCGAACATCTACAGCCAGAAAATGCATGAAGTGCAAAAGTACATCACCGAGTCCAACCACGGTTTGCTCGACTACATGCTGATCACCAACACCAAGTTCTGGACCGGCCTGCCGCCGGATATCCGCACGGAACTGGACAAGATCCTGGTAGAAGTCACCGCCCACGTGAACAAAGAGGCGGCGCAACTGAACGAGCACGACAAACAACGCATCCTCGACGCCAAGACCACTGAGATCATCACCCTGACGCCAGAAGAACGCGGCGAATGGCGCGACAAAATGAAACCGGTGTGGAAGAAGTTCGAAGGCGATATCGGCGCTGACCTGATCAAAGCCGCCGAAGCCTCCAACAAAGCCCAGTGATTGGTTGGCCGGTACCGCCGCCCTGGCGGTGCCGGTCTGTCGCCCCCCCACAGGAGATGTCATCCATGAACGCCCTTCGGCGCACCTGGGAACACTTCGAGGAAGGTTTCATTGCTTTCCTTCTGGCCGCCATGACGCTCGTCACGTTCGTCTACGTGGTCCTCAACAACCTTTATTCAGTTTTCTACAGCCTCGGCGACCACTGGCCTGCCGCCAGCGAACCGATGTTCGCCATCGGCGACAACATCATGGGCATGGCCCAGGCGATGACCTGGAGCACATCGTTGACCAAGGCGCTGTTTGGCTGGCTGATTTTCTTCGGTCTTTCGTATGGCGTGCGCACCGCCGGGCACATCGGCGTCGATGCGCTGGTGAAGCTGGCGAGCAAGCCGGTGCAGCGCTTCATTGGCGTCATCGCCTGCCTGTGCTGCCTCGCCTACGCCGGCCTGCTGGCGGTGGCGAGTTACGAATGGATCAACACCTTGATGATTGCCGAGATCGGTGCCGAAGACCTTGGCCATTTCGGCATCATGCAATGGCATATCGGGTTGATCGTGCCGGTGGGGTTCGCGCTGGTGTTCATTCGTTTCACGGAAATTCTCGTGCGCATCCTGATGAACCGCCAGACCGGCCTGGGCCTGGCCGATGAAGCGGCCGAAGCCATCAAATTGACCGAACACGAGGAAGACAAGCCATGACCATTGCCTTCCTGTTCATCGCACTGTTCGTGCTGATGTTTATCGGCGTGCCCATTGCCATTTCGTTGGGGCTGGCGGGGTCGCTGACCATCATTTTCTTCAGCCCCGACTCGGTCCGTTCCCTGGCGATCAAGCTGTTCGAAACGTCCGAGCACTACACGTTGCTGGCGATTCCCTTCTTCCTGCTGGCCGGTGCGTTCATGACCACCGGTGGTGTGGCGCGACGGTTGATCGACTTTGCCAACGCCTGCGTCGGGCATATCCGCGGGGGCCTGGCGATTGCGGCGGTGCTGGCTTGCATGTTGTTTGCGGCGTTGTCGGGCTCCAGCCCTGCAACGGTGGCAGCGGTGGGCTCCATTGCCATTGCCGGGATGGTGCGCTCGGGTTATCCACAGGCGTTTGGCGCCGGCATCGTGTGTAATGCCGGGACCCTGGGCATCCTGATTCCGCCGTCGATCGTGATGGTGGTGTATGCCGCGGCGACTGAAACCTCGGTGGGCAAGTTGTTCATGGCCGGTGTGATTCCCGGCTTGCTGCTGGGTTTTTCCCTGATGGTGGCGATCTACATTGTCGCCGTGAAGAAAAACCTGCCAGCCCTGCCCCGCGCCACGTTCCGCGAATGGTTGAGCACCGCGCGCAAGGCGATCTGGGGCCTGTTGCTGATGGTCATCATCCTCGGCGGAATTTACTCCGGGATGTTCACCCCCACCGAAGCGGCGGCAGTGGCCGCGGTGTATTCGGCGTTCATCGCGTTGTTCGTCTACAAGGACCTCACGTTCCGCGAAACGCCCAAGGTGCTGCTGGAGTCGGCCAAGCTGAGCATCATGCTGATGTTCATCATTGCTAACGCCATGCTCTTCGCCCACGTGTTGACCACCGAACAATTGCCGCAGCAAATCACCGCCTGGGTGATCGAGGCCGGGCTGACGCCAGTGACCTTCCTGTTGGTGGTGAACATCGTGCTGCTGATTGCCGGCGCGTTCATGGAGCCTTCGGCGATCATCCTGATCCTGGCGCCGATCCTGTTCCCCATCGCCATGAAGCTGGGCATCGACCCGATTCACCTGGGCATCATCATGGTGGTGAACCTGGAGATCGGCCTGATCACGCCGCCGGTGGGGCTGAACCTGTTCGTCACCTCGGCGGTGACCGGCATGTCCCTGCCTGCCACGATCCGTGCGGCGATGCCGTGGTTGATGATCCTGCTGGCGTTCCTGGTGCTGATTACCTATGTGCCATGGATTTCGCTGGCGCTGCCGAATTGGTTGGGGATGAGTTAAATCCGGCAAACACTCTGTGGCGGGCAAAGGATGATTTGCCTTGCCATGGAGGTATCGGGCCGATCTGTCGGCCCTTTGCCTCCAGACAAAAAAGGACCTCTTGAATGCTCAAACTTCTATGGAAAGCCCTCGCCTGCGCCCTGGCCTTCGGCGCGTGGGGAACGGTCATGGCGACCGAGCCGATCGTCATCAAGTTCTCCCACGTAGTAGGCGAACAAACGCCCAAGGGCCAGGGTGCGTTGATGTTCAAGAAGCTGGCGGAGGAGCGATTGCCGGGCAAGGTGAAGGTCGAGGTGTACCCCAACTCCACGCTGTACGGCGATGACAAGGAGATGGAAGCCTTGCTCCTGGGGGAAGTGCAGATCATTGCGCGGTCGCTGGCCAAGTTTGATCAATACACGCGGACCGTGCAGTTGTTCGACTTGCCGTTTCTATTCGATGACATCGCCGCCGTGGACCGTTTCCAGCAGAGCCCCGAGGGCCAGAAGCTACTCAAGTCCATGGAAAGCAAGAACGTCACCGGCCTGGCCTATTGGCACAACGGCATGAAGCAGTTGTCCGCCAACAGGCCCCTGCGCACGCCCGAGGACGCCAGTGGCCTGACGTTCCGCATACAGACCTCTGCAGTGCTGGAGGAACAGTTCAAGGCGGTGGGCGCCAAAGCGAAACAGATGATTTTCTCGGTGGTGTACCAGGGGCTGCGCACCGGCTTGGTCCACGGCTCGGAAAACACCTACTCGAACTTCTACAACCAGAAGCTCAATGAGGTGCAGAAATACGTCACCGAGTCCAACCACGGCATACTCGACTACATGTTGATCACCACATCGGACTTCTGGAACGGCCTGCCGCCGGATATCCGCAGCGAACTGGAGAAAATCGTCGTCGAATCCACGGCCTATGCCAACCAGGAAGCGGAGCGATTCAACCAGCAGGACAAGCAGCATGTGCTGGACGCCAAGACCACCGAGATCATTACCCTCACGCCAGAGGAGCGCAGCGCCTGGCGCGACAAGATGAAACCGGTGTGGGCGAAGTTTGAAAAAGACATCGGGGCGGATTTAATCAAGGCGGCGCAGGCTTCCAACGTCGCGCAGTAATTGCATGAAGGGCCGGGAACGCTCACGGCTCAACACTCTCTGTGGCGAGGGAGCTTGCTCCCGCTGGGCTGCGCAGCAGCCCCCAATGTTTGCCTGACACACCGAGGTGTCAGGTTTTGGGGGGGCTTCGCATCCCAGCGGGAGCAAGCTCCCTCGCCACAAGAGCGCAATTCCCCGCTTCAACCCAACCCTCCCCAGTTGCAAAGCACATTGCGCTATGATCCCCGCCTCTTCCTGAATAGAGGTTTTTTTCGCTAATGCTGTCGTCCACCCCAGACATCACCTCTACCCTCCCACCCGTCCTGGTCGGCCCGCTGTTAAGGCGGCTGGAACCTGCGCGCCTGGTGATGTGGCTGGTGGGCACACGAGCGCTAGCGTTAACCCTGCGCATTGACGGGGTCGGCGACCTGGCGCTGGATGCGTCGCGCTGCACCGTGGTGCCGGTGGGGCAACACGCTTTTGTGCACCTGATCGACGTGACGCTCGACACGCCCCTGCCCCAGGACGTGGCGATTGACTACGACCTGCTGGTAGAGGGCGCGCCCATCGCCGAATGGGCGCCGCACCTGTTGTATGACGGGGCACAGTGCCCGAATTTCATGTTGCATTCGCGCATCGAGCAATTGGTCCACGGTTCCTGCCGCAAACCCCACTATCCGGCCAACGACGGCCTGCTCTGTGTCGACCGATTGCTGGCGCAAGACCCGGCGCAACGCCCGGCGCTGTTGATGATGAGCGGCGACCAGGTCTATGCCGACGACGTCGCCGGCCCCATGCTGCGGGCGATTCATGCACTGATCGAGCGCTTGGGGCTGTTCGAGGAACGCCTGGACGGCGCCGTGGTGGAAGACAGCGCCAAGCTCTACCAACACCCGGCCAGTTATTACCATCGCGCCGATTTGCTACCGGCGTTGGAAAGCAACGAAACCCTGCGCGAGCGCTTTTTCGGTGGGGCGCGCAAGCCGATCTTCACCAGCAGCAGCGCCGATAATCACTTGGTGACCTTCGCCGAGGTCATGGCGATGTACCTGCTGGTATGGTCGCCGGAGCCCTGGACGCTGATCGCTGTGCAGCCGCCCGAACTCACCGTCGAACGGCGTCAGCGCTACGACCTGGAACAGCAACGCATCGATGCGTTCAAGACCGGGCTGGACGGCGTGGCGCGGGTGTTTGCGCACTTGTCGTGCCTGATGATTTTCGACGACCACGACATTACCGATGACTGGAACCTGTCCGCGCAGTGGGAAGAAACGGCCTACGGCCATCCGTTCTCCAAGCGCATCATCGGCAACGCCTTGATCGCCTACATGCTTTGCCAGGGCTGGGGCAACAACCCGGATGCCTTTGCTGATGTGCTCCCGCAAACCCTGGCATTGAGCGACACCGCCCGGGACCGTTACCTCGACAGCGCGCCCCAGGACCAACTGATCGACACCCTGCTGGGTTTTCAACGCTGGCATTACGTGCTGCCAAGCACCCCGGCCCTGGTGGTGCTCGACACCCGCACCCGCCGCTGGCGCAGCGAAAACAACCTCAAGCAGCCTTCCGGCCTGCTGGATTGGGAAGCCCTGAGCGAGTTGCAACAGGATCTGCTGGATCACCCCTCGGCGATCATCGTCTCACCGGCGCCGATCTTCGGCGTGAAGCTGATCGAGACCGTGCAGCGGGTGTTCAGTTGGTGCGGTTATCCGTTGTTGGTGGATGCGGAAAACTGGATGGCCCATCGCGGCGCGGCCCAGGTGATCCTGAATATTTTCCGACACTCGCGTACCCCCGGAAATTACGTGGTGCTGTCAGGGGACGTGCATTATTCCTTCGTCTACGAGGTGCTGATCCCACACCGCAAGGGTGGCCCGCGCATTTGGCAGATCACCAGCAGTGGCATCAAGAATGAATTCCCACCGGTGTTGCTGGAATGGTTCGACCGCCTTAACCGTTGGCTCTACTCGCCGCGCTCGCCCCTGAACTGGTTCACCAAGCGCCGCAGCATGCGCATCGTCCCCCACACCCCGGAACACGCCGAAGCCGGCGAACGGTTGTGGAACAGCGCCGGGATTGGCCAGGTGTTCTTCAACGAGCAGGGTCAGCCCGCGCAGATCTTCCAGCACAACGCCAACGGCCTGCCGCCGACGCGTATGTGCCCTCCCAAATCACCCTCCGCCTGAAAACAGTGTGGGAGCGGGCTTGCTCGCGAAGGCGGTGGGTCAGGCAACCCATTTGGCAACTGATGCACCGCTTTCGCGAGCAAGCCCGCTCCCACAGGGGATTGGGGATGGATGCACAATTTAAGTCATATCAAAACAACTGTGGGAGCGAGCCTGCTCGCGATGACGGTGGCACATCCAGCACCTAGGCAAGCTGACAATCCGCTATCGCGAGCAGGCTCGCTCCCACAGGGATTTGGTTTAGCCATGCTGATGGTCAGAACGCCAATTGCAGGCTCTGCTGGCCTTCGAGGCTGAGCAGGAACTGTTTGGCTGCCAGGCCGCCAGCGAAGCCGGTGAGGCTACCGGAGCTGCCGATGACGCGGTGGCACGGGGCGATGATCGAGATGGGGTTGCGGCCATTGGCGGCGCCGACCGCCCGGACCGCGGTGGGTTGGCCGATCTGGAAGGCGATGTCGCGGTAGCTGCGGGTTTCTCCGAAGGGGATGGTCAACAGGGCCTGCCAGACCCGGACCTGGAAGTCAGTGCCGGCAAAGTCCAGCTCCAGCTCGAAACGGCGGCGTTGACCAGCGAAGTATTCCAGCAGTTGACGTTCGGTTTCCTTGAGGACCGGATGCCGGGTATCCTCTTCCAAAGGCCCCAGGCGCACCCGATTGAGCCGCTCGTTTTCCCACAGGATGGCCGCCAGCCTTGTCTCCCGGGCGACGAGGATCAGTTGGCCAACGGGGGATGGGATGGTTTTGTAGAGGGGCAACATCGAGGGATTCCTTTACTGGCTCAGACAGCTTTTTTGTGGCGAGGGGATTTATCCCCGCTGGGGTGCGAAGCGCCCCTGAAACCTGACACTAAGGTGTGTCAGGCTGATTATTGGGGGCTGCTGCGCAGCCCAGCGGGGATAAATCCCCTCGCCACAAAAGCTCCTAGACACAAGTGAACGCCGCTCAACCCAACAATCCCAACGCCTTCGCCCGCGCCACCGCTTGGGTGCGGCGCTCGACGCCGAGTTTGCTGTTGATGTGGCTGGCGTGGGTCTTGACGGTGTGCAGGGAGATAAACAATTGCTCGCTGATCTCCTGATTCGAACAGCCTTGGGCAATCAACTGCAACACCGCCCGTTCGCGACTGCTCAGGGTTTCGACAGGTGCCGCAGGGTCGACCGGCTGGACCACCGAGGGCAGGCGTTCGAGCAGATGTTCGCGCAAGGTGCTGGGCGGCGCGTTCAGCAGTTGCTCGCGCAGCCATTCACCGTGCTTGCCCAGCAACCACTCGAACGGCTGCAGCACCCCACCGCTGGCGGCTTCGAAAGCCTGGGCCAAGGTGCGGCGGGCTTCGGGTTCGCGGCCGACGCTCAACAGCAAGGCGACTTTCTGGTTGAGCGCCATCACGCTGAGCATCTGCCGGCCGGTTTGCTGGCCGTGTTCCAACAAGGCATTGAGCCGGCCTTCCGCGAGCATCGGTTGACCCCGGATGGACTCCAACACAGCCTGTTGCAGTTCGACATGCAGCGGCAGTTGCGGGTGGAATTCCGGTGGCGCAGCGGCCCGCTCACCCGTGTAGGTCTGCCCCAGGCGGGCCAGCCAGGCTTCGGCCAGGTCGGTACGGCCCTGGGCCAGCCAGAGTTCGCATTTGACCAGGGTAATCATCGCCAGGTAGTAGATCGGCGGAACATCCCAGATGTGCATCAGGCGCTCGGCTTCAGCCAGTTCGGCAAAAGCCCGGGCGAACTCGCCGCTGTAGCCTTCGATGCGCGCGACCACGCAATGACCGATCAGCACGCTGATGTCGCGGCAGGCCCGGGCTTCGGTGAGGCCCGCCTGCAACCGCGCCAGGCCGGCCTGGGGCTGCATGCGCAAGGTCAGCAGGAAACCTTCGTACATGATCAGTCGCGCCCGCACCGCATAAAGCCGCTGGGGCGACAACTTGTGCAAACGTTGCAGACCCTGGTGCACTTCATCCAGTGCCCGGAGGATCTCTCCCCGCGCCTGCAGGACCCGGGCGCGATCGTAATGGGCCAGGGCCTCGAACAATGGATTGCCGACCCGCTGCGCCAGCTCCAGGGAATCGCGGTTCAGGTTACGCGCGCGCCACAGGTCGCCGTCGGCAATGGCCAGGTTCGACAACGTGGACAGGCACATCAGCCGTTGGCCGTAGCGTTTTTGCGGCAGGCTCTCCAGGGCTTCGCTGCAATAACGCACGGTGGCCTCGCGGTCGCCGCGACCACGGGCGACGATGCCGCTCAGGGCCAGCCACTGGGCGAGCATGGATTTTTGCGCGGTCGCCGAGGGGGCCGGCAGGAAACGACTCAAGTGCGCGGCCAGCTCTTCGGCGGCATCCAGCTGGCAGGCCAACCCAAGCGCCCAACTGTAGAGCACGATCAGCCGCGGCGTGCTGATGAGCAGGCTGTCGGGCAGGTCCATTTTCCAGCGCAGCAACATGCCGACGTTCTGCTCGGCCAGCAGTTGTTCCTCCGAGAGGTTCTGCACCAGGTTCGCCGCCACGTCCAAGTGCCCGGCCCGCAGCGCCTGTTCCACGGCTTCGTCGATCAGGCCCTGGGCGTTGAACCAGCGACAGGCCCGCAGATGCAGGGTCGCAGCCGGGACCATGGCCGGCGCGCTGGGACGACTGCGCAGCAGATCGGAAAACAGATGGTGGTAACGGTACCAATGGCCGTGCTCGTCCAAAGGCACCAGGAACACCTGGTGGGACGCCAGGTAACGCAGGATCTCGGCGCTGTCATGGGCTTCGCGCACGGCGTCGCACAGCGCGCTGCAAAAGCGTTCCTGAGGAGCCGTGTCATAGAGGAACGCCTGCACCTCGGCGGGCAGGCAGTCGATGACTTCTTCGAGCAGGTAATCGCGAATCAGCCCTTCGCCGCCGTTCAAGGCCTGGGGCAACAGGCCTTCGGTGCCGGCTTCGGAAGCGGCCAGCAACCAGAACCGCAGCCCGGCCACCCAACCTTCGCTGCGCTGGATGAGGTTTTCCAGCGCCTCGCCGCGCAGCGAGCTGCTGTGATGCTGGAGCAGCGTCAAGGCTTCGTCATGGGTCAGCCGCAGGTCTTGTTCATTGAGTTCGAGCAATTGCCGCGACAGGCGCAGGCGCGCCAGGTGCCAGTCCGGACGCTGGCGGCTGGTGACGAGGACCAGCAGACCGTCGGGCAGGTGATTGAGGAAAAACTGCAGGCAGCGATCCAGCACCGGGCTTTGGGCCAGGTGGTAATCGTCCAGGACCAGCAACAAGGGATTGCGCGGCGACAAGTGGGTGGACAGTTCGTCCAGCAAGCCATCGAGCCATTCTTCGAAGGCAAAGGGTTGGTGCCGCTGGCGCATCTTCAACAGCCCCAGTGCGCGCCTGCCCAGTTGCGGGAAAAAGGCCTGGAGCCCTTCGAGCAAGCGTTCCAGGAAACGCCCGGGATCGTTGTCCCGGGCGCTGAGCCCCAGCCAGAGGCTTTGCCAATGGGCCGGCAGGCTCTGGCAGAACTCCACCGCCAAGGAGCTTTTACCGAACCCCGCCGGCGCACTGACCAACAACAACCGGCCCCCGAGCCCAGCGGCCAAACGCTCGCACAACCGCGGCCGCACGACATGGCCGTCGGGCAAGGGCGGGCGGTAGAAACGCCCGTCCTGTACCGCGATGGCTGCGCGGGCAGAATCCGGAAGTGAAGACAAATCAGTCATGGCCGGCTCTTGTTGGAATGCGGGTGGCGGCGTTGCAGATGTCCGCAGACTAGCGGTAAACGAGGAGGTATTGAAGGGAGTGCTACAAATGGCTACAAAAAGACTACATGCCGACCGACGTGAAAAATCCAGGCAGCCGCCGCTCTTGTGGCGAGGGAGCTTGCTCCCGCTGGGGTGCGCAGCAGCCCCAAGGCCGCCCCGTTTGATCTGACACCCCGAGTACTCTGCTTTGGGACCGCTTCGCAGTCCAGCGGGAGCAAGCTCCCTCGCCACAGGGGTTTTGTGTGGGTCAAAAAAAACGCCCCGAACCAGTCGGGGCGTTTTTTCGAGGATGCGGCCTCGGGTGGAGCGGTCTAGCGTATGCCCTCCTGGCGCAATGCATTCGGAGTGAAATCGGCGGTGGAGGCAGTGAAGCCGAAGTCGTAGGCCGATTTCTCTTCGTTCTTCATGCCCAGCGCCAGGTAGCGGCCGGACTGCAGGTCGTAGAGGGTTTCCAGGGCGTACCACGGCACTTGTTTGTCGTAGTAGTTCTCGGCATGGGCCTCGGCCACGCGCCACAGTTGGCCACGACCGTCGTAGTGATCGATCACCGCGGCTTGCCAGGTGTCTTCGTCGATGTAGAAGTCACGCTTGGCGTAGATGTGGCGCTGGCCTTCCTTCAGGGTCGCGGTCACATGCCAGACACGACGCAGCTCGTAGCGAGTCAGGTCCTGGTTGATGTGGCCGGCCTTGATGATGTCGGCGTACTTGAGTTGCGGCGAATCGATCTTGTAGCTGTTGGCGGCGATGTACAGCTCTTTCTTGCCTTCCAGCTTCCAGTCGTAGCGGTCCGGCGCGCCGTTATACATGTCCAGGTTGTCGGAGGTACGCAGGCCGTCGGCGGCGGTACCCGGGCCGTCATAGGACACTTGCGGGGCACGGCGCACACGGCGCTGGCCAGCGTTGTAGACCCACGCCGAACGCGGTTCCTTCACTTGGTCGAGGGTTTCGTGCACCAGAAGCACGCCACCGGCCAGGCGCGCCGGCGCGGTCACTTGTTGCTTGAAGTAGAACAGGATGTTGCCTGGGTTGGCCGGATCGAAATCCTTCATCTTGTCGCGGAATACGAACTGGTCGCGGAAGTACACCAGGCTGTAGGAGCCGTTGGGCTGCGGGGTGGCCTGGGTGACCAGGCGCGTCACGCTGCCGCCGCGATAGCGGGTGATATGGTTCCAGATCACTTCCACGCCGCTCTGGGGAATCGGGAACGGCACGGCCGTCTCGAAGTTCTCCAGGCCGTTGCCGCCGGAGACCAGCTTGGTGTTGACCGCGTTTTTCTTGATGGAGGCGAACACCTCGTCAGGCACGGTGGCACCGCGATGGGTCGGGTAGACCGGCATCTTGAAGGTTTCCGGGTAGCGCTTGAACATCGCGTATTGGCCGGGAGCGAGCTTGGCTTTGTACTGCTCGACGTTCTGCGCGGTGATGGTGAACAGCGGTTTCTCAGTCGGGAACGGGTCGGCAAGGAAGCCCTTGCTGTCCACGGCACCGGCGTTCTTGGCCATGGGCTTCCAGGCCGAGATCGAGCCATCGGCATTGCCGGCCATCTCGGCGCCCATCGGCGTCAGGCTCTTGCCCAGTTTGTCGGCCTCGGCCGCGGGCACGGCCGCCATGACGCTGGCGGCCAGCAGGGATAGCCCCAGAACACCGGCCTGCATCAGATTCTTTGTTATTTTCATAGTGTGTCGTCCTGAAATTCGGTGCTTAGAAGGTCACGCCGACGCTGAGCGCCAGGAAGTCGCGATCGTCCACGGTGCTGTAATCGCCACCAAAGAAGTTGGTGTAGGCCAGGCTGGCGTTGTAGGTGTTCTGGTACTCGGCATCCAGCCCGAGGCTGACGGCTTTGCGGCCTTCTTCGAAGTTGCCGCCAGGGCCTGGCGAGTAACCCTTGACGTCATGGGACCAGGCCACGTTGGGCTTGAGGTTCACGCCGGCGAACACGTCCGGGTATTCCCAGATGGCGCGCGCGCGGTAGCCCCAGGAGGTGGAGGTGGTGAAGCCGTCGTTGTTGCAGTTGCTGTTCACGTCGTTGATGGTCTGGCCGCCGCCTGTGGCGGTAGAGCCATTGAGCCTGTCACAGGCTCCGGCGGGCAGTTGACCCGGACCAAAGACGGGGTCACGACCGTAGCGAAGGTCCGACTTGCTTTCCAAGCCTCCAACATGGGTAACGCCGACTTCACCTACCAGTGTGAGGCGACTGGCGCCCATGACCTGATCCAAGAAGTGAGTGAAGGTGGTCTGGAACTGAGTGATTTCCTTGCGGCGATAACCGTGCAGATCCTGGCCTGGCACACCCGTGAGCAGCGAAGCATTGCCCAACACAGGACCACCGAGCGGGCGAACGCCGGCGAACAGGATGTCGGTGGTGCTCAATTGCACCGGTGCATTGGGGCGATAGCTCAATTCACCGCTCCACGCCGTACCGGTAGGCAGCGTGGTGGAAAAGCTCAGGCCGTAGAGTCGAATGTCTTCCGGGTATTCAACAAAATAGTTGGAGTTGCCCGCCACGATCAGCGGTGCCAATTGACCAAAGCCAGGCGCACTGTTGTAGACCGATTGAGGGGCACCGGTGGCACTGAAAATCGGCGCACGGCTGTGGTAGTTCATGAAGTAGGCACCGAACTCGGTGTCCAGCGGTTCGAACATGTACTTCAACGACGCGCCCCACTGGCCGCTATCGCGGGCGTCACGGTCCGGGCCACGCCGTACCAGCACGCCTTCTTCGTTGATGTCGACGCCCTGACCTTCCAATATCGGGAGAACGATGCCCGGGAACGGAATGCTGGAGCGCTTGTTCAGCACCCGCAGATTATCGGTACACCCATCGGCAATCACATCCGGCTGGGAGAAGAACGTGCCGCAGTTATCCACCACGGTCTGGTCCCACTCCAACTGGTAGAACGCCTCGGCCGACAGGTTGTCGGTCAGGCTCTGGGAGACGTAGAACATGTTCACCGGGATCAGGCCTTCCTTGACCTCGGCACCAGGGCGACGGAACGCGGACACGTCGACCGGGTTGATGGAGTTGATGCCACCCTGGATGAAGGTACTTTCACCCCAGCTGACCACCTGCTTGCCCAGGCGGACCGAGCCCGGCTGATCGGCTATGGCGTAGTTGTGGTAGATGAATGCATCGAGGATCTGCCCGCCGGAGGACTTGGCGCCTTCCTTGCGGTTGCTGTCGCTGATGTCCTTGTACAGGCGATGTTCGTCCTTGAGTTCGAAGTCGTACCAGTACTTGCCGCGCACGAATACGCCGGTATCGCCGTACTTCAGTTCCAGGTCATGGATGCCCTTGAAGATCTTCGAGAAGGTTTCCCCTCGCTTGAAATTCAGGTGGCCGTCATCGGAGGTCTGCGACAAACCCTTGCCGCCGTTGTTGACGCCGATCAGGTCCTTGTTGGCGTTGGCCGTGGACCAGCTCGCGCCGACCGACAGGGACGAGTCGAACTGCCCTTCGATTTCACCGATGTTGAAGCTGACGCCGAATGCAGGCCCGGCGAGCGAAGAGGCGAGACTGACCGCCAGAGGCAGTTTTGCCCGGCGCCAGAACGTGGTTGCTGAGGTCATCGACGCTACTCCATGTGCATTATTGTTATGGCAATGGACATTTCAAGAACACCTCGACGGCGGGGAGCGGCAGCGTCCCGACATCCATCGAAGTCGCATCGCCCTTTCGTGCGTGCGCCCCGTTCTTGAGAATCCGTGAGCGGACTATAGCCAGCAGGTAGTACGGCTTGATCCCTCTAAAGTGTGATTTGCAGCCCTCAACCACTCTGGAACAGTCCTTTCGCCAGACCGACAGATGTCGGCACGGCAAGGATGGCTGAAATTTTCGGTTTGACAAGGCAAGCGCTTGCTTGGTGGGGCTGCCGTGCCCTTTCGGGCACGGTAAAAGGGCCTAAAGCGTGGACAGGAAGGTGCTGTTGTTGCTCTGCCATTCGGTGATGTCGACGCGGATGCGCTTCTTGTCGAGCTTGCCGACGCTGGTCTTGGGAATTTCCGTAACAAGGGCGATCTGGCTCGGGATCGCCCACTTGCTCAAGTGCCCCAGCTCGACGAACGGCTTGAGGTGTTCCTTGAGTTCGCGAGCCCCGATCTCATGCCCTTCGCGAATCACCAGCAAGGCAAACGGCCGCTCGCCCCACTGCGGATCGGGAATGCCGACCACTGCTACTTCGCGTACCGCTGCGTGACGGCTGATGAGGTCTTCCAGGTCCAGGGAGGAGATCCATTCGCCACCGGTCTTGATCACGTCCTTGATGCGGTCGCGGATGTCGATGAAGCCCATGTTGTCGAGCGTGGCGACGTCACCGGTGTGCAACCAGCCGCCGGCCCAGAGCTCGGCGCCCTTCTGCGGCTCGTTGAAATAACCCTCGGTGAGCCACGGCGCACGCAGCACCAGTTCGCCCTGGGTCTCGCCGTCGGCCGGCAGGAAATTCCCCTCGGTGTCGACGATCGCCGCTTCCACCAGTGGCCCTGGCACACCGGCCTTGATCCGGTAGGTGGTGCGTTCGTCTTCGCTGCCGGCCATCAGTTCCGCGTTGAGGTGGGCGCAGGACACCAGCGGGCCGGTTTCCGACATGCCGTAGGCGGCGGTGAGCTGGATGCCCCGGGCCTTGGCCGCTTCGTACAGGCTGCGGTTCAGGGCGCTGCCGCCGATGACGATTTTCCAGCCGTCGAAATCGGTGTCCTGGGCGCCCTTGGCATTGAGGACCATTTGCAGGATGGTCGGCACGCAATGGGAAAAGGTGACCTTTTCCTTGCGCCACAACTGGACCAGGAGTTCCGGATCGTAGCGGCCCGGGTAGACCTGCTTGAGCCCGAGCATGGTCGCCACGTAGGGCAGGCCCCACGCGTGGACATGGAACATCGGCGTGATGGGCATGTACACGTCGTTGGTGCCCAGCAGCCGCACGCTGTCGATGGAGCCCATGATGGTCGCCACGCCCATGGTGTGCAGCACCAGTTGCCGATGGGTGAAGTACACGCCCTTGGGGTTGCCCGTGGTGCCGGTGGTGTAGAACGTGGTGGCGACGGAGTTCTCGTCGAAGTCCTGGAAGTCGTAAGTGGGGGCGGCGGCGGCCAGCAATTGTTCGTACTCGCCCACCAGGTTCGGCAGCTCGGCGGTTTTTTCCGGCAAGTCGGTCAGCAGCAGGGTCTTGTCCACCGTGGTCAGATGCCCGGCAATCGCCTGGTACAAGCCGACGAACTCGCTGTTGACCAGCACGAAGCGGTCCTCGGCGTGGTTCATGGTGTAGACGATCTGCTCCGGTGACAGGCGCACGTTGATGGTGTGGATCACCGCGCCGATCATCGGGATCGCGAACATGCATTCCAGGTAGCGATGGCTGTCCCAGTCCATCACCGCCACGGTATCGCCGGCCTTGACCCCCGCCTCGGTCAACACGTTGGCCAGGCGCGCGACCCGCTCGATCAGCGTCGGATAGCTGTAGCGCAATTGGTCACGGTAAATGATCTCGCGGGTTTTCTCGTAACGCGTGCCGGACATCAGCAGCCGCTTGATCAGCAGCGGGTATTGATAGGCGCCTTCGGCGGGAGGAATAACGCGAGTCTGCAACATAAGAGTCCCTTTTCTGACTGCACGGTCTTGGCTGGAAGTAAGCACTCTAGAGCGCTTATACACGGATCAAATCAGCCAAAGGAATGATTTGATCAGCGCGTAGATACTAGCCTTGAGCCATGTCCGGGACCGTAGGCGCTGGATCAGTGCGACTCGGTAAACGCCAGCTTCACCCCGATAGCCACGAGCACCGCGCCCATGGTCCGGTCGAACCAGTGGCCCATGCGCGCGAAACCGGCGCGCACCCGTTGCTGGCTGAACAGCAGCGCCACCAGGCAGAACCAGACGGCCGTCGCCACCGCCAGGTACACGCCGTAACCGGCCTGGATCGCCAGCGGTGTATGCGGGTTGATCACTACGGTGAACAGCGACAGGAAAAACAGCGTCGCCTTGGGGTTCAGGCCATTGGTGACGAAGCCGGAGATGAACGCGCCGCGGGCGGTACGCTCACCGATCTCCTGGTGCAGGTTTTCCTCGGCCGGCTTGGCCGGTTGCGCCCGCAGGGCCTTGAAACCGATGTACAGCAGGTACGCAGCGGCGGCCCACTTCAGCGCGTTGAACAGCACGATCGATTGCGACACGATCAGGCCGATGCCCAGCAACGAATAGCCCACATGCAGGAAAATCGCCGTGCCGACGCCCAGCGCCGTCCAGGTCCCGGCGCGCCGGCCATGGGTCACGCTTTCGCGCACCACCACGGCAAAATCCGGCCCGGGGCTGGCAACGGCCAGCAGGTGGATCAGGGCGACGGTGAGAAATTCGGCGAGGTACATGGTGGGGCTCCTTGGCTAACTCAAATCTCAAAACAAACATCATTGTGTGGCAAATGAATCTGTGGCGAGGGGATTTATCCCCGTTGGGCTGCGAAGCAGCCCCAAGAAGCTTCGGACATTTTTTGTCTGGCACATCCAGTGTTCAGGTTTCAGGGCTGCTTCGCAGCCCAACGGGGATAAATCCCCTCGCCACAAGGATCTTCATTAGCCCCAACATCGAGCTAGGCCAAAGCCACATTCCATCTGATAGGCTCGCCACATTACGCCTTCGGTTCTTGACATAAAAGGTACAGCTGATGACGAACACCGCTCGCGCCGTTTTCCTCGACCACCCTTCCCTGGACCTCGGCGACCTGGACCTGGGCCCGCTGCGCAGCTGCTTCAGCGACCTGCAACTGTTCGCCCGGACCACGCCAGACCAGGTGACCGAGCGGCTCAAGGGCGCCACCGTGGCAATCACCAACAAAATCGTGATCGATGCCCAGGCCATGGCGGCCAGCCCCGACCTGAAACTGATCCTGATCAGTGCCACCGGCACCAACAATGTCGACCTGGCAGCCGCCCGCAGCCACGGCATCACCGTGTGCAATTGCCAGGGCTACGGCACGCCGTCGGTGGCCCAGCACACCATCATGCTGTTGCTGAACCTGGCGACGCGCCTGGCCGATTATCAAAAAGCGGTGGGAGAAGGCCGCTGGCAGCAGGCGTCGCAGTTCTGCCTGCTGGACTATCCAATTGTCGAACTGGAAGGCAAGACCCTGGGCCTGCTCGGCCATGGCGAGTTGGGCAGCGCCGTCGGGCGGCTGGCCGAGGCCTTTGGCATGCGCGTGCTGCTGGGGCAGATCCCCGGACGCCCGGCGCGCCCCGACCGCTTGCCGCTAGAGCAATTGCTGCCACAGGTCGATGCCCTGACCCTGCACTGCCCGCTCAACGAGCACACCCGCAACTTCATCGGCGCCCGCGAACTGGCACTGCTCAAACCCGGTGCGTTCGTGGTCAATACCGCCCGTGGCGGCCTGATCGACGAACAGGCCCTGGCCGAGGCCCTGCGCAGGGGTCACTTGGGCGGTGCCGCCACCGACGTGCTGAGCGTGGAGCCGCCGGTCCAAGGCAACCCACTGCTGGCCGGCGATATTCCACGATTGATCGTCACCCCCCACAACGCCTGGGGCAGCCGCGAGGCGCGGCAACGGATCGTCGGTCAAATGAGCGAAAACGCCCAAGGCTTTTTCAGCGGTACAGCGCGGCGTGTCGTCAGTTGATAAACTGCCGCACTTTTTTTCAAGGAGCAGACCATGGATCCGCGCAGTGAAGTACTGCTTCGTCAGGCCGAGTTATTCCAGGGTTCGGTGTTGTTGGCCGGCCTGCCCGCCGACGACCTGCTCGGCCGTTTGCCCGAGGCCCATGGCTGGTGCTGGCATGCCGGCGACCAGGCAGCGCTGGATGCTCGTTTCCCCGAGCGCAGCCACTTTGGCGTGAACGTCCCCGAGCATGGGTTCGACACCGCCGTGGTATTCCTGCCCAAGGCCAAGGACCTGACCGATTACATCCTCAATGCCGTGGCGGCGCGCCTGGCTGGTCGTGAGGTGTACCTGGTGGGGGAGAAACGCAGCGGCATCGAAGGGGCGTCCAAGCAGCTCAACCCGTTCGGCAAGCCGCGCAAGCTCGATAGCGCGCGGCACTGCCAGCTATGGCAGGTCACGGTCGCGAATGCGCCCGAGGCCAAGCCACTGGAAAGCCTGGCCCAAACCTACGAACTGCCCCTGGCCGAAGGCCCGCTGAAGGTTATCAGTCTGCCGGGAGTGTTCAGCCATGGTCGCCTGGATCGCGGCAGTGCGCTGCTGCTCGAACATCTGGACAAGCTGCCCAGTGGTCACCTGTTGGACTTCGGCTGCGGTGCCGGGGTGCTGGGGGCGGCGGTCAAACGTCGCTATCCGCACAATACCGTCACCCTGTTGGACGTGGACGCTTTCGCCGCCGCCAGCAGCCGTCTGACCCTGGCCGCCAATGGACTGGAAGCCGAGGTGCTGACCGGTGACGGCATCGACGCCGCGCCGATGGGTTTGAGCGCGATCCTGAGCAACCCACCGTTCCATGTCGGCGTGCACACCGATTACCACGCCACGGAGAACCTGCTGCGAAAAGCGGCCAAACATCTGAAAAACGGTGGCGAACTTCGGCTTGTTGCCAACAGTTTCCTCAAGTACCAACCGTTGATCGAAGAGCATCTGGGCGCGTGCGCAATCAAGGCCGAAGGCCAGGGCTTTCGCATCTACCGGGCCAAGCGCGGTTGAGTTTTTTTCGGAAACAGCACTTGCTCAATCGGATTTGCCTAGGCAGAATCCGCTCCGTCCTAGGGGAGTAGTCTCCCGCGAGCACCATGCTCGCCCGGCATACGTCAACATACTTGGTCAGCAGACCATGGCGTATGCGGCCCAAGCGTCCACGCAGATGGTCGCTGGGTTTGACAAGACCTATGACACGCACACCTTACCCGGGGCGGGAAGGCTGTACGTGTCATAGCCGTGTCGACCCGCCCCTTTAGGAAATCCCTGATGCTGGACTCACTCCTCGTACCCACGGCGATCGTTGCGCTGGCCGAAATCGGCGACAAGACGCAATTGCTCGCGCTCATCCTGGCCGCTCGCTTTCGCAAACCCTGGCCGATCATCGCCGGCATCGTCGCCGCGACCCTGGCCAACCATGCGGCGGCCGGCGCGGTCGGCGCCTGGGTCAGCGGTTTTTTCTCCGACGCAGTCTTGCACTGGATACTGGCGGCCAGCTTCGCGGCCACGGCACTGTGGACTTTGGTCCCGGACAAACTGGACGATGAAGAAGCCAACACGGCCCGCAAGTTCGGACCGTTCCTGACCACGCTGATCGCATTCTTCCTGGCGGAAATCGGCGACAAGACCCAGATCGCCACGGTGATGCTCGCCGCGCAATACCCGGAGCTGTGGCTGGTGATCATCGGCACCACCGTGGGCATGTTGATTGCCAACGTGCCGGTGGTCCTGGCGGGCAATTTCGCCGCCGAGAAGCTGCCCCTGACCCTGATCCGCCGCCTGGCCGCCTCGGCGTTCTTCGTCCTGGCGATCGTGGCGGTGTATAGGGCTTTGTAGCAGCTGCGAGCTGCAAGCCTCAAGCTGCAAGCAAAGGCGGTTCTGCTTCGCTTGTAGCTTGTAGCTTGTAGCTTGTAGCTTGTAGCTTGCAGCTATTTCTTCGCCTGCTGATACAGCGGCATCACCTTCGGTATCGCCGCCTGCAACGAAGCGATACGGCTGCTCGACGACGGGTGGGTGCTCATGAATTCCGGTGGCGCGCCTTCCGAAGCCTTGGCCATCTTGTTCCACAAGGTGATCGCCGCGTTCGGGTCATAGCCGGCGCGGGCGGCCAGTTCGAGGCCGATCAGGTCGGCTTCGTTCTCGTTGCCACGACTGTTGGGCAAGGTCATGCCGTAGTTGGCGACGGTGTCGGCCAATGCCAGGCTGTCCTGGCCGAGGCCGAACAAGGCACCGGCGCCCTGCTTGGCCATTTCAATGCCGTAGGCTTTGGACATCGCTTCGCGCCCGTGCTCGCGCAGGGCGTGGGCGATTTCGTGGCCGATGATCGCGGCGATTTCATCGTCGGTGAGCTTCAGCTTATTGATCAAGCCGGTGTAGAAAATGATTTTCCCACCAGGGCCGCAGCTGGCGTTGAGCTCGTCGCTCTTGATCAGGTTCACTTCCCAGTTCCATTGCGCCGAATCCGGACGGAACACCGGCGCCTGGGCGATCAGCCGACTGGAGATGGCCTGGACACGCTTGGCATCGCTGCTGGTCTTGTCCAGCACGCCCTGGGCACTCGCCTCGCCCATCGTCTTTTGATAGGACTGGGCGTACATCTGGTTGACCTGGTCGGTCGACAGCATGCTGAACATGTACTGCTTGCGTTCCACGCCCACGGCTCCGCCGCTGGTGGTATTGACCGACTGGCAACCGGCGAGCAGCAGCGCCGCGCTCAGAGCACTCACCATCAATGTCTTGTTCATGTAAAAGAAGCTCCCTGGAAACGTGGGCGTATCCTAGGCCTTGATTTGTATCGGCGCCAGATACACAACGAGGGGATTACGTTTTTTTAGAAAGATCCACCGCGCCCATTTGCGACACCCACCTAGCCAAAACAGTCACCCGACGAACAGCGCCTCATGTCGCGCCACGGAAACGCCGATAAAGATCCCAGGCGTCATTTCCGCGTCCGGAGTCTTTATGAAATTCAGATCGATCCAGTTTTCCGTGGCCGCCCTGGCCGGTGCCATCGTGCTCAGCGTGGTCGGCGCCCTTGTGCTGTACGCGCTGTTTGCCGGTGCCCGCACCCAGGAGATGGTGCAACAGCGAACCAAGGCGCAGTTCGAACAACTCATCGAACAACGCCTCAGTGCCCTGGCGCGCACCCAGGCCAGCCTGATCCAGCGGGAATTGGAAGCCCCGCTGTTGCTCGCCCGCGGCCTGGCCACCACGAATGCCTTGATGGGCATGAACGGCGCGGACGGCAACCCGCAACTGAAGGTGCCCCGTGAGCAGATGATCAGCCTGTTGCGGGAAACCGTCGTACGCAACCCGAAAATCCTCGGCGCCTACATCGCCTGGGAGCCGAATGCCATCGACCACGACGACGCCAATTACGTGGACAGCCCGGTGCTGGGCATGGAAACCAACGGGCGTTTCCTGCCTTGGTGGTTTCGCAACCAGGACGGCTCCCTGGGCCTGGAAAAGCTCGCCGATGTGACCGATCAGAAGCTACTCTCCACCGGCATTCGCGCCAGTGAGTACTACCTGTGCTCCCAGGACAGCAAGAAAGCCTGCGTGATCGACCCGGCCCCCTACCGGGTCGGCAGCACGATGACCATGCTCGCCTCGTTCATCGAACCGATCATGATTGAGGGCAAGTTCCAGGGCATCGTCGGTGCCGACCTGTCGGTGAACTTCATCCAGGACATGCTCGTGGCCGCCGACGGCAAGCTGTACGACGGCGCCGGGGAAATGGCCTTGCTCTCGAACAACAACCGGCTGGTGGCCTTCACCAAGGACCCGAGCAAACTCGGGGAGAAGGCCAGCGACCTGCTGGACGCCAACGAGCTGGATAATCTGGCCAAGCTGGGCGTCGGCGAAGTGCGTTACGACATCGACGAAGCCCACGGGCATATCGAGGTGTACATGCCGTTCGGCATCGGCGAGACCAACGCCCGCTGGACGCTGATGCTGCAACTGCCACTGAATGCGGTCATGGCCGACCTGCAAGCATTGCAGCAGGACCTCGACGATCGGCGCCAGACCGACATCTTCGGCATGGCGATGGTGGGCCTGGTGATTGCAGGGATCGGTCTGCTGGTGATCTGGCTGGTGGGCCACGGCATTGCCCGGCCACTCAAGCAAATGGTGGCGATGCTCGATGACATCGCCCAGGGCGAAGGCGACCTGACCCGTCGCCTGGTGAGCGACCGCGCCGATGAACTAGGGGCGATCGCCAGGGGCTTCAACACCTTCCTGAGCAAGCTGCAGGGCATGATCACCCAGGTAGTGACCTCGGTGCAGAGTGTCAGCGATTCGTCGGAGCACACCGCCGATATCGCGATCCGCACCAACCAGGGTGTGCACAAGCAAATGTCAGAGATCGATCAGGTCGCCACGGCCGTGCACGAAATGACCGCCACCGCCCAGGACGTGGCCCGCAACGCGACCCAAGCCGCCCAAGCCGCCAGCCATGCGGACCAAGCCGCCAGCCAGGGGATGCAGATCGTCCAGGACACTTCCACCTCCATTGGTGCTCTGGCCGTGGAAATCGGCAAGGCGGTGGGTGTGGTGCAGACCCTGGCCAGGGACAGCGAGAACATCAACGCGATCCTCACCGCCATCCGCGGGATCGCCGAGCAGACCAACCTGTTGGCCCTCAACGCAGCCATCGAAGCCGCCCGGGCCGGTGAACAGGGCCGTGGTTTCGCGGTGGTCGCCGATGAAGTGCGCAACCTGGCGCAGAAGACCCAGCAGGCGACTGAAGAAATCCAGGCAATGATCCAGCAACTGCAACAAGGCACCCGGGATGTGGTGCGGGTGATGGAAGACAGCCAACATCGCACCGATGAAAGCGTGCAGCATGCGGCGAAAGCGGCCCAGGCCTTGGAGACGATTACCCAGGCGGTGTCGGTGATCAACGACATGAACACCCAGATCGCCAGCGCTGCCGAGGAACAGAGCGCCGTGGCCGATGACATCAACCGCAACGTGATCAACATCGGGCAAGTGGCGAACGAAGTGGCCAGCGGTGCCGACGAATCCAGCGCGGCCAGCGCCGGGCTGACCAAACTGGCAGAGCAGCAGCGGCGGTTGATCAACCAGTTCAGGGTCTGATCCAAAGGCCCCATCGCGAGCAGGCTCGCTCCCACAGGGGATTTGCGGCGGTATGCAGATTCTGTGAACACCACAAAACAACTGTGGGAGCGAGCCTGCTCGCGAAGGCGTCAGTTCAGCCAGCATCGAAGTGACTGACACACCGCCTTCGCGAGCAAGCCCGCTCCCACAGGGGATTTGCGGCGGTATGCAGATCCTGTGAACACCACAAAACAACTGTGGGAGCGAGCCTGCTCGCGAAGGCGTCAGTTCAGCCAGCATCGAAGTGACTGACACACCGCTTTCGCGAGCAAGCTTTGCTCCCACAGACTCCACAGACTCCACAGGCTCAGTGCAGGGTTTCAGAGTTCGCCGAGGGCTCCGATCAAGGCCTGGTTCTGTTCCGGGGTGCCGATGCTGATCCGCAGGAACTGGGCAATCCGCTCCTGCTTGAAGTGCCGCACGATCACACCTTGCTCCCGCAGTTTCGCCGCCAACCCTGCCGCATCGTGCCGGGGGTGGCGGGCGAAGATGAAGTTGGCTGCCGAGGGCAATACTTCGAAACCCTTGGCTTCCAATTGGGCCACGACCCATTCACGGTGCTCGATGACCAACCGGCAGGTCCGGTCGAAATACTCGCGATCATCGAACGCCGCCGCGCCGCCGACATTCGCCAGGCGATCCAACGGGTAGGAGTTGAAGCTGTTCTTGATCCGCTCCAGCGCTTCGATCAGGTCCGGATGCCCCACCGCCAGGCCCACGCGCAGGCCCGCCAGCGAGCGGGACTTGGACAGGGTCTGGGTCACCAGCAGGTTCGGATAACGATCTACCAGGCTGATAGCCGTCTCGCCGCCGAAGTCGATATAGGCCTCGTCGACCACCACCACCGAATCCGGGCTGGCCTTGAGGATCCGCTCGACCGCCTCCAGCGCCAGCAGGCAGCCGGTCGGCGCGTTCGGGTTGGGGAAAATGATCCCGCCGTTGGGCTTGGCGTAGTCGGCCGGGTGAATCTGGAATTGTGCATCCAGCGGCACCGCCTCGAACTGAATACCGTACAGGCCGCAGTACACCGGATAGAAGCTGTAGCTGATGTCCGGGAACAACAGCGGCTGGTCGTGCTGCAACAGGCCGTGAAAAACGTGCGCCAGCACTTCATCCGAGCCGTTACCCAGGAACACCTGGTTGCTCTGCACGCCGTAATACCGGGCTACAGCGCCTTTGAGCAAATCACTGTTGGGATCCGGATACAGGCGCAGATTGTCGTTCAGCTCAGCCTGCATCGCCGCCAGGGCCTTGGGCGATGGGCCGTAGGGGTTCTCGTTGGTGTTGAGCTTGACCAACCGGGTCAGTTTCGGCTGTTCACCCGGCACGTAGGGCACCAGGTTCTTGACGAACGGGCTCCAGAATTTACTCATTTCAGTTCCCCTGCCCTTCAATGGCGTTCTCATCAAGAATGCGGTACTCGGCGCTGCGGGCGTGGGCGCTCAGCGATTCGCCACGGGCCAGCACCGAAGCGGTCTTGCCCAGTTCGGAGGCGCCCTGCTCGGAGCAGAAGATGATCGACGAGCGTTTCTGGAAGTCGTACACCCCCAGAGGCGACGAGAACCGCGCGGTGCCGGACGTCGGCAATACATGGTTAGGGCCTGCGCAATAATCACCCAAGGCCTCGCTGGTGTGACGGCCCATGAAAATCGCACCGGCGTGGCGGATCTGCGGCAACCAAGCCTGCGGGTCGGCGACCGACAACTCCAGGTGTTCCGGCGCGATGCGGTTGGCGACTTCGATGGCCTGCGCCATGTCATCGACCTTGATCAGCGCGCCTCGGCCATTGATCGACGTGTTGATGATTTCGGCGCGGTCCATGGTCGGCAACAGCTTGTCGATGCTCGCGGCCACCTTGTCGAGGAACTCGGCGTCCGGGCTGACCAGGATCGCCTGGGCGTCTTCGTCGTGCTCGGCCTGGGAAAACAGGTCCATGGCGATCCAGTCAGGATCGGTCTGGCCGTCGCACACCACGAGGATTTCCGAAGGACCGGCGATCATGTCGATGCCGACCTGGCCAAACACGTGGCGCTTGGCCGTGGCGACATAGATGTTGCCCGGGCCGACCACCTTGTCCACCCGTGGCACGCTTTCGGTGCCATAGGCCAGCGCCGCCACGGCCTGGGCACCGCCAATGGTGAACACCCGGTCCACGCCAGCGATGCACGCGGCGGCCAGCACCAACTCGTTGATTTCACCCCGAGGGGTCGGGACGACCATGACCACTTCGGTCACGCCGGCGACCTTGGCCGGGATGGCGTTCATCAGCACCGAGGACGGATAGGACGCCTTGCCCCCCGGCACGTACAGCCCAGCGCGGTCCAGCGGCGTGACCTTCTGGCCCAGCACGGTGCCGTCGGCTTCGGTGTAGCTCCAGGAGTCCTGTTTCTGCCTTTCGTGATAGTCACGGACCCGGGACGCGGCTTTTTCCAAGGCTTCGCGCTGGGGCACGGTGATCCGGGTCAGGGCCAGTTCCAGGCGCTCGCGCGGCAGGATCAGGTCAGCCATGGACGCCACTTGCAGGCCGTCGAATTTCTGGGTGAATTCCACCAGGGCGGCATCGCCACGCTCGCGTACGGCCTTGATGATGTCCAGCACCCGCTGATTGACCGAGTCGTCAGACACGCTTTCCCAGCTCAGCAGATGATCCAGATGATGTGCGAAATCCGGGTCGGCAGCGTTGAGTCGGCGAATCGAAGTGGGAGCGGTCATAGCGAAGGCCTCATTAATGGCAAATGCTCAGGCGCCCTAAGCTACCAGTCCATTCGCGTGGGCACCTGAGAAAATTGGCTATGACACGGATAGACGGGCGCGACTCAAGGTCGCGCAGGTGAATCAGCCGCGGTGTCGCGATTCCACTGCCTTGCGCAGGGTATCGATCAGAGCCTGGATACGAGCATGCTGCATTTTCATCGACGCCTTGTTGACGACCAACCGGGAGGTGATGTCAGCGATGAAGTCCTGGGGTTCCAGGCCGTTGGCCCGCAGGGTGTTGCCGGTGTCGACCACGTCGATGATCTTGTCTGCCAGGCCGATCAGCGGCGCCAGCTCCATCGAACCGTACAGCTTGATGATGTCGACCTGGCGGCCCTGCTCGGCGTAGTAACGCTTGGCAATGTTGACGAACTTGGTCGCCACCCGCAGGCGCCCCTTGGGCTCCGGCGCGCCGACTTTCCCGGCGGTCATCAGCTTGCAGCGGGCGATCCGCAGGTCCAGGGGCTCGTACAGGCCCTGGCCGCCGTATTCCATCAGCACGTCCTTGCCGGCGACGCCCAGGTCGGCGGCACCATGTTCCACGTAGGTCGGCACGTCGGTGGCACGCACGATCAGCAAGCGCACGTCGGCCTGGGTCGTGGGGATGATCAGCTTGCGGCTCTTGTCCGGATTCTCGGTCGGCACGATGCCCGCTTCAGCCAGAAGCGGCAGGGTGTCGTCAAGGATGCGGCCCTTGGACAGTGCGATGGTCAACATGGGAAACGTCAGTCCTTATCAAGGTACTCATGCCCGGTCGCAAGCGGCGCCGAACACACATCGAGGGTGCAACCACCCTCGACCTGAAACGAAATCAACGGGCACGTCCCTGCGCCCATGCAGCCGGAACTAGCCCGGCACGCGGCGGATCTTGGCGCCGAGCATCTGCAGTTTTTCTTCGATGCACTCGTAGCCACGGTCGATGTGGTAGATGCGGTCGATCAGGGTATCGCCTTCGGCAACCAGGGCCGAGATGACCAGGCTGGCCGAAGCCCGCAGGTCGGTGGCCATGACTGGCGCACCCTTGAGCTTCTCGGTGCCCGTGACGATGGCGGTGTTGCCCTCGACCTGGATCTTGGCGCCCATGCGGTGCAGCTCGTAGACGTGCATGAAGCGGTTTTCGAAGATCGTCTCGATCACCGCACCAGTGCCTTCGGCAATGGCGTTGAGGGAGATGAACTGCGCCTGCATGTCGGTCGGGAACGCCGGGTATGGAGCGGTCCGCACGTTGACAGCCTTGGGCCGCTTGCCGTGCATGTTCACTTCGATCCAGTCTTCGCCGCAGGTGACTTCGGCACCGGCTTCCTTGAGTTTTTCCAGGACGGCTTCAAGGATGGTCGGATCGGTGTCCTTGACCTTGACGCGGCCACCGGTGACGGCAGCAGCCACCAGATAGGTGCCGGTTTCGATCCGGTCCGGCATCACCTTGTAGGTGGCCGAATGCAGGCGCTCGACGCCATCGATGGTGATGGTGTCGGTGCCGGCGCCGCTGATCTTGGCGCCCATGGCGATCAGGAAGTTCGCCAGGTCGACCACTTCAGGCTCACGGGCGGCGTTCTGCAGCACGCTACGGCCCTTGGCCAGTGCGGCGGCCATCATGATGTTCTCGGTACCGGTCACGCTGACGGTGTCGAAGAAGAAGTGCGCACCGCGCAAGCCACCTTCCGGTGCCTTGGCCTTGATGTAGCCACCTTCGACGTCGATCACCGCGCCCATGGCTTCCAGGCCGCGAATGTGCAGGTCCACCGGACGCGAGCCAATGGCGCAACCGCCAGGCAAGGCGACTTCGGCTTCACCGAAACGGGCGACCATCGGACCCAATACCAGGATCGACGCGCGCATGGTCTTCACCAGCTCGTACGGGGCGACCAGGGTCTTGATGGTGCGTGGGTCGATCTCGACGCTGAGCTTCTCGTCGATCACCGGCTCGATGCCCATGCGGCCGAACAGCTCGATCATCGTGGTGATGTCGTGCAGGTGCGGCAGGTTGGCCACGGTCACAGGACCGTCGCACAGCAGGGTCGCGGCCAGGATTGGCAGGGCGGAGTTCTTTGCCCCGGAAATACGGATTTCGCCATCAAGACGAGCGCCGCCGGTAATAATCAGTTTATCCATAAGAATCTCGAGGCCCTTGGGCTCAGGTGCGCTCGGCCCAGGCCGCGCTGCTGAAAAATTTCATCGTGACCGCGTGGATGCTGCCATCGGCGATCCATGGGTTCAAATGGGCATAGATGCTCTGCTGACGCTTCACTGGGCTCAACGCCGCCAGTTCATCGCTGATTACGTTCAGCTGGAAATTGCAGCCTTCGCCTTCAACTTCCACCTTCGTACCAGGCAGCTTTCCTTCAAGGAAGCTCTTCACTTCTACAGCCTGCATGCTCAACCTCAATCGGCGCCCTGTGCGCGCGGGTCGCACATCATACAAAAAAGCCCCGCGCCTGCGAACCCCGCGAAGCAGGACTCTGACAGAGGGGCTTTTCCAACAATGTGGGTCAGGGGTGCGCCAACAGCTCGGTCAGCTCGCTGACCTGGGCTATTTCGCGCATGTCTTCGGGCATCCCACGGATGCTCCACGTTTTGCCGGCCGCCTTGGCGTCCCGCATGAAACACAGCAGCAGCGACAAGCCGACACTGCTGGACTTCTGCACCGCCGAACAGTCAATCACCACCTCGGCACCGCCGATGGACTTGATCAGCGCCTGCCCCTGCTTGCGCAGGGCAGGTCCAGTGCGGTAATCCAGCACGCCGCTGAGCAGCAGCTCACCGGCCCCGCCCAGACGAACGGCCGACTCACTCACCGACTCGATCATTGTTCCTGCTTCTCTTTGGCTTCTTCGGTCACTTCCTTGGCCTTGGCGACTTCACCGGCCCAACCGTCGATGGTCTTGTCCAGGTCGTTGCCATTGCGCTGCATGGCGTCGGCGAACTGATCGCGGAACAGCTTGCCGATGTTGATGCCATTGATGATCACGTTGCGTACTTTCCACTCGCCGTTGATTTTCTCGAGTGTGTAGGACACAGGGTAGACCGCGCCGTTGTTGCCCTTGACCTGCATATCGACGCTGGTGCGGGTGCCGCTTTCATCCTTGGCCGGGGAAACGGTGATGCCCTGGTTGTTGTACTCCAGCAAGGCGTTGCCATAGAACTGCATCAGGCTGCGCTTGAAGTTTTCCTGGAAGCGGGTCATCTGCGCCGGGGTGGCCTTGCGCGAGTACTTGACGGTCATGATGCTCTTGGAGATGCCATCGGCGTCCACCACAGGGCCGACGATGCCGTTCAGCGCGTCATAGAACGCGCTGGGATCCTGCTTGTATTTCTCTTTGTTGGCGGCAAGGTCCGCCAGCAACCGGGTGGTCGTGTCCTGGATGATGTCATGGGCCGAAGGCGCGGCCACGGCGTTGGCCATCAACGGCAGCGCCGCGAGCAGCACCAACAGGCTACGTCGCAAGATAGAGATCATTCAAAAGCTCCTCATTTGGCGTCTTTGCTAACGGTATTGAGCAGGAATTTACCGATCAGGTCCTCGAGCACCAGGGACGACTGCGTGTCATGGATCACGCCACCGTCCTTGAGCACGGCGTCTTCGCCACCCACGCTGATGCCAATGTACTTCTCGCCCAGCAGCCCAGCCGTGAGGATAGATGCCGTGGAGTCAGTCGGCAGGTTGTCCACGCGCTTTTCCAGCTGCAGCGTCACCCGACCGGTGAAATCCTCGCGGTTCAGATCGATTGCCGTGACCTTGCCGATGGTCACACCGGCCATGGTCACCTTGGCTCTGACCGTCAAACCGGCAATATTGTCGAAGTTGGCATAAAGTTTATAAGTATCGGTGCTTGCCGTCGGCGCCAGTCCACTGACCCGCAGGGCCAGCAGCAGCAAAGCCAGGATGCCAGCCAGCAAGAAAAGGCCGACACCGATTTCCAGGGTGCGGTTTTGCATCAGAAATCTCCAAACATCAAGGCGGTCAGAATAAAGTCAAGGCCCAGGACCGCCAGCGAGGCGTACACCACGGTCTTGGTTGTGGCACGGCTGATCCCCTCTGAAGTGGGCTCACAGTCATAGCCTTGGAACACGGCGATCCAGGTCACGACGAACGCGAACACGGCACTTTTGATCACGCCATTGAGGACATCGTCGAGGAAGTCGACGCTGTTCTGCATGTTCGACCAGTAGGAACCTTCATAGACCCCCAGCCAGTCGACGGCTACCCAGGAGCCACCCCAGATCCCCACGACGCTGAAAATCATCGCCAGCACCGGCAGGGAAATGAAGCCGGCCCACAGGCGCGGGGCAATGATGTACTTGAGCGGGTCGACACCGATCATTTCCAGGCTCGACAGTTGCTCGGTGGACTTCATGTTACCGATTTCAGCCGTCAGCGCCGAACCGGCACGCCCGGCGAACAGCAGCGCGGTCACCACGGGGCCAAGCTCGCGCAGCAGCGTCAGGGCGACCATCTGCCCGACCGCCTGCTCCGAACCGTAGCTGGACAAAATGCTGAAGCCTTGCAGCGCCAGCACCATGCCGATGAAGATCCCGGAGACCACGATGATCACCAGGGACATCACGCCCACCGAGTGCAACTGCTTGACCAGCAGGCCAAAGCCGCCGCCCGTCGAATTGCGACCGAGCAAGGCGTGCATCAGAAACAGCGAGGAACGGCCCAGCACCGCCACCACGTCGATGCCGGAGCGACCGAACAAGCGAATTCTTTCCAACAGTGATTTCTTGCGCATCAGCGCTTCCCCAACAGATCGGTACGGTAATCCGTGGCCGGAAAATGGAACGCCACCGGCCCGTCCGGATCCCCCTTCATGAATTGGCGAATGCGCGGATTGTCCGAATCCACCAGTTCCTGCGGCGTGCCCTGCCCCAGCACCTGGCCATCGCCGACCACATAGATGTAGTCGGCAATGCTCGCGGTCTCGGCCAGGTCGTGGGAGACCACGATACTGGTGATGCCCAGCGCATCGTTGAGCAGGCGGATCAGGCGCACGAGCACGCCCATGGCGATCGGGTCCTGGCCGACAAAGGGCTCGTCGTACATGAGGATCTTCGGATCGAGGGCAATCGCCCGCGCCAGCGCGACACGACGCTTCATGCCACCGGACAGCTCGTCCGGCATCAGGTCGATGGCGCCACGCAGCCCGACGGCCTGCAACTTGAGCAGAACGATGTCGCGGATCATTTCTTCCGGCAGGTCGGTGTGGACCCGCAGCGGGAACGCCACGTTCTCGAACACATCGAGGTCGGTAAACAATGCACCGCTCTGGAACAACACGCCCATGTGCTTGCGCGCATCGAACAGGTCGCTACGAGACAATTGCGGAAGATTCTGGCCATTGACCCAGACTTCGCCGGCGTTGGGGCGCAGTTGTGCCCCCATCAGCCGCAGCAGCGTGGTCTTGCCACACCCGGATGGCCCCATGATGCCGGTGACCTTGCCCCGTGGTATGCGAATATCGATGTCATTGAAAATGCTGCGCGTCCCTCGCTTGAAGGACAGTCCCTTCAGCTCGACCGCGTAGGCGTTGTCGGCACTCATCTAAACTCCTTGCGATGCAGCCTCACATTCGAATGCCCTGGGCAGCCGACAAGCGCCGGTACCGCCGGGCAGCGAACCGGCGGCGAACTATATCACTGCAACAGCCAAGCGCCCAAGGCCAACGCCCCCGCCGTTAAGCCTGGCTTAAGGTAAAAAGTCTGATTTTGTGTCAAACCTTGCAGCCGCTTGCACAAAGCATGACGAACTTACGTGAGGGAATTGTTCATTACCGCTATAATCGCCGCCTTTTCATCGGGCTATACGATTTCTGACATGAGCCAATCCAGCGACCTGATTCAATCGGCACAACGTACCATCCGCCTCGAGCTTGAAGCCGTGCAAGGCTTGCTGCCCCATATCGACGCTGATTTCGTACGCGCCTGCGAGATGATTCTGGCCAGCAAGGGCCGCGTGGTCGTGGTCGGCATGGGCAAGTCCGGGCACATCGGCAACAAGATCGCCGCCACCCTCGCCAGCACCGGCACCACGGCCTTTTTTGTCCATCCGGCCGAGGCCAGCCACGGCGACATGGGCATGATTACCCGGGACGACGTCATCCTGGCCTTGTCCAATTCCGGCTCCACCAACGAGATCATCACCCTGCTGCCGCTGATCAAGCGCCTGGGTATCCAGTTGATCAGCATGACCGGCAACCCGGACTCGCCGCTGGCCAAGGCCGCCGAAGTCAACCTCAATGTCCATGTCGAACACGAAGCCTGCCCACTGAACCTGGCACCGACCTCCTCCACCACCGCCGCCCTGGTCATGGGCGACGCGCTGGCCGTGGCGCTGCTGGAAGCCCGGGGTTTCACCGCGGAAGATTTCGCCTTCTCCCATCCCGGTGGCGCCCTCGGCCGCCGCCTGCTGCTGAAAGTCGAAAACGTGATGCACGCCGGACAGGAACTGCCGCAGGTGCTGCGCGGCACGTTGCTCAAGGACGCGCTGATGGAAATGACCCGCAAGGGACTGGGCATGACGGTGGTCCTGGAGGCCGACGGCAAGCTCGCCGGGATCTTTACCGATGGCGACCTGCGCCGCACCCTGGACCGCACCATCGACATCCACAGCGCGACCATCGAACAAGTCATGACGCCCCACGGCAAGACCGCCCGTGCCGAGATGCTCGCCGCCGAGGCCTTGAAAATCATGGAAGACCACAAGATCAGCGCCCTGGTGGTCGTCGATGACGAAGACCGTCCGGTGGGCGCCCTGAACATGCACGATTTGCTGCGTGCGGGAGTCATGTAAATGAACACAGACCTGTTGCAACGGGGCAAAGCCATCAAGCTGGCCGTATTCGATGTGGACGGTGTGCTGACTGACGGTCGCCTGTACTTCCTCGAAGACGGCAGCGAATTCAAGACCTTCAACACCCTCGACGGCCAAGGCATCAAGATGTTGATGGCCGCCGGCGTGCAGACCGCTATCATCAGCGGCCGCAAGACCCCGGTGGTCGAGCGGCGCGCGAAGAACCTCGGCATCCCGCACCTTTACCAGGGGCGCGAAGACAAACTGGTGGTGCTGGACGAGCTTCTCGGTCAACTCAACCTGAGCTATGAACAAGTGGCCTATCTCGGTGACGACCTGCCGGACCTGCCGGTGATTCGCCGGGTCGGCCTGGGCATGGCAGTCGCCAACGCGGCCAGTTTCGTGCGCGAGCACGCCCACGGCATCACCACGGCGCGAGGTGGCGAAGGTGCCGCCCGCGAATTCTGTGAACTGATCCTGCGCGCCCAGGGCCGCCTCGAAGCGGCCAACGCCGCGTACCTGTGAGCCATTTATGCTGAGCAAAAAGATTCGCACCATTGTGGTGTTTGCCTGTATCGCGGCGATTTTCGCCGCGGTGGGCTATTGGAACATCAGCCCTGAACGGTTCCTTGACCAGCCTGTGGCCCAGGTCGAGGAAAAGATCGACTGGTACGCGACCAACACCCATACCCTGCAATACCTGCCCGACGGCAAAGTGCAATACGAGATGACGTCCGACAAGGTCGACCACGTAAAGGCCACTGACATTACGCTGGTTACCAAGCCGGACCTGAACATGTTCCGCGGCACCGACTTCCCGTGGCACGTGCAGAGCGAGCACGCCGAAGTCAATTCCGGCGGCACCGAAGTGGAACTGATCGACTCGGTACGCATCGCCCGGACCGACGAGAAGAACCGTACGACCATCATCACCAGCACACGCATGACCGTGTTCCCACAGCAAGAATATGCGCAGACCGAGCAACCCGTTAGAATCGACGGCGCCGGGGGTGTATCGACCGGCACGGGAATGAAAGCGTATTTGAAGGAAAGCAGGATACACCTGCTATCGAACGTAAGAGGACAGTATGAAGCTCGCTAAAACCCTCCCTATTTTGCTCAGTCTGGGCGCAGCACTGGGAAGCGCGAGCGCCTGGGCTCTTCCCGACGACCGCAACCAACCTATCCGCATCCAGGCCGATGACGCCCAGCTCGACGACAAGAATGGCGTCGCCACCTATAAAGGTGACGTGATCATCACCCAGGGCTCGATGAAGGTTACCGGCAACACCGTGACCATCACACGCACCCAGTCCGGCGATATCGACGTGGTGACCTCGGTGGGCAACCTGGCCTATTTCGAGCAGATGCAAACCGCAGGCGACACCAAGCCGGTACAAGGCTACGGGGTGACCATCCAGTACCACGCCTCCCAGGATCGCGTGGTCCTGATCGACCGCGCCAAGGTCGTCGACAAGGACAACAACGTCACCCAGGGCGAGAAAATCGTCTACGACACCAACAAGAAACTCGCCAGCGCCGGTCGCGCCACCGGCAGCAAGGTGACCGAGCAGCGTCCGCGGATCGACATGGTGATCCAGCCTAAAAAGAAAACCGAGCAGAAGGCCCAGTAATGGCAACTCTGAAAGCTCAGCACCTGGCCAAGAGCTACAAGAGCCGTCAAGTCGTGCGTGATGTCAGCCTGTCCATCGACAGCGGCCAGATCGTCGGCCTGCTCGGCCCCAATGGCGCGGGCAAGACCACTTGCTTCTACATGATCGTCGGCCTGGTCCAGGCCGATCAGGGTCGCGTACTGATCGACGACCTGGATGTCAGCCACCAGCCGATGCACGGCCGCGCGAAGGCCGGTATCGGCTATTTGCCGCAAGAAGCGTCGATCTTCCGCAAACTGTCGGTGGCCGACAACATCATGGCGATCCTCGAGACCCGCAAGGAACTCGACAAGGCCGGCCGCCGCCAGGAACTGGAAAGCCTGCTGCAGGAATTCCACATCAGCCACATTCGCGACAACCTGGGCATGAGCCTGTCCGGTGGTGAACGGCGTCGCGTGGAAATCGCCCGCGCTCTGGCCACCGCGCCGAAATTCATCCTGCTCGACGAACCGTTCGCCGGCGTGGACCCGATCTCGGTGGGAGACATCAAGCAGATCATCCATCACCTCAAGGCCAAGGGCATCGGCGTGCTGATCACCGACCACAACGTGCGCGAGACGCTGGATATCTGCGAAACCGCCTACATTGTCAATGACGGCCAGTTGATCGCCGAAGGCGACTCCGCTGCGATTCTGGCCAACGACCTGGTCAAGGAAGTGTACCTGGGCCATGAGTTCCGCCTGTAAGCACACGTGTCTGGCGAATTGCCGGGGCGTCGTTTAATTTAATTATGGCGACGCTCTAGGCAAACACTTCAGTTTCAGGCATATAATTTGCTTAAGTTTGGCGCTTCGGCGCCCTGTAGTGGATGGCGCATGTGCGCCGGCGAATAAGGTGTTAAGCCCCTGCCATGAAACCATCGCTAGTCTTGAGAATGGGCCAGCAGCTGACGATGACACCGCAGCTGCAACAGGCCATCCGCCTGCTCCAATTGTCGACCCTGGACCTGCAACAGGAAATCCAGGAGGCCCTGGAGTCCAATCCGATGCTCGAACGCCAGGAAGAAGGCGACGACTTCGATAACACCGATCCGCTGGCCGACAACGTCGAGCAGAAGACCAACACCGAGATTCCGGAACCGTCCTACCAGGAAGCCGCTCCGACGGTGGACAACCTCGAGGAAGGCGAATGGAACGAACGCATTCCCAACGAACTGCCCGTGGACACGGCCTGGGAAGACGTCTACCAGACCAGCGCCAGCAACCTGCCAAGCAGCGATGACGACGAGTGGGACTTCACCACCCGCACCTCTGCCGGCGAGAGCCTGCAAAGCCATCTGTTGTGGCAACTGAACCTGGCGCCGATGTCCGACACCGATCGCCTGATCGCCGTGACCCTGATCGATTGCATCAACAACCAGGGCTACCTGGACGAGACCCTCGAGGAGATCCTCGAAGCCTTCGACCCCGAGCTCGACATCGAGCTGGACGAGATCGAAGCCGTCCTCCATCGCATCCAGCAATTCGAGCCGGCCGGCATCGGCGCTCGCAACCTGGGCGAGTGCCTGTTGCTGCAATTGCGCCAGTTGTCCGCCAAGACACCGTGGCTGGCCGAAGCCAAGCGACTGGTCACCGATTACATCGACCTGCTGGGCGGTCGCGACTACAGCCAACTGATGCGCCGCATGAAGCTCAAGGAAGATGAGCTGCGCCAGGTCATCGAGCTGGTGCAGAGCCTCAACCCGCGCCCCGGCTCGCAGATCGAATCCACCGAGCCTGAGTACGTGGTGCCCGACGTGATCGTGCGCAAGCACAATGATCGCTGGCTGGTGGAGCTCAACCAGGAGTCGGTGCCCAAGCTGCGGGTCAACGCCCAGTACGCCGGCTTCGTCAAGCGCGCCGACACCAGCGCCGACAACACCTTCATGCGCAATCAGTTGCAGGAAGCCCGCTGGTTCATCAAGAGCCTGCAAAGCCGCAATGAAACCTTGATGAAGGTTGCCACCCAGATCGTCGAGCATCAGCGCGGCTTCCTGGAGTACGGCGATGAAGCGATGAAACCGTTGGTCCTGCATGACATTGCCGAGGCCGTGGGCATGCACGAGTCGACGATTTCCCGGGTGACCACGCAGAAGTTCATGCATACCCCCCGGGGCATCTATGAATTGAAATACTTTTTCTCCAGCCACGTCAGCACCTCCGAAGGCGGCGAATGCTCGTCCACGGCCATCCGCGCGATCATCAAAAAACTGGTGGCCGCGGAAAATCAGAAAAAGCCGTTGAGTGACAGCAAGATCGCTGGTTTACTGGAGGCACAAGGCATTCAGGTGGCCCGCCGTACCGTCGCCAAGTACCGTGAATCCCTCGGGATCGCGCCTTCGAGCGAACGCAAGCGGTTGATGTAACAAGGCCACGCCACAGCGTTCCAGTGGCAGGCATTTCTGCCTGCCGCTTTATGCACTGGCAACGAAGGAGAAGCTGTATGCAAGTCAACATCAGTGGACACCAACTGGAAGTGACCGAACCCCTGCGCACCTACATCGGCGAAAAACTCGACCGATTGGAGAGGCATTTCGACAAGATCACCAACGTGCAAGTCACGATGAATGTCGAGAAGCTGCTGCAGAAAATCGAAGCCACGCTGCATATTCCCGGCGGAGAAGTGGTTGCCAACGCAGAGCACACAGACATGTATGCCGCGATTGACCTGCTGACCGACAAGCTGGATCGCCAACTCAAAAAGCATAAGGAAAAGACCCAGAGCCTCCTCCAGGGCGCCACCGGTCGTTAACCCCCCCAATCCATGATCCGACTAGAAACCATCCTGACCCCCGGCCGTTCCCAAGTGAACGCGCCGGGCGGCAGTAAAAAGAAAGCCCTCGAACAAATTGCCAACCTGATCCACCGCGAGGTGCCGGATCTGGTCATGCAGGACGTCTTCGAGGCCCTGGTTGCCCGTGAAAAACTCGGTTCCACCGGTTTTGGCAACGGCATCGCCATTCCTCACTGCCGTCTCAAGGGGTGTGCCGCGCCGATCAGCGCGCTGCTGCACCTTGAAACCGCGATAGATTTCGACGCCATCGATGGCGCCCCGGTCGACCTGCTGTTTGTCTTGCTGGTTCCGGAAGCGGCGACCGATGCGCACCTTGAGCTGCTGCGCCAGATCGCCAGCATGCTGGACCGCAAGGAAGTGCGCGAAAAACTGCGCAGCGCGCCGAGTAACGAAGCTTTGTACCAGGTCGTCCTGGACGAGCAGAACGGTCATTAAACATGCGCATGATCATCGTCAGTGGTCGCTCCGGCTCCGGTAAAAGCACGGCCCTCAACGTGCTTGAGGACAGCGGTTACTATTGCATCGACAATTTGCCCGCCGGCCTGCTGCCGGAACTGGCCGAGCGCGCCCTGATCCACACGGAACTGGCGCAGTCGCTGGTGGCGGTGTCCATCGATGCGCGCAACCTGCCGAGCCACCTGTCGCGCTTTCCTGAATTGCTCGAGGAAGTGCGCAGCCGGCATATCCAATGCGATGTGTTGTACCTGGATGCCGACGAAGAGACGCTGCTCAAGCGCTTTTCCGAAACCCGCCGGCGCCACCCCCTGAGCAACGCCAACCGCTCCCTGGCCGAAGCCATCGAGGATGAAAGCCAGCTGCTGGGGCCGATCGCCGACCTGGCCGACCTGAAGGTCAACACCACGCACCTGAACCTGTATCAGTTGCGCGACACAATCAAGCTGCGCCTGCTGAACCAGCCGGAGCCGGGCACGGCGTTCCTGGTGGAGTCGTTCGGCTTCAAGCGTGGCATGCCGGTAGATGCCGACTTGGTGTTCGATGTGCGCTGCCTGCCCAACCCCTACTGGAAACCGGAATTGCGCGAGCAGTCCGGGCTTGACCAACCGGTGATCGACTACCTGGCCGCACAGCCTGATGTCGAGGAAATGTACCAGGACATCTCCAGCTACCTGCTCAAATGGCTGCCCCGCTTTGCCGCGAGCAACCGCGCCTACGTCACGATCGCCATCGGCTGTACCGGCGGTCATCACCGCTCCGTCTACCTGACCGAACGCCTGGGTCAACTCCTGCAACAATCCCTGAAGAATGTCCAGGTTCGCCACCGCGACCTCAGCTAAAGGATTCACATCGCGATGCCTGCTCAGGAAATTGAAATCATCAACAAGCTGGGTTTGCATGCCCGAGCGTCGGCAAAGTTTGTCGGTGTGGCGGGTCAGTTTCCGGATACCACGATCAGGGTCGGGCGTACGCCCGAGAACACCGTCGACGGTAAAAGCATCATGGCGATGATGATGCTCGCCGCCGGCAAGGGGACCAAGATTCACCTGAGCACTGAAGGGGAGCAGGCGCAGGAAGCGATGGACGCGCTGGTGGACCTGATCAACCGATATTTCGACGAAGGCGAGTAACTGCCCAAGTCCAAAGGCGGATTTGTTGTGGCAAGGGAATTCATTTGTGGGAGCAAAGCTTGCTCGCGATGAACGATAACTGCGCTAACCTGAACAATCGCGGCGCCTGCATCGCGGGCAAGCCTTGCTCCCACAATTGAATCCCCTCGCCACAGATAAATCACATCACCATCGATATCTGCCGTTTGTCACGCCAACGCCGTATCCAACACCATCATCAGACAAAACCCCACCAGCAATCCCAGACTCGCCAGTTTCTCGTAACCATTGCGACGGGATTCGGGAATGACCTCATGGGTCACCACCAGCAGCATCGCCCCGGCCGCCAACGCCAGGCCAAGGGGCAAGAGCATCTCGGCCAGGCTCACCAACCAGGCGCACAGCAGCGCGAACACGGGCTCGACCAGGCCTGACGCGGCGCCAATCAGGAACGCCTTGACCCGCGACATGCCCGCTGTCGCCAGCACCAGCGCGATCACCAGCCCTTCCGGGACATCCTGCAAGGCGATGCCCATCGCCAGGCTGTCGGCATCCGGCATGCCACCGCCCGCCGACACGCCCACCGCCATGCCTTCCGGAATGTTGTGGGCGATGATGGCAAACACAAACAACCAGATCCGCGGCGCAATGATCGGACGCCCTGGTACTGCGACTAATTTTCCGGGACTGGCCGAGACCTTGCGGTCCACCAGATACAACCCGAACGCCCCCGACATGATGCCAAAACAGATAAGCCCGCTGGCCGACCAAGGCGTGAACCCTAATTGCTCGGCGGCGGCAATGCCCGGCACGATCAGCGAAAACGCCGTGGCGGCGAGCATCACCCCGGCGCCGAAGCCTAGCAGCGAATCGCTCACGGCCTGGGGCATGCGTCGAATGACCAGCACCGGCACGGCCCCCAGCGCGGTGCCCAAGGCACACAACCCACCGCCTTGAAGCGCCCGCAACAGCTTGGGCTCCAGGTTCAGCCACGCCAGGCCCTGGGCCGCCAACAACGTCATGCCGGCCAACAGCAACAGCGACCCCAAGGCATAGCGGAACATCCGTCCGCCGCCAATCGCCAGTGTTTGAGTATCCATGGTCAGCCTTGGGTTGTGTTCATGAAGGACTCGAAGCCAGCGCCGCCTGATAACGCCGGGCGACTTCAGGCCAATTGATCACGTTGTAGAACGCATTGATGTATTCCGGACGACGGTTCTGGTAGCGCAGGTAATAGGCGTGTTCCCACACGTCCAGGCCAAGAATCGGCGTGTTGCCATTCATCAACGGACTGTCCTGGTTGCCGCTGCTTTCCACCACCAGGGTCTTTTGCGGGGTCACGCTCAACCAGGCCCAGCCGCTGCCGAACCGGGTCAGCGCCGCTTTGGTGAAGGCTTCCTTGAAGCGCTCGATGCCGCCCAGTTGCGCGTCGATCGCCGCCGCCAGGGCGCCCTCGGGCTGGCCGCCGCCCTGGGGCGTCATCACCTCCCAGAACAACGAATGGTTGGCGTGGCCACCGCCCTGGTTGACCACCGCGGCCTTCAGGTTTTGTGGCAACTGTTCCACTCTGGCCACCAGTTTTTCGACGGGCCATTCGGCGTATTCGGTGCCATCCACCGCCGCGTTGAGGTTATTGATGTAGGTCTGGTGGTGCTTGGTGTAGTGGATCTCCATGGTTTGCGCATCGATGTGCGGTTCCAGGGCGTCGTAGGCGTAAGGCAATGCGGGCAAGGTAAAAGCCATGTTCAATGAACTCCGTGATAAAGAGAGGCATTGCGCTGCCGGGGCGTGACGGCATTGCAGTGCAGCAGGCGTTGGGTGCGCGGGTACTCACCGTGCTCGCTGATGAAATTCAGCAGTTCGACATAGGTCTTGTGGCTCTGGCGTTGCGCAGCGGCGCGCAGGGCCGGTGCCAGGCGTTCGTCCTGCATTGTCTGCAACAACCGCTGGTGGATCGCGCACAAGTATTCGGCGCTCTCCTCCGGCTGGTTCAAGCGCAGGTGAAGGTCCGCCAGGTTGTGGTGGGAGACGACGCAGGCCGCCACGGCTTCGTCGGCGTCCGCCCAACGCTCGAACAACACTTGGGCCAGCGCCAGGGCTTGCAGGTAGGCTTCGCGGGCATCCACCAGCTCGCCTTGCATGAAACAGCGATTGGCCCGTTCGATCGTACGTTTCCAGTGTTCCATGATGAGTCCTCCAGACAGGTGTCGGGGGTTACACGCCGCCAGCGGTGAGCTTCTCTGGGTCCAGCAGGACTTCGAGTTCGCTGCGCGTCAGGTCGGTGTGTTCCAGGGCGACATCGATGACCGGCCGGCCTTGCTGGTAAGCCTTCTTGGCGATCTCAGCGGCCTTCTGGTAACCGATGATCGGATTCAACGCAGTCACCAGGATCGGGTTGCGTGACAACGCTTCCTTGAGCCTGGCTTCATTGACCTTGAACGTGGCGATGGCCTTGTCCGCCAGCAAGCGGCTGGCGGTGGACATCAGGGTAATGCTGCTCAGCAGGTTCTGGGCGATGATCGGCAGCATCACGTTCAACTCGAAATTGCCCGATTGACCGGCGATGGTGATCACCGTGTCGTTGCCGATCACTTGGGCCGCCACCATCGCCGTGGCTTCAGGAATGACCGGGTTGACCTTGCCGGGCATGATCGAGGAACCCGGTTGCAAGCCTTCCAGCTCGATTTCCCCCAGGCCTGCCAGCGGCCCGGAATTCATCCAGCGCAGGTCGTTGGCGATTTTCATCAGCGACACAGCGGTGGTCTTGAGCTGACCGGAAACCGCCACGGCGGTGTCCTGGGAGCCGATCAAGGCAAACAGGTTCTTGCCCGGGGTGAATTGCACCTGGGTCAGTTGCGTCAGTTGCTGGCTGAACAGCTCGGCGAAACGTGGATGGGCATTGACCCCGGTGCCCACTGCCGTGCCGCCCTGGGCCAGGGATTGCAGGCTTGGCAGCAGGTCTTGCAAATGGCCGATATTGGCCTTGAGCTGCTGGGCCCAACCGTCGAGCACCTGGCTCAGGCGCACCGGCATGGCATCCATCAGGTGGGTGCGGCCAGTCTTGATGAACGGGTGGACTTCTTCGGCCTTGCGCTCGATCACCTGCACCAGGTGCAACAACGCCGGCAGCAGCTGCTCATGCAGGGCCAGCGCGGCGCTGACATGAATGCTGGTGGGAATGATGTCGTTGCTGCTCTGGCCGCAGTTGACGTGGTCGTTCGGGTTGACCGCCTCCCCCAGCAAACCGCTGGCGAGGGTGGCGATCACTTCGTTGGCGTTCATGTTGGAACTGGTGCCGGAGCCGGTCTGGAAGATATCCACCGGAAAATGCTCCATGTAGCGGCCTTCGAGCAGCCCCAGGGACGCATCGACGATGGCCTTGCCCTGGGCCGCGCTGATTTGTTCCAGCTCTACGTTGGCCCGGGCGGCGGCAGCCTTGGCCAGGATCAAGGCTCGAATGAATTGCGCCGGCATGCGCTGGCCGCTGATCGGGAAGTTATCCACGGCTCGCTGGGTCTGAGCGCCATAGAGGGCATCCACCGGGACGTGCAGTTCGCCCATGCTGTCGCGTTCGATACGGGTATTACTCATCGGGAGATCCTTGCACCAGTTCAATAAGGGGAATCGATGGCGCCAGGGCACAGGTGGCCAGCGCCCAGGCGTGGCTCTGCCAACGCTTGAGGCGGCAGCGGCACAGTGATTGTCGTTCGAGGTCTCGCAACGGGCGCCAAGCCTGGTCGAGGCAGAGGCTGCGCCAATGCCAGGGCAGCGCGACATCCGAGGCGGTGTCGAGCAGCAAGCGGAAGGCGGTTTCGGAGATCATCCACGGCGAGGTGGCGGTACAACAGGCCAGGTAATGGCCCTCGGCCAGATAATGCTCGATCAACCGCGGCTCGTCCGGGTTCATCGCGCAACGGATCTGGCGACTCATCCAACGCCAGCTTTCAAGGTAGGGTTGTTCGTGCAGGGCAAAACTCATGACCGGGGCTCACTCGGCGAATGAGATTCATTATTAGATGATAATAAGAAGCAACACAACCGCGAGCGACACAAAAAACATTGTGGCGAGGGAGCTTGCTCCCGCTGGGCTGCGCAGCAGGCCCAAAAAACCTACGACTGCTTCGCAGCCGAGCGGGAGCAAGCTCCCTCGCCACAAAAGCGCTCTCGCCACAGGATCTTCGGGCACAAAAAAGGCGCGTCACCCCAGTGGATGACGCGCCTTTTTACATGGTGAGGCGTTAGCTCCCCGCCACCATCATCCGCTCGATCAGCACTGAGCCGGTGCGGATGTTGCTGCGCAATTCCAGATCGTTGCCCACGGCCACGATCTGTTTGAACATGTCGCGCATGTTCCCGGCGATGGTCACTTCCTGGACCGGGAACTGGATCTCGCCGTTCTCGACCCAGAAACCCGCCGCGCCACGGGAATAGTCCCCGGTGACCATGTTCAGGCCGTGGCCCATCAGTTCCGTCACCAGCAGGCCGCGGCCCATGCGTCGCAGCAAGGCGGCCTGATCTTCTTCGCCATGGGTCACGAACAGGTTATGCACGCCACCGGCATTGGCGGTGCTCGGCATGCCGAGCTTACGGCCCGAATAGGTGCCGAGGATATAGGACACCAGCTCGCCGTTTTCCACGAACGGCTTGGCATAGGTGGCCAGGCCATCGCCATCGAACGCCGAGCTGCCCATGGCCTGCATCAGGTGCGGACGCTCGTCGATGGTCATCCATTCCGGGAACAGCTTCTGGCCCAGCGCGCCCTCGAGGAACGACGACTTGCGGTACAAGTTGCCGCCGGACACCGCCGACAGGAAGCTGCCGAACAAGCCACCGGCCAACTCGGCCGAAAACAGCACCGGCACTTCGCAGGTCGGCACCGGCCGCGCGCCCAGGCGGCTGGCCGCCCGTTGCGCGGCTTTGCGGCCGATGCTCACCGGGTCCGCCAGCAAGGTGCCCTGGCGGCTCACGTCGTACCAGTAGTCGCGCTGCATCTGGCCGTCGGCTTCGGCGATCATCACGCAACTGAGGCTGTGGCGAGTCGATGCATAACCGCCGATGAAACCGTGGCTGTTGCCGTAGACCCGGCAGCCCTGGTGGGTATTGAGCGTCGTGCCGTCGGCGTTCTTGATCCGGCTGTCGGTCTCGAATGCCGCCGCTTCGCAACGCAGTGCCTGCTCGATGGCCTGCTCTGGGGTGATGTCCCAGGCATGGAACAGGTCGAAATCCTTCAGTTCCTTGCACATCAGCGCAGCATCGGCCAGGCCCGAAGCTTCGTCTTCGGAGGTGTGCTGGGCAATCGCCAGGGCCGCGGCGACGGTTTCGCGAATTGCGTCCGGGCCGCTGGCCGAAGTGCTGGCCGAGCCCTTGCGCTGGCCCACGTACAAGGTGATGCCAAACCCCTGGTCGCGATTGAATTCGACGGTTTCCACCTCGCGCTGGCGTACCGACGTCGACAGGCCCTGCTCCAGGGACACCGCCACTTCGCACGCACTGGCACCCTGGCGCTTGGCCTCGGCGAGGATCTGCTCGACCTGTTCCTGCAGTGCCGGCAATGCTTGCGGGCCGACGCTTTGAACTGCACTCATGGTGTTCTCCACTCAAATTCTGTTTTCGGTGATGGCCATCGAGCGACCGGGCCGGACAAGCGGCCCCCGACTGGTTATCATGGCGGCGTTTCTTTGCGGACTGCCACCATGGTTGATTCTTACGACGACTCCCTCTACGAGGGTGAAAAAAGCAAATCCCAGGTCAAACGCGAGCTGCATGCTCTGGTTGACCTCGGCGAGCGCCTGACAACACTCAAGCCTGACTTGCTGGCCAAACTGCCTTTGACCGACGCCTTGCGCCGGGCCCTGGCCGATGCGCCCAAGCACACCGCGAATATCGCGCGTAAACGGCACCTGCAATTCATCGGCAAACTGATGCGCGATCAGGACACTGACGCCATCCTCGTTCTGCTCGATCAACTCGATGCCTCCACCCGGCAGTACAACGAACGCTTCCACAACCTGGAACGCTGGCGCGATCGCTTGATCGCTGGCGACGACGGCACCCTGGAAAAATTCGTCGTCGACTACCCGGAGGCCGATCGCCAGCAATTGCGCTCCCTGATCCGTCAGGCCCAGCACGAAGTGGCGCAGAACAAGCCACCGGCCTCGAGCCGTAAAATCTTCAAGTACATCCGTGAGCTGGACGAGACTCAACGCGGCCTGCGTTGAGTTTCACCCGCTTCACGGGGTGACTGTGGCGAGGGAGCTTGCTCCCGCTGGGCTACGCAGTAGCCCAAATGCGGTTGCTACGCAACCGAGCGGGAGCAAGCTCCCTCGTCACGACTCAAACAAGTCCCCGAATATCTTCAAGCGCCCGTGCCACCCACGGTAATCGCATCGATCTTCAGGGTCGGCTGGCCGACGCCCACCGGCACCGATTGCCCGTCCTTGCCGCACGTACCCACACCGCTGTCCAGCGCCAGGTCGTTACCGACCATCGAGACCTTGCTCATCGCCTCCGGCCCGTTGCCGATCAGGGTCGCGCCCTTGACCGGTGCGGTGATCTTGCCGTCTTCGATCAGGTAGGCCTCACTGGTGGAGAACACGAACTTGCCGCTGGTGATGTCCACCTGGCCGCCGCCGAGGTTGGCGCAATAGATGCCTTTTTTCACCGAGGCGATGATTTCCGCCGGATCGCTTTGGCCACCGAGCATGTAGGTGTTGGTCATGCGCGGCATCGGCAGGTGCGCGTAGGACTCACGACGACCGTTGCCAGTACGGGCCACGCCCATCAACCGGGCGTTGAGCTTGTCCTGCATGTAGCCCTTGAGCACACCGTTCTCGATCAGCGTGGTGCATTCGGTCGGCGTGCCTTCATCGTCGACGCTCAGGGAGCCACGACGCCCGGCCAGGGTGCCGTCATCGACAATGGTGCAGAGTTTCGAGGCGACCATTTCCCCCATGCGCCCGCTGTAGGCCGAGCTGCCCTTGCGGTTGAAATCGCCTTCCAGGCCGTGGCCCACCGCTTCGTGCAGCAGCACGCCGGACCAGCCCGACCCGAGCACCACCGGCAACGTGCCCGCAGGCGCCGGGATGGCTTCGAGGTTGACCAGGGCCTGGCGCAGCGCTTCGCGGGCGTAACCCATGGCACGGTCTTCGCTGAGGAAATAACGGTAGTCGGTGCGCCCGCCGCCACCATGGCCGCCGCGCTCACGACGACCGTTCTGCTCGACGATCACGCTGACGTTGAACCGCACCAATGGCCGCACGTCCGCCGCCAGGCCACCGTCGGTGGAGGCCACCAGGATCCGCTCCCAGACCCCAGCCATGCTCACCGACACTTGTTGGATGCGCGGGTCGAGGGCGCGGGTGGCAACGTCGATGCGCTTGAGCAGCTCGACTTTTTCGGCGCGGCTCATGACTTCGAGCGGGTTGTCCGGGGCATAGAGTTGCGCCACGTCCTGGCTGCTGAACGCCTGGACCGTGCCGTTCTGCCCGGCCCGGGAGATCGAGCGGGCCGCACGAGCCGCTGCGCCGAGGGCTTCGAGGGTGATGGCGTTGCTGTAGGCAAAACCGGTCTTTTCCCCGGACTGGGCACGCACGCCCACGCCCTGGTCGAGGTTGAAACTGCCTTCCTTGACGATGCCGTCTTCCAGGGACCAGGACTCGGAGATCTGGCCTTGGAAATACAGGTCGGCGGCATCGATACCCGGGCCGGCCAGATCGCCCAGCACGCCTTGCAGGCTGTCGAGGGTCACGCCGCCGGGGGCTAGAAGGTGTTCACTGACTGAGGATAACAACCCGCTCATATGTTTTACGCCTTGAATTCGTCATCTTGGACAGGCCGCTGTCGAGCGCCCTGCGAGAAAAAGCGCCGATGGCTGGCCACCGGCATGCGCGCCCGGATGGACGCCTGTTCGCTGCTGTCGCGCCCGGCCACCAGCACGGCCTCGCCTTGATCCTGTTGCGCCAGCACGCGGCCCCACGGGTCGACAATCGCGGCATGGCCGAAGGTTTCCCGAGGCCCCGGATGCACGCCACCCTGGGCGGCCGCCAGCACGTAGCACTGGGTCTCGATGGCCCGGGCGCGGATCAGCACGTCCCAATGGGCCGCGCCGGTCACCGCGGTAAATGCCGACGGCGCCGTGATCAACTCCGCTCCGGCAGCCCGCAGCTCGCTGTAGAGCTCCGGGAACCGCAAGTCATAGCAGACCGTCAGGCCCACCCGGCCGACGGGGGTATCGGCCACCACCACGTTGGCACCATAAGCATAGTCATCCGACTCCCGATAGCGCCCGCGATTGTCCGCCACGTCCACATCGAACAGGTGCAGCTTGTCGTAGCGCGCCACGATCTGGCCCTGATCATCGACCAGCAACGAACAGGCATGGGACCTTGCCTCGGGCCGGTCCACCGGGGGCAACGGCAGCGTGCCGGCCACAATCCATAACTTGAGGTCACGGGCGGCCTGTTTCAACCAGGGCAGGATCGGTCCCTGACCAAAGGCTTCGGCACGCCCGATGGCAGCCACGTCCCGCCGCCCCATCGCCGCGAAATTCTCCGGCAGCACCGCCAGCCTCGCGCCGCTAGCGGCAGCCTGCTCCAGCAGCACCCGGGCGCGGGCCAGGTTGGCGAGCACATCGCTTTGGCTGACCATTTGAATCACGGCGACTGGCATGGTGTTCCCTCTTTATCCTCGCCCAAGGCAGCTGTGGGAGCAAAGCTTGCTCGCGATGAGGCAAGTAAATCCAACATATAGGCTGATTGATACACCGCAATCGCGAGCAAGCTTTGCTCCCACAGGCTCGCTCCCAAAAGGGGTGTTCGCATCGTCTGTCAAAACGGCTTGTCAAAGGTGATCTTCGGCTCTTTCCACGGCCCCTTGACGTCGTATCTTACGCTGGCAAAGCGCGCCACGCGGTCACCGATCAGCTTGTCGATCAGAAACAGCGCCCCGCCCACCGCCGGCGCGCCAACGATCAGCGCGGCAATCGGCAGGTTGTTGGTCACCGGCAGCGTCACCAACAGCTTGGCGTCGACCCGGTCGGCCACCATGTCCAGCGTCCCGTTGAGCTCCAGGTTGCTCGACGGCCCGGTCAGGGTAATGGGTTCGCGGGTCACGTACACACCGTCGCTCGCCACCAGCAGCCCTTTGACCCGGTCATAGCTCAAGCCCTTGCCGAACAGGTCGGAGAAGTCCAGGCGCAAGCGTCGGCCGATGGAGTTGAAGTTCAGCAGGCCAAATACCCGCAACGCCTGGGCGCTGCCTTCAATTTCAACAAACTGGCCTTTGCTCAGCGAAGCGTCGAGGCTGCCGGAAAAACGCTTGGTGGCGACCCATGCTGGCGAGCCCGGCCAACGGCCATCGACATCCAGGCGGAACGCCTGGCTGGTCACGCTTGGCGCAAATCCCCAGCCCTTGAGCACATCGCCCAGGTTCTTGCCGCTGATCCGGCCCTTGTACCAACTGCTGGTGGAACCGGGCACGCCTTCCCAGCCGCCACTGCCGTTCAACACCATGCCCTTGAGACCCATGTCCAGGTTGTTCAGCGCGATGCCCTTGGCGGTCGGTCGCACTTTCAACGACCACGCGCCGATCAGATCGGGGCCCTGGAACAGTTGGTCGATGGCGATATCCATCGCCGGGATCTTGCCGGGATCGACCGGCGCCAACGGATCCGGTGCGTTTTCATCCGCCTGGACCGTCGGGTCGGTGGCCGGCAGGCGAACGTAGTCAAGCTTGATACCAATCGGGGCGGCCTTGGCATCCGGCAGGCTGACATTGCCCTTGGCCTGCTGGCTGGCGAGCCGCAAGGCCCAGGCGTCCGGCTTGCGGTCCAGTTGCACCGACGCCTGGTCCAGGGTGGTGCCCAAGGCCGTCAGTTTGCCGACGTTCAGATCGACGCTGCTGAGCAGTTGCTTGGCACTGCCACCCGGGTCCTGGCCGGCGTACTTGTTCACTAGGTCCTGCCAGGGGCTGACGTCCAGTTCCGACAAGGTGCCACGCAGCCGCAGCCCCTTGGCGCCCGGCAGCACCGCATCGCCGGCGCCCAGCAGCAATTCGCCGCGGCCGTCGGCGACTTTCCCGCTGGGCGCGGCGTACGTGAAGCTGGCCAGGTCGCCATAGTCGGCCCAATAACGCCGCTCCGGCCCTTGCAGAGTCATGCGAAACACCGTGTCGCGCCCAACATCGGCGGCCATGCCGAAGGGGGCCGGCAGGTCGACGGCCACGCCCTTGAGGCTGGAACTGACCGACAACTGGCTGTCGGCGCCATCAAGGATCACTTGCAACTGATAGGGCACGACCCCCGATACCGGCAACGGTTGGGTGACATTCAGCCAACTGGTGAGTTTCTTGACCTCCACTTGCCCAGACGCGGTGACCCGGGTGTTGAGCGCCCCGGCACGGCCCTCGGCGAAAATCTGCGCAGTCACAGGCCGGTCGAATGCCCGGGCACTGATGCCCTTGCCGCTCAGGCCCTTGTTGCTGTCGAAGCGAAAATCGCCCTTGAGCTGGGTCAGCTCCAGCGCCGGTTCGCTGAGTTTGAGACGCGCCTTGTCGGTGGCGAAATCCACCAGGATCTTCGGTTGCTCGCCTTTGACCAGCGGGATATCGAGCTTCACGCTGCCGTTCAGGTCGCCCTCGCCTTCCCAGCCGGCGAAGGTCTCGGCCGTCCCGATCGGCGCGGTCTGGAGGATTTTCAGACCGTCGCCCAGCCCGCCGGCGAATCCGCCGTCCAGCAACAGATGGGAACTCTGCCCGGTCGGTACGTGGGGAATGTTCACCGAAATATCCTTGACCTGGGTGTCGAGCAACTGCCCCTGGCTGGCGAAGATGCGCACGCCACTGTCTTCGACGAAGACATCGCCGCTGACCTTGCTGACCGAAGGCCAGCCCGGCTGGAACGCCAGTTCGGCGTCATGGACCTTGAAAAACAAACTGATGCTGCGGTCCGCGTCCCCGGCGCCTTTATTCAACGAGCCTTGGTACTGGAAAAAGCCCTCGTCCACTGCGCCCTTGACGATGGCCGTGCGCAGCCACTCATCCAGCGCCGGACTGAGGACTGCCGGCAGGTACTTGCCGGTGTAGCGCCCATCGCCGTCCACCAGGCCGACCCGCAGGTCCATGTAGTCTTCCTGGCTGTGGTCCAGATGCAGGCGGATCAGGAAGTCGCCGGCAATCCGGCCCTCCTCGCCCAGCACTTTCAGGTACGGCGCGATCAGCGTGAAGCTCTGCTTGTCGAGCTTCCAGATCAGCCGGGCGTTGGCTTGCAGGTACTGCCAGGGCTTGGCGAAGATCGGGTCCAGGTGCAGGGAAAAATCCTTGCTGTCCATGCGCAGCTCGCCGCCGCCCAAGTCACCGCTCAGGCTCCCGGAGACGTTGCGCGCCGCCGGGGCGCCGCGATAGGCATTGAAACCGACGGTGTCCAGGTTGGTGGCGAAGCTGACTTTCTGATCACCGGTGTTTTGTGGTCGATAGTCCAGTAGCACGTTGCGCAGGGCACCGGTCACCTTGAGCCGGTCAATCGTCGTGGCCAGGCCTTCGGGCAACGGCGCCAGGGCGTTGAGCAACGGTGTGAGGGGGGTCAGGTCCAGGCGATCGGCCTGCAGGTGCCAACGCTCCTCGGCCTGCTCGGTGGCGGCGGTTTGTCGCAGTTGCAGGTGCGATTCCCAGCGGGTCTCGCCCAGGTTCATCGCCAGGGAGTCGAAGGTCGCGGTAAAGCCCTGGTCGCCACGCTGGAAATACCCATTGAGCGCCAGGTTATGGATCTGCACCGGCTTGCGCTCGGCGTAGGCACCCAGGATGTCAGGAGCGTTCAAGCGCATGGCCGCGCTTTGCACCGTACCGCCGCCCCAACTGAGCCAGAACTCGCCACCGGCCTTGATCCGGGAAAAATGCCATTGCTGGGTCAGGCGTTTGGGCAGCCATTTGGACCAGTCGCTTTGCGGCAGGCTCAAGTAGGCGTCGGCCTGGCCATTCTTCCAGTCGCTGGCGCGCAGGCGAGTACGCAGGTTGATCGCCACCGGCTGGCCGTCGGGCAGGGTCAGGCGTGCGTCCAGGCGCTGGCGGGTGGCGCCGGTGCGCAGGCTCAAGCCAACGTAGGTCAGGGTCAGCGGCGGTTGCTCGACGGGTTGCAAGGTCACCTGGCTATCGAGCACCGAGAGTTTGGAAACCATTTGCATGCGTTCGAGCAGTTGCTGCGGGTCGAGGGGCTGATCGTCCTTTACCGGCAGGCCTTCCAGGGCCCACTTGCCGTCGGCGCCCTCCTTGAGGCTGATCTTCAGGCCGCTGACTTCCAGGTGGGCGATGCGCACCTGCCGCGCCAGCAGGCTGTCCCACAGGTCGGGCACCGCCCGCACCTGATCCAGGTGCAAAGCGTTGGGGCCCTCGCCAACCACCACGTCGCGCGCCGCCAGGACCGGCGCCAGGCCGCCCCAACTGCCGTCGAGGCTGCCGATGTGCACGGGCATGCCCATGGCCGCGCCGGCGCGGACCTCGACCTCGGCGCGGTATTCGGCCACCAGCGGGACCAGCTCGCGACCGAGGCTGACGTACAACGCCAGCAGCACCAGCAGCAGCGCGCAAAGCCCCAGCCCCCAACGAGTCAGCGTCGCGATCAAGCGTGTCAGACGCTCCATGTCAGTGGGCCCCCCTGGTAAAAACAATCAAATCCGCGGGCCCGCCGCTTCCCAAGCTCTTCAGAGCAACACCACGTCGTATTGTTCCTGGGAATACATGGTTTCGACCTGGAAGCGAATCGTGCGTCCGATAAACGCTTCCAGCTCCGCGACATTGCCTGACTCCTCGTCGAGCAGGCGGTCCACTACTTTCTGGTTCGCCAACACTCTATAGCCGGTCGCCTGGTAGGCGCGCGCCTCCCGGAGGATTTCCCGGAAGATTTCGTAACACACGGTTTCCGGGGTCTTCAACTTGCCGCGACCCTGGCAACTGCTGCACGGCTCGCACAGCACCTGCTCGAGGCTTTCGCGGGTGCGCTTGCGGGTCATCTGCACCAGCCCCAGTTCGGTGATGCCGATGATGTTGGTCTTGGCGTGATCGCGTTCGAGTTGTTTTTCCAAGGTCCGCAGCACTTGGCGCTGGTGCTCTTCATCTTCCATGTCGATGAAGTCGATGATGATGATTCCCCCCAGGTTGCGCAGGCGCAATTGCCGGGCAATGGCGGTGGCGGCTTCCAGGTTGGTCTTGAAGATGGTCTCTTCCAGGTTGCGATGACCGACGAACGCCCCGGTGTTGACGTCGATAGTGCTCATGGCTTCGGCCGGATCGACCACCAGGTACCCGCCGGACTTGAGCGGCACCTTGCGTTCCAGGGCTTTCTGGATTTCGTCTTCGACGCCATAGAGGTCGAAAATCGGCCGCTCGCCCGGGTAATGCTCAAGGCGATCAGCGATTTCCGGCATCAGTTCGGCGACGAACTGGGTGGTTTTCTGGAAGGTTTCCCGGGAATCGATGCGGATCTTCTCGATCTTGGGGCTGACCAGGTCACGCAAGGTCCGCAGCGCCAGGCCCAGGTCTTCGTAGATCACGCTGGGGGTGGCGATGGTCTTGATCTGCGCGGCGATCTGGTCCCAGAGCCTGCGCAGGTAGCGGATGTCCATGAGGATCTCATCGGCCCCGGCCCCTTCGGCGGCGGTGCGCAGGATGAAGCCACCGGCTTCCTTGATGCCTTCTTTTTCCACGCAGTCGCTGACCACCTGCTTGAGGCGCTCGCGCTCGCCTTCGTCTTCGATCTTCAGGGAGATGCCAACGTGGGCAGTGCGCGGCATGTACACCAGGTAGCGCGACGGGATCGACAGTTGCGTGGTCAGGCGCGCGCCCTTGGAGCCGATGGGGTCCTTGGTGACCTGAACCACCAGGCTCTGACCTTCATGCACCAGCGCGCTGATGCTCTCCACGGCCGGGCCCTCGCGCATGGAGATTTCCGAGGCGTGGATGAATGCCGCGCGGTCCAGGCCGATGTCGACGAAGGCCGCCTGCATGCCCGGCAGCACCCGGACCACCTTGCCCTTGTAGATATTGCCGACGATGCCACGCTTTTGCGTGCGCTCGACGTGGACCTCTTGCAGCACACCGTTTTCAACCACCGCCACGCGCGATTCCATCGGCGTGATGTTGATCAGGATCTCTTCACTCATGGCAGGGTCTCGTTCAGGCATGTTCACGATAATGGCCGCATCAAGTCAGACGGCGCTCAGCGCGCGCTCAAGGTTTGCCAACAGGGTATGCCGAAATGGCCCAGCAGTTCTGCGGTTTCGCACAACGGCAGGCCGACCACGGCCGAATAACTGCCTTCGAGCCCGGCGACGAACACCGCGCCCAGCCCTTGGATACCATAGCTGCCCGCCTTGTCCCGGGGTTCGCCACTGGCCCAGTAGGCCATCGCTTCCTGTTCCGCAATGGGACGAAAACGCACTCGACTGCGCACCACCCGCGATTCGCAGCGCGAGCCGTCCAGCACGGCGATGGCGGTCAGCACTTCATGCTCGCGACCGGACAGGCTCAGCAGCATCGACAAGGCGTCTGCCTGATCCACGGGTTTGCCAAGAATCCTCCCCGCCAGCACCACGGCCGTGTCCGCACCGAGCACGCAGCCATCCACACCGGGTTGCAGCGCACGTAGCCCAGCCTCGGCCTTGCCGCACGCCAGGCGCTCGACATAGGCCGATGGGGTTTCGTGGTCCAGGGGAGTTTCGTCGATATCCGCGCCGATGGCGGTAAAGGGCACGCCGATCTGCGTGAGCAGCTCACGCCGACGCGGCGAGCCTGAGGCGAGGTAAAGCGGTTTCATCAAGACATCTCCCTAACGCGACCGGCTTTTGTGATCAGAGCTTGCTCCCGCCGGGCTGCGCCGTAGGAGCTGTGTAGGAGCTGACGAGCGAAGCGAGGCTGCGATCTTGTCCCACACAATTGAGTCGCAAGCGAAAGATCAAGATCAAAAGATCGCAGGCTTCGCCAGCTCCTACAGAGCCCGGCGGGATTCAATCTTTGGCCACAGGGATGTAAGTCATCAAAAAAAGTGTCGATATCCTGAGCGAATCAATTGATTTTGAAACGCAGGCGCAGGCCACGCAAACCGAAGCTGACCCACGGCCAGAGCAAGGCGCTGACCAGGGCTGGCAAGACCAGCGCCAGGGTCGGCTGGCGATTGCCGGTCAGTGCGCTGAGCCACAGCTGCACCAGTTGCGCCAGGCCGAAGATCACCAGGATTACCAGGCATTGCTGCCACATGGGGAACATCCGCAGGCGTTGTTGCAGCGACAGCACCAGGAACGTGATCAGCGTCAGGATCAAGGCGTTCTGCCCCAGCAACGTGCCGTAGAGCACGTCCTCGGCCAGGCCCAGGCACCAGGCGGTGACCATGCCGACCTTGTGGGGCAAGGCCAGCGCCCAGAAGGCCAGTAGCAGGGCCAACCACAGGGGACGCAGGATCTCCATGAATTGCGGCAGCGGCGAAACGCTGAGCAACAGGCCGATGGCGAAGGTCAGCCAGACCATCCAGCCGTTACCGGATTGGGTACTGCTCATTCTTCTCGTGCTCCCCTGGGCGCCGGTGTAGCGGCGGGTGTCGAGGCGGGTGGCCGGGCCGCTGGCCTCGCAGGCTGGGACGCCGGTGCGTGGGCGGCCGGCCTGGCAGGTGCCGCGGCAGGCGTGGCGGGTGCGGTCGACGGCGTGGTGGTCGGCGCACTCGTAGCGGGTGTTGCCGCCTGAGGCTTGGGCACCGTGGCCGGCGCTGCGGGTGCAGGCGCGGGCGTCGCCGGAGAAACCGACTCGCCGCCCTGCCGATCCTGGGCCTCCTGGGCCACGGCGGCGTCGTTGGCGCGCTCTTCGGGCGTACGGTTGTCGCTGAAGACCAGCAGCAGATAGCGGCTGCGATTCAATGCTGCCGTCGGCACCGCGCGGACAATCGCGAAAGGCTGGCCGGAGTCATGGATGACTTCCTTGACCGTCGCCACCGGATACCCGGCCGGGAAACGCTGACCGAGGCCGGAGCTGACCAGCAGGTCGCCTTCCTTGATGTCGGCGGTGTCGGCTACGTGCCGCAGTTCCAGGCGTTCCGGGTTGCCCGTACCACTGGCAATCGCCCGCAGGCCGTTGCGGTTGACCTGTACTGGGATGCTGTGGGTAGTGTCGGTCAGCAGCAGCACCCGCGAGGTGTAGGGCATCAACTCCACCACCTGGCCCATCAGGCCCCGGGCGTCGAGCACCGGTTGGCCGAGGACAACGCCGTCGCGCTCGCCCTTGTTGATGATGATGCGGTGGGTGAAGGGGTTGGGGTCCATGCCGATCAACTCGGCCACTTCGACCTTCTCGTTGACCAGCGCGGAAGAGTTGAGCAACTCGCGCAGCCGCACGTTCTGCTCGGTGAGGGCCGCCAGCTTCTGCATGCGCCCCTGCAACAGCAGGTTTTCGGTCTTGAGTTTTTCGTTTTCGGCAACCAGTTCGGTGCGGCTGCCAAACTGGCTAGCGACACCTTGCCACAAGCGCTGCGGCAGGTCGGTGATCCAATAGGACTCCATCAACACCAGCGACATCTGGCTGCGTACAGGCTTGAGCAGCGTGAAGCGGGCATCGACCACCATCAGCGCGACCGATAGCACGGTCAGCACCAGCAAGCGCACGCCCAATGAGGGGCCTTTGGCGAAAAGCGGTTTAATAGGCCGCTCCTCCCAGGCAAATGTTTTCTTTATTCATACGGCATCAAACCGGCCTGGATACGAATGACAGAAGATAAACGCCAACGGGCAGCACTGCAAAGTGCTGCCCGAGCGCAAACAACATAGACCACTGCGCCAGACTTATTCGCTGGAGAGCAGGTCCATGGTGTGCTTGTCCATCATTTCCAGCGCACGGCCACCGCCGCGGGCAACGCAGGTCAACGGGTCTTCGGCAACGATCACCGGCAGGCCGGTTTCCTGGGCCAGCAGCTTGTCGAGGTCACGCAACAGCGCACCACCACCGGTCAGCACCAGGCCACGCTCGGCGATGTCCGAGGCCAGCTCCGGCGGCGACTGCTCCAGGGCGCTCTTGACGGCCTGGACGATGGTCGCCAGCGACTCTTGCAGCGCTTCGAGCACTTCGTTGGAATTGAGGGTAAAGGCCCGTGGAACGCCTTCGGCCAGGTTGCGACCGCGTACGTCGACTTCGCGCACTTCACCGCCCGGATAGGCCGTGCCGATTTCCTGCTTGATGCGCTCGGCGGTGGATTCGCCGATCAGGCTGCCGTAGTTGCGACGCACGTAGGTGATGATCGCTTCGTCGAAACGGTCGCCGCCCACACGTACGGATTCGGCGTAGACCACACCGTTGAGGGAGATCAGCGCGATTTCAGTGGTACCGCCACCGATGTCGACGACCATCGAGCCGCGGGCTTCTTCCACCGGCAGGCCGGCACCAATGGCAGCGGCCATCGGCTCTTCGATCAGGAACACTTCACGGGCACCGGCACCGAGGGCCGATTCACGGATGGCGCGACGCTCAACCTGGGTGGACTTGCAGGGCACGCAGATCAGCACACGTGGGCTGGGCTGCAGGAAACTGTTTTCGTGAACCTTGTTGATGAAATACTGCAGCATCTTTTCGCAGACGCTGAAGTCGGCGATCACGCCGTCCTTCATCGGGCGAATGGCTGCGATGTTGCCCGGTGTACGGCCCAGCATGCGCTTGGCTTCCGTACCGACAGCCACGACACTTTTCTGGTTACCGTGGGTGCGGATGGCCACGACCGAGGGTTCATTCAGGACGATACCGCGCTCGCGCACGTAAATAAGGGTGTTGGCAGTGCCCAGGTCGATGGAAAGATCGCTGGAAAACATGCCACGCAGTTTCTTGAACATGGGAAAGGGACCCTAGGCAACGCGTGGGTAAAAAAGTGCGGCAAACTCTAACAACGACAGGGATTTTGGGCAAGGCGCCAATATGTTAAATTGGCCGCTTTTCTGTGCACCAAACACCGAGATCGCGGCCGTAGGACCGTAGAAATGCGGTAGTGTTCCGACAATCTAACACACGGACAGACTGCGTCCGTTTTGTTTTCCACTGGAGAATCCCATGGCACTTGAACGCTCCGACGTGGAAAAAATCGCTCATCTGGCCTGTCTGGGCCTTAATGAAGCCGATCTTCCACACATCACTTCTGCCCTGAACAGCATTCTGGGGCTGGTCGACGAGATGCAGGCGGTCAATACCGACGGCATAGAACCGCTGGCCCACCCACTGGAAGCCAGCCAGCGCCTGCGCGCCGACGTCGTGACCGAGTCCAATCACCGCGAGGCCTACCAGTCCATCGCACCAGCGGTCGAAAACGGCCTGTACCTGGTTCCGAAAGTCATCGACTAAAGGAAAAGAGCCTCTCATGCATCACATGACCCTGGCCGAGATCGCCCGCGGACTCGCCGATAAAAAGTTTTCCTCCGAAGAGCTGACCCAAGTCCTGCTGGCGCGCATCGCCCAGCTCGACCCGCAGCTCAACAGCTTCATCAGCCTCACCGAAGAACTGGCCCTGAGCCAGGCCAAGGCCGCCGACGCCCGGCGCGCCAAGGGTGAGACCGGCGCCCTGCTCGGTGCGCCGATTGCCCACAAGGACTTGTTCTGCACCCAGGGCATCCGCACCAGCTGCGGCTCGAAGATGCTCGACAACTTCAAGGCCCCGTACGATGCCACCGTGGTCGCCAAGCTGGCCGCCGCCGGCACCGTGACCCTGGGCAAGACCAACATGGACGAATTCGCCATGGGCTCTGCCAACGAGTCGAGCTACTACGGCGCGGTGAAGAACCCGTGGAGCCTGGAACACGTACCGGGCGGCTCGTCCGGCGGTTCCGCCGCCGCCGTGGCCGCGCGCCTGTTGCCGGCCGCCACCGCTACCGACACCGGTGGCTCGATTCGCCAGCCAGCAGCATTCACCAACCTCACCGGCCTGAAGCCGACCTACGGTCGCGTTTCGCGCTGGGGCATGATCGCCTACGCCTCCAGCCTCGACCAGGGCGGCCCACTGGCGCGCACCGCCGAAGACTGCGCGATCCTGCTGCAAGGCATGGCCGGCTTCGACCCAAACGATTCCACCAGCATCGATGAGCCCGTGCCGGACTACAGCGCCAGCCTCAACGGCTCGCTGCAGGGCCTGCGCATCGGCGTGCCGAAGGAATACTTCAGCGCCGGTCTCGACCCACGCATCGCCGAGCTGGTCCACAACAGCGTCAAGGAGCTGGAGAAGCTCGGCGCGGTCATCAAGGAAATCAGCCTGCCGAACATGCAGCACGCGATTCCGGCGTACTACGTGATCGCCCCGGCGGAAGCGTCCTCGAACCTGTCGCGTTTCGACGGCGTGCGCTTCGGCTATCGCTGCGAGAACCCGGAAAACCTGGTCGACCTGTACAAGCGCTCCCGTGGCGAAGGCTTCGGCGCCGAAGTGCAGCGCCGGATCATGGTCGGCGCCTACGCGTTGTCCGCCGGTTACTACGATGCCTATTACCTCAAGGCGCAGAAAATCCGTCGCCTGGTGAAGAACGACTTCATGGCCGCCTTCAACGAGGTCGACATCATCCTCGGCCCGACCACGCCGAACCCGGCCTGGAAACTCGGTGCCAAGAACAGTGACCCGGTCGCCGAGTACCTGGAAGACGTCTACACCATCACCGCCAACCTCGCCGGCTTGCCGGGCCTGTCCATGCCGGCCGGTTTCGTCGACGGCCTGCCGGTGGGCGTGCAACTGCTCGCGCCGTATTTCCAGGAAGGCCGCCTGCTCAACGTGGCGCACCAGTACCAGCTCAATACCGACTGGCACACCCGCACCCCAACCGGCTTCTGAGGAGAAACACATGCAATGGGAAGTCGTGATCGGGCTGGAGATTCATACCCAGCTCACCACCCGGTCGAAAATCTTTTCCGGTAGCTCCACCACATTCGGCTCCGAGCCCAACACCCAGGCCAGCCTGGTAGACCTGGGCATGCCCGGCGTGCTGCCGGTGCTCAACGCCGAAGCGGTGCGCATGGCAGTGATGTTCGGCCTGGCGATTGACGCCGAGATCGGCCAGCACAACGTGTTCGCCCGCAAGAACTACTTCTACCCGGACCTGCCCAAGGGCTACCAGATCAGCCAGATGGAGCTGCCGATCGTCGGCAAGGGCCACCTGGACATCGCCCTGGAAGACGGCACGGTCAAGCGCGTCGGCATTACCCGGGCGCACCTGGAAGAAGACGCCGGCAAGAGCCTGCACGAAGAATTCAACGGTGCTACCGGCATCGACCTGAACCGTGCCGGCACGCCGTTGCTGGAAATCGTCTCCGAGCCGGAGATGCGCAGCGCCAAGGAAGCCGTGGCCTACGTCAAGGCCATCCATGCGCTGGTGCGCTACCTGGGCATCTGCGACGGCAACATGGCCGAAGGCTCGCTGCGCTGCGACTGCAACGTGTCGATCCGGCCGAAAGGCCAAGTCGAGTTCGGCACCCGCTGCGAGATCAAGAACGTCAACTCGTTCCGCTTCATCGAGAAGGCGATCAACAGCGAGATCCAGCGCCAGATCGAACTGATCGAGGACGGCGGCAAGGTCATCCAGCAGACCCGCCTGTACGACCCGAACAAGGACGAGACCCGTCCGATGCGCAGCAAGGAAGAAGCCAACGACTACCGTTACTTCCCCGACCCGGACCTGCTGCCAGTGGTCATCGAGGATTCGTTCCTCAATGAAGTGCGCGCCACACTGCCGGAGCTGCCGCCGCAGAAACGCGAGCGCTTCCAGGCGCAGTTCGGGCTGTCGAGCTATGACGCCAACGTCCTGGCCACCAGCCGCGAACAGGCCGATTACTTCGAGAAAGTCGTGAGCATCGGTGGCGACGCCAAGCTGGCGGCCAACTGGGTGATGGTCGAGTTGGGCAGCCTGTTGAACAAGCAGGGCCTGGAAATCGATGAGTCGCCAGTCTCCGCCGAGCAATTGGGCGGCATGCTGGTGCGGATCAAGGACAACACCATTTCCGGCAAGATCGCCAAGATGGTGTTCGAAGCCATGGCCAATGGTGAAGGCAGCGCCGACGAGATCATCGAGAAGCGCGGCTTGAAGCAGGTCACTGACACCGGTGCGATCAGCGCCGTGCTCGATGAAATGCTCGCGGCCAACGCCGAGCAAGTCGAACAGTACCGCGCGGCAGACGAAGCCAAGCGCGGCAAGATGTTCGGCTTCTTCGTCGGCCAGGCCATGAAAGCCTCCAAGGGCAAGGCCAACCCGCAACAGGTCAACGAACTGCTGAAAAGCAAGCTCGAGGGCTGATTGCCATGGAGCCAGTCTTCCGATCTGGCTCAATCCCCTGTGGGAGCGAGCCTGTGGGAGCAAAGCTTGCTCGCGATGAAGACACCTCGATCCATCAGTGGACCGCGTTATCGTTTATCGCGAGCAAGCTTTGCTCCCACAGGTTTTGCTCCGACTGGCTTTGCTCCCACAGGCCAGCTCCCCTATCTGTAGTTGGAACCCCCTTGATGAAGCGTCTCCTCGGCGCCTGCGCCCTGCTGTCCCTGCTGGCCGGTTGCGCCAGCCAGAGCGGGACGGTCGATCCACACGGCTACGACCAGACCGGCGTCGCTTCTTATTACGGTGCCAAGCACCACGGCAAACGCACCGCCAGCGGCGAGCGTTTCAACCAGCATGGCCTGACCGCCGCCCATCGCCAGTTGCCGTTCGGCACCCGGGTGAAAGTCACCAACCTGAAAAACAACGACAGCGTCGTGGTCCGCATCAACGACCGCGGCCCGTATACTCGTGGCCGTTTGATCGACGTGTCCCGCGAAGCCGCCGAGCAACTGGGCATGTTGCGCAGCGGCACCGCCCGGGTGCGCGTGCAAGCCCTCGACGACTGATAGACGGAGCCCGGCCATTTCCCTACTCACCGCCCTACCGCTGCTCAGCCTGATCGAGTTGTTCGGCGCCCTGCTGTTGCTGATTGGCGGCGCCGAACTGCTGGTGCGCGCCGCCGTGGGCTTGGCGGCACGCTTGCAGGTACGGCCGCTGATCATCGGCCTGACCGTCGTCGCGTTCGGCAGCAGCGCGCCACAAATGGCCGTCAGCCTGCAGGCGACCCTCGCGCAGAACGCCGACATCGCCGTGGGCAGCGTGATCGGCAGCAGCATCTTCAACATCCTCGTCACTCTGGGGCTGTCGGCGCTGATCATTCCGTTGCGCGTCTCGCGCCAACTGGTGCGCCTGGACATCCCGTTGATGATCGGCGCCAGCCTGCTGGTGTTCGTGCTGGCCTGGAATGAAGAACTGACCCGGTTGGACGGCGTATGGCTGCTGGTGGCCCTGGCGGTGTACCTGGGCCTGTTGCTGCGCCAGTCCCGGCATTCGGCGCGACCGCACCCGGTGGGGGGCGACGTGGCCCACATGTCCTGGTTCAAGAGTGTGCTGATGATTGCGGCGGGCCTGACCATGCTGATTTTCGCCGGCCACCTGTTGCTGGGTGCGGCGGTGGAAGTGGCGACAGACCTCGGGCTTTCGGAACGCATCATCGGCCTGACCATCGTCGCCGTCAGTACCTCGCTGCCGGAGCTTGCCACTTCGTTGATCGCCGCCTTGCGCGGCCAGCGGGACATCGCCGTGGGCAACGTGATCGGCAGCAACCTGTTCAACCTGCTGGGCGTGCTCGGCGTGACCGCCCTGGCCGCGCCCACGCCGCTGTCGGTCTCACCGAACGCCTTGGATTTCGACCTGCCGGTGATGCTCGGCGTGGCGGTGCTCTGCCTGCCGGTGTTCTATTCCGGCTACCGCGTCACCCGTGCCGAAGGCTTGCTGTTGCTGGGCTTGTACGCGGTCTACGGGCTGCACGTGGTGTCGTTCACCACCGGCATGCCCCTGGCCGGCCAACTGGAACGGCTGATGCTGTTCTATGTGTTGCCGGCCTTGCTCGCATTCTTGCTGTTCACCTCCCTGCGCGCCTGGCGCCGCCAACACCACAAGAGGGATTTGCCATGACCGACACTCCAAAGACCGGCCTGGACATGCGTCGCCAGGTCATGGGCGACGCGTTCGTCGACCGCGCCCTGGGCAACGCCACCGACTTCACCCAGCCGCTGCAGGATTTCGTCAATGAGCACGCCTGGGGCAGCGTCTGGAGCCGCGAAGGCCTGCCGCTGAAGACCCGCAGCCTGATCACCCTCGCCGCCCTCACCGCCCTCAAGTGCCCGCAGGAACTCAAGGGCCACGTGCGCGGCGCGCTGAACAATGGCTGTACGGTGGAAGAGATTCGCGAGGCGTTGCTGCATTGCGCGGTGTACGCGGGCGTGCCGGCGGCGATCGATGCGTTTCGGGCGGCGCAGGAAGTGATCGACGCTTACCAGAAACCTGAGTGAAGGCCCAAGCCTTGCGGTGACAGGCCAGGCCCCTTCGCGAGCAAGCCCGCTCCCACATTGACTGCGTTTTTCCATGGGAACGCGGTCGAATGTGGGAGCGAGCCTGCTCGCGAAAGATCGAAAGAACGCTGCAAACCTGAGGCTAGATCCACCCACCCCACTGCAACACAAAGATCCCCAGGTTGGTGGTAATCGCCGCCATCAGCGTGGTAATGACGATGATCGCCGCCGCCAGCTCATGGTTGCCATTGGCCGCCCGGGCCATGACATAGCTGGCGGCGGCGGTAGGGCTGCCGAAGTACAGGAACAGGATCCCCAGTTCCGCCCCGCGAAAGCCCCACAGCCATGCGCCTAGCGTGGTCACCAGCGGCAAGCCGACCATCTTCACCAGGCTCGAACTCAGGGCCATCTTGCCGCTCTTGCGCAGGGCCGCCAGTGAGAGCGTGCCGCCGATGCAGATCAATGCCAGGGGCAAGGTCATTTGCGACAGGTACTTGGCCGAGGTCTCGAACCAGTTCGGCAGGCCGATCTGCCAATAGGCGAACGGCGCGGCGGCGATCACGCTGATGATCAGCGGGTTGCTGATCACGCTTTTGCAGATGCTCCACGGATCGGACTTGATCACCGGACTGTAGACCGCGAGCACGATGGTCGACAAGGTGTTGTAGAACAGGATCACCAGCGCCGCGAGAATCGACCCCAGGGAAATCCCGTAGTCGCCGTACATGCTCGCGGCCAGCGCCAGGCCGATCACCCCGTTGTTGCCGCGAAACGCACCTTGGGTGTAGATGCCGCGATCCTCCCGCGGGCAACGCCAGATCGCCCAGCCCCAGGCCATCGCAAAGCTCACCAGGGTAGCAATGGAAAAATAGATCAGCAGGTCCGGTTGCAACGCCGCATGCAGGTCGGCATGCAGGATCCCGAGGAACAACAGCGCCGGCATGGTGACGTTGAACACCAGGGACGAGGCGATGTGGATGAAGTTGTCGTTGATCCAGTTGATGCGCTTGAGCAGCGTCCCCAGAAACAACATGGCGAACACCGGCGCGGTGACGTTCAGGGTTTCGAGGAAAATTGCCAGCATGCCGGGGACCTTGAGAAGGGTGTCGTTAGGTGGCTAATGATAAGCCACTCACGGCATTGGCGTCTGGTCGAGCCTCTTCGCGAGCAGGCTCGCTCCCACATTTATTCTGCGCTGAACACAAAATCCACATTCACTCCACATCCCCCTGTGGGAGCGGGCTTGCTCGCGAAGACGGCAGCACATCCAACATCAATGCCAACTGAACCACCGCTTTCGCGAGCAAGCCCGCTCCCACACCGGTTCTCCTGCGTTCGCAAAACTCACACTCCCCCCACATCCCTGTGGGTGCGGGCTTGCTCGCGAAGACGGCAGCACATCCAACATCAATGCCAACTGAACCACCGCTTTCGCGAGCAAGCCCGCTCCCACACCGGTTCTCCTGCGATCGCAAAACCCACACTCCCCCCACATCCCTGTGGGAGCGGGCTTGCTCGCGAAGACGGCAGCACATCCAACATCAATGCCAACTGAAC